>DASWCG010000161.1:0-20249 GCA_036390175.1 Candidatus Acidiferrales bacterium | reverse complement strand
TCAGTCCCGGGCGGGCGCAGCTCTTACTGGTTACGTTGGCTTCGGCCCTCTATTTTCTGGTTCAGGTCATACGGAACCGCAGCGCTCTTCCGAGCGTTCCCCCGGCTCTTCTGTTGGCATTCGGAGCGAGCAATGCGGCTTATCTTGGCGGCAAGGCGTACTCCCTGTTGTACAGCAGCGGGTCAAACAATCTCAGAAGGAGGAGAGAATGAAATACATCGGATGGATCAGCCTGGTGATCGCGGTGATTGTGGCAACGATCATCTACTTACTGCCGGGAACGGACCATGAGACAAAACTCAAGCTCGCCTTCTCCTACAGCGTTCTGATTCTGTTGTTCTTCTACGGGATCATCGTGTTGCTTCTGATGGCGGCGGGCAAGATTGACCTCACTCATCTGCTGAGCGAACACGGCGGAGGCGCCAGCATGTCGCGCTTCCAGTTGCTCATCTTCACCTTGGTCATCGGGCTCAGTTTCTTCCTTCTGGCCACGGAAGGGAAGGGAGCTTTTCCGGAGGTTCCCGCGGGCGTGCTAGCCCTGTTGGGCATTAGCGCCACCACCTATGGAGTTAGCAAGGGGATTCAGGCCGGCGCGTCCGAAATGCCCTCGAAGGGAAAGTAAGGAATGATGCAAGTGAAAACACCAGGAGGCCGACATGCCTAATCCAACTCCGCGTTCCAGTCACATCATCGCCCGGCGGGTCGCTCCCTTCGCACCCGTGGCCATCGCCGCGCTGATGAGCAGCGCGCTCCTGGGTCCTACCGGGGGCGCACCGGGGGCGAAAGTGCCGCCGGGGGGACCTATTCCGGTCGCCTGCGAAGAAGTGCAGGATTTTGAAGATTGCCACTCCCGCTATCCTGCGGGCTGCACCCAGGGGCCAGGCAAACCCAACTACGACGCGTACCTGAATGTGCTGAAAAACCAATTAATCGCGCCAGCCTCGGTGAACCCCGTAAAATTCCTGACGTCCAAGGCCGACTACGAGCAATTGGACAAGCAGATCCCGGCGCAACTGGGAAGCAAGAACCACCTCACCTTCAAGGACGCGCTGATTCAAGCCGGAGAAACACAGCCCACCGGCTTGATCGGCTATCTCTTTTATGTCAAAGCCGAAGGCGCGGAAAGCAGCAATTGCCAGTTGCCGCAGGACCCGCCGGGATTCGCAGATGTGGACTATCACATCGGCATCGGATTCGATCAGAACCTCGCCGCGCAATTGGCAGCCAAGAAGAAAGTTTCTGCGCACTCGCTTTCCAGCAATGCCGCGATCGTGGAAATGACCCCGCACTTTCGCGCCAACTTCGAAAATGGAAAGTGGACCGTAGGCGAGCTGACCAACGTCCTCGGGAGGAAAGTCAAAGTAGTCGGCCAGTTGATGGTGGACAACGAGCATAATCTCAGCTCGCAGAATTGCGCCATGGCAAAGTCCGCCGGCGACCTAGCTTCGTGCTGGCGCATATCCGTCTGGGAATTGCATCCGGTCATCAGCTTCCAGGTTTGCAAGACGGATGGCTGCACCCAGAATTCCACCGATTGGGTGGAGCTCGATCAGTTTGGGCACTGATGCTTGGGCCGGAGCGGGAATCCAACTCGCAAAATGTCTTACGATTTTGTTCCGCCCTTAGGATAACAGCCTACAACGCGCAAGAAGGAGGTGAGTTCGGAGAGATGTGCGAGGGCCTCGCGGCCCGGAGACGCGTCCGGACGGCCGAGAAAGTCGGCGTAGAAGCGGTATTCCCACGGACGGCCGCGCCAGGGACGCGATTCGATTTTGGTCAGGCTGATGTCGCGCAGGGCAAATACGGCGAGGCAGCGGAACAGCGAGCCCGGCACGTTGTGCGTGGCGAAGACGATGAAGGTCTTGTTTGCGTTCGGGGGCGTGTGCGGCGAGCGCCGCACGAGAAGAAAGCGCGTGAAATTGCCGCGGTCGTCCTCGATGTTCCGGGCCAGGATGCGCGCCCCGTAGGCCCGCGCGGCGGCGCGTCCGGCGATGCCCGCGGCGTCGCGACGTCGTTGCTCGATAATCTGTTTCACGCTTCCCGCCGTGTCGTAGGCCGCCACGGGCTGCACGTCCTTGTGCCGCGCGAAGAACTTGCGGCATTGCGCCAGCGCAACCGGGTGCGAGTGCACCTCTCTTACATCACGCAAGCCAACGCCGCGAGGCGCGATCAGCATGTGCTCGATCCGCAGGGTGTATTCCGCTTCGACCCAGAAGCGGTGCTCGAGAAGCAGGTCGTAATTTTCGTACACCGAACCGGCCAGCGTGTTTTCGATGGGCAAAACGGCGCGGTCGGCTTTCCCGCGGCGCAGCGCTTCGAAGACCGCGCCAAACGTCGGGCAGCAGACGGTGGTGGCGCGTCTGCCCAGCAAGCGCCACGCCGCTTCTTCGCTGAACGAGCCGCGCTCGCCCTGGATGGCCACTCGCAAAGCCTTCATCGCGAGCATCCCGCCGCAACCGCCGCGGCCGATTCCATGTGTTTGCCTTCGGCGGCCAGGTAGGGCGCAAGCGACCGCATCACCTGGCCGAATTGCTCGAGCGTCAGCGACTGGGCGCCGTCCGAGAGCGCCTGCTCCGGAGCATGATGCACCTCGACGATCAGCCCGTCCGCGCCGGCGGCCACTGCCGCGCGGGACAGCGGCGGCACAAGCGATCTCCTTCCGCTCGCCTGGCTCGGATCCACCACCAGCGGCAGGTGCGTCATCTCGCGCAGCCGCGCGACCCCGCCGAGGTCCAGCATGTTGCGCGTCTGCGTCTCGAAAGTGCGGACCCCGCGTTCGCACAGAATCACGTCGGGATTCCCTTCCGCTAGGATGTATTCCGCGGCGAGGAGCAACTCTTCGAGCGTGGACGACATCCCGCGCTTGAGCAGCACCGGCTTGCGCACCGCGCCCACGCGCCGCAGCAGGAAGTAGTTCTGCATATTCCGCGTGCCGATCTGCAGGATGTCCGCCGCCTCGCAGACGGCATCCAGGTGCTCCGGTGTCATCACCTCGGTGACAATCTTTAATCCCGTTTCCTCCCGCGCCAGCGCCAGCAGCCGCAGCCCTTCTTCTCCGAGGCCCTGAAACGTGTACGGCGACGTGCGCGGCTTGAAGGCCCCCCCGCGCAGCACGCGCGCCCCGGCTTGCTTCACCGCATGCGCGATGCGCAGGATCTGCTCCTCCGATTCTACGGCGCACGGCCCGGCCATCATCACGAAGTGACCGCCCCCGATGGCGACATCTTCGCCCAACCGGATCACCGATGGGTCGCGGCGCAGCGTGCGGCTGACGAGCTTGTAGGGCTCGGTAATCGGCACTACGCTCTCCACGCCAGGCAAGCCTTCAAGCATCGGTTTGAAGCAAGCGGCGTCCGCCGCGCCCACGGCGCCGATGGTGACCGGTGCGTCCGCCTGTATCCAGGTCGGCGTCAAACCAAACCCGCGAATGCGCTCGCAGACCGCTTCCATCTGTGCTCGTTCCGCTTCTTGCGTCATTTTGATCAGCATGGTTTTGTGCCCCCGTGGAAAATAAAAAAGCCCACTCCGGTTGGGAGTGGGCCGAGAATTTCTGGTTTTGGATTCTCTCTAGCTGCCCACCCCCGCACCGCTCCCATAAAAATACGTAAAGGCCGTAAATCGCCAGCTCGTGTGGCAAAGGAAGGTCGTCTTCGGCTTAGAGGTCATAAAGCGTGGGTATTGTACCGTGCCCCGCTACAATGTCCAGCACAAAATTGTCAGTACAAAAGGTTGCCACCGAAGTCTGGGATACCGCCTCCCTTCACCGTGGTAACCCAGCTCTGCAGCTTGTCTCCGCCCATTTTCCAGAACTTAAGGCACGATTGTAGGTAAGTGAGGACGGCGTCGCGCTCACCCTTTTCGAGCAACTCCTTCGCCAAGGTCATATTCGGACCGAAGGAATTGAGTTGCGGCGATCCGGGTGTCTCTCCGGCTGCCAGCAGATGTTCCTTGGCACTAGAAATGTCGCCGCGTTGCAGCGCAATACGTCCGAGAAGTATGTGGCCTTTGTGTACAGCGTTGCCGTAGTTCCAATTCTTCTTATCTTGGGCGGACTGCAGGAGTTCAGAGGCGTATTGCTCAGCCTTCGTCAGGTCTCCGGCCTCGAACGCGTCGGCAGCGATGTCACCTAACGCGTAGAACCGCTCCTCGTGACTGGCTTTCTCCAGGCCGCGTTCTCGGATCGACAATGCCTTCAGTGCCAAAGTCCTCTTTTCTTCGGGTGATTTGGCATGCAACCGCTCGAGCATGTACGATTGGGCTAACATGGACGATGCCCGCGCATCGCTCGGATCGAGGATCAATGCCTTCTCCAGCAGTTCCCGCCCGACCTTGCTGTCCCACAAAGAGACGAAAGCCGCCGCATTACAGAGAACCCGAAGATTCTCCGGGTGCGTTTCGACCTGTTGCAACCACAACTGTTTGCCGTGTTGGTATCCCTCGGTACTTCCGGAGAGACCGACCGGTTGTATGCCCGCCTCCGGGGAGCCCGCGAGTTCAGAGTCGGGATGATGTTCGATCAGCCAAAAGATATGCTGTTCGCGTCTCTCTTCGAGGCCGGGCGCTCTCGACATAAGGTTAGCCCTGAAGTAGTAGGTGATCAGCTTCTCCCGGGCAGCGCGATTGTCGGGGTTTGCCTTGAGCCCTTCTTCCAGAGCCTTGGCATCCTCAGCAGTGATCTCCTGCGGCAGCCGAGGCGCAGCAGTCTGTTCTTGCACCCGAGCACGCGAGTCCGGGGCATGCCAACCGCAGGCAACAAATACCAAGACGAGGCTGGCTTTTGCGCACGACTTCCTCATTGTCCATACTCCTTCCGTAGGTCTTATCACGCAGAGTATAACTCAGTTCATATTTATCACCAGGAGAACCGTGCACCGTCAAGAAGCTGTAATCCGTGATTCAGTTGAACGCGGGCACGCGCTAACTCGAAACCGATGGCGCACTTACCAGGGATTGGCTCACCGGCGTTGCCCTTGCTGGGGCGAGAAGCGGCTTGCTAGAATGCTGGCTTCGCCGCGTTCCCCGGACATTGCAGGGCAACTGTGCGCCGCGAGAAATTCCCCAAGGAGAGTTCATGGCAAGCTTCCCCGGAGTGGACTTCATCGAATTCGACTCGCTGCTGAACGGCGAAGAAAAGCTCGTCCGCCAGACTGCGCGGCAGTTTGTGGACAACGAAGTCCTGCCCATCATCGCCAAGCACAACCGTGAAGCAACTTTTCCGATGCACCTGATTCCGCAGATTGCCGAGCTGGGGTTCTTCGGAGCAAGCCTTAAAGGTTACGGCTGCGCGGGGATGCCCAGCGTGGCGTACGGATTGGTGATTCAGGAGCTGGAGCGCGGAGACTCCGGGCTGCGCAGCCTCGTCTCGGTGCAAAGCTCGCTGGTGATGTATCCCATCTATGCGTATGGCAGCGAAGAGCAGAAACAGAAATGGCTGCCGCGCTTGCAGTCGGGCAAGGCCATCGGCTGCTTTGGGCTTACCGAGCCGCAGTTCGGCTCGAACCCCAGCGGGATGCTCACGCGCGCGGTGAAGCGCGGGAACAAGTACATCCTCAACGGCGAAAAAATGTGGATCACCAGCGGCTCGATCGCCGACGTGGCGGTGATTTGGGCGAAATGTGAAGACGACAAGATCCGCGGCTTCCTGGTGGAAAAAGGCGCGAAAGGGTTCAAGGCATGGGACGTCCACGGAAAATTGTCGCTGCGCGCGTCGGTCACTTCCGGGCTTTCCATGGCCGATTGCGAAATTCCCGAAGAGAACCTGCTGCCGAATGTGGCGGGGCTGAAGGGGCCGCTGGGCTGCCTGAACCAGGCGCGCTACGGCATCGGCTGGGGCGCCATCGGCGCGGCCATGGCCTGCTACCACGAGGCGCTGCACTACGCGAAGCAGCGGAAACAGTTTGCCAACAAGCCGATTGCCTCGCATCAGCTTGTGCAGGATAAGTTGGTGTGGATGATCACGGAAATCAGCAAGGCGCAACTGCTGGCGTTGCACGCCGGCAAGCTGAAGGACGCCGGGAAACTGGACCCCACGCACGTCTCGATGCTGAAGATGAACAACGTGTGGATGGCGCTGGAAACAGCCCGCAAAGCCCGGGAAGTCCTGGGGGCCAACGGCATCGTGGACGATTACTGCGTCATGCGCCACATGAACAACCTGGAATCGGTGTACACCTACGAAGGCACGCACGACATCCATCGTCTGGTGATCGGTGAGAAGATCACCGGCATTTCGGCCTTCTACTGAACTAATTGGGCCTGTTTCTAGGGCAAAAGCTGTACCCTGGACATGTAAGCAGGTCGGGGCTCGTCTCGTGCTGGGAGGTAAGGGATGAGGATGCACACAATCGCAACGGCACTCGCGCTGACAGTCTGCACGGCCGCCATCGGATACGAGGCCGAGACACCCGTAGTGAAGGCGGCCGCCCCGGCGCCGCCGCAAGCGACGGTCTCGAGCCGCGACGCGCTCATCGCGCGCGCGAAATCGCTTGAGCTCAATACTCCATACGTGCCACCTCCGGGCGATCCGCTCGAACATCACACGTCAGGCTTCGCCAAGATCATGTGCTCAGCGGTGTTCATTACCGGCCTTGATCCCGACTTCGCTGCCGAGAACGTCGGATACTTCACCAGTCCTTACGCCGAGCGTGCAAAGGTGGGAAAACCGGTGATCGATCGCGTCAACAAGGCCGTGCACATCACGCTCCCGAACGGGGTTACGCGCACGGCTAAGTACTTGGGTGACCAGGGGTGCGTGACGCTCCCCGTAGGTAAGAACTCTGTGAATTTCGCGCCGATCAAACTCAAGAGCCGTCTGCCCGACCCCTCCAAACAGCTATGGCCCATGGGTGATGCTCTGCCCAAGGACCCACCGCCGTCGGAGATCGATGCGCCCAAGGTGAAGCAGGCAGTGGACGCTGCCTTCGAGCCGGCCGCAGGTATGACTGCCGCCTTCGTGGTGTCGTGGAGAGGACGCCTCATTGCTGAGCGGTACGGCGAGGGCATCACCCCGCACACGCCACTCGAAAGCTGGTCGATGGGCAAGAGCGTGACGGCCACGCTGATGGGGATCCTCGTCAAGCAAGGCGTCTACGGCCTCTGGCAGCCGGCGCCCATTCCCGAGTGGCAGGATGCTGGCGATCCGCGCCGCAAGATCCGGATTGCCGACATCCTGCATATGTCGAGCGGGCTGCGCATCAAGGCACCCCAGGATCCAGACTACGACCCATCAGGAACATATCCTGACCACCTGTATCTCTACACGGGTAGCGTTGACTCCTTCCACTATGCTGCCACCCGCCCGCTACAGTGGCCGCCCAACACGGTGGGCCGTTATCACAACACCGACCCCGTATTGATCAACTATCTCATTCGACTTGCCGTCCAGAAGCGGGGGGAGGAGTACTTCTCCTTCCCGCAGCGCGCCCTGTTCGACAAGATCGGCATCCGAACGATGGTTCTGGAAACGGACCCTTTTGGAAACTTTCTGACGCAAGGGTACGAGCTCGCGTCTGCGCGGGACTGGGCCCGGCTTGGAAATCTCTATCTTCAGGATGGAGTCTGGAACGGTGAGCGGATTCTGCCCCAGGGGTACGTCAAATTCGTCAGTACGCTTGCGCCTGCTTGGGAAGCTGACAAGCGCCCCATTTATGGCGGCTTCTTTTGGATCAATGGCGACGGCAGGTTTCCCGTACCCAAGGAGGCATTCTACATGGCGGGGGCGGGCGGCCAGACCACTCTGATCATCCCGTCTCACGACCTCGTTGTGGTACGCCTAGGACACTACAAGGGCAGCGAGCCGGGAGACAAGAGCTTCAAGCGGGCTCTCGCGCTTCTTATGGAGGTGGTGCCGCGGCGGAAGTGAGACGAATCGTGTCTGTAAGCTCCGACACATCGCGACAGGTATTAGAGCTGATGCTGCTCTATCCTGCGGTTACTGATTGAAACCGCAGGGGGATGGATTCTTGCTAGGAGGGCTGGCCATGCGTTTTCCCTCTTCATCGTTTCTCCGGGCCTTCTGTATCTCTGCGCTTGTATTGCTCGTCTCCGCAGCCTCTCCCGCGCAGAAGGCCCCCGCTCCGGAAAAGCCAAAAATCCGGACCATCACGGCATTCCTCACCCTCGAACGCGCCGGCTACAAGGCGCAGATCGCCGACACGTTGAAAATGCTCAAGTATGCCCGGACGGTCTATGAGTCCCGGGGCTACGAAGTCCAGACCATCCGCATCTCCACGCAGCCTTTTCCGGAATACACCGGGAACATGAAGCAGGAAGAGGCCGTCGCGTTCTTTCGTGAATTGGACGCGCTCGCGGAGAAGGAAAATTTCATCGTGTCCATCGGCCCGGCGATGCTCAAAGATGACGACGACCCGGGACAGACTGTGCGCCTCGGCGAAATCCTGAGCAAGGCGAAGTTTCTCAACGGCAGCGTGGTTGTTGCCGGGGAAGACGGTGTCCATTGGAAAGCGGTTGGGGCGGCTGCGCGCCTGATGAAGTTCCTGGAAGACAGCACCGAGCACAGCCAGGGCAATTTCCGCTTCTCCGCGACCGCGCTGGTGCCGGAAGCGACTCCCTTCTATCCTGGCTCGTATCACACCGGCTTCGGCCACAAGTTCGCCATCGGCCTGCAATCGGCGAACGTCGTCGCAGCGGCCTTTCACAACGCCCCCGATCTCGCCACGGCAAAACGCACCCTCACGGACACTCTGAGCCTGCAGTGCGCGGACATCGAACGTCTGGCCAATCGCATTGATCAGGACATGGGGTGGACCTACATGGGCATTGATATGTCCCCGGCGCCGCTCAAAGATGTTTCCATCGGAGCAGCAATCGAGGAGCTGACCAAGCAGCCCGTGGGCTCC
Organism: Candidatus Acidiferrales bacterium; assembly: GCA_036390175.1. Lineage (GTDB taxonomy): Bacteria > Acidobacteriota > Terriglobia > Acidiferrales > UBA7541 > DASQHY01. The sequence continues at coordinate 11,391 of DASWCG010000161.1, read as the reverse complement.
AGCGGGACTCTTACCGCTGTCGCACTGATCACCGAAGTGCTCAAGGGCGTTGCCGTGAAGCATGCCGGCTACTCCGGCCTGATGCTGCCCATTCTCGAAGACGCGCGGCTCTCGCAGCGCTGGAGCGAAGGCACGCTCACGCTCGACGCTCTGCTTGCTTACTCGGCAGTCTGCGGTACGGGGCTCGACGTCGTGCCGCTGCCGGGCGACGTCACCGAAGATCGCCTCGCCCTGATAATCGCCGACGTGGCCAGCCTCTCCGTGAAGTGGCACAAGCCGCTTTCCGCGCGCTTGCTCCCGGTGGCCGGGGAAAAACCCGGCGACCGCACCGAATTCGACGGGCCGTACCTCGTGAATGCCGTCATCCAGCCGCTTGCCTCTCCGCGAGGAAACCCCTAAGAGTCCGCAGATTGATACAACGGCTGCGAAGCACCACCGGGAATGGTTGCTGATGCGAAACACCCCATTCCAGGGCTGTACCGTTTCCGGCCGAGGTCACGTAGCATAACGACAGCCTCACACCCGGTGCCCGAGGCACCTTACCGAGAAGGAGAAACGACATGCGTTATCTACTTGCGCTCGGAGTCGTCGCGCTGCTGATGATTGCTTGGCAGCCGGTCACGGCCAGCGCTGCTCAGGGAGGGATTCCTCCCGGTTCGTACCACGATAGCTGCAAGGATATCGCATTGAACGGCGATACCCTCGACGCCACATGCCAATCCAACGCGGGTCGTTGGCACCACACTTCCCTGCATGCCTTCGAGCGGTGCTCCGGAGATATCACCAATGTTGATGCGCACCTTCATTGCCAGCAGGGAGGCTCGCCGCCGTCCGGTGACTACGCTGAGACCTGCAAGAACATCCGTATGCGCCTGAACACCCTTTATGCCAGATGCAAGAATGTGCATGGCCGGTGGGTTGACACTTCCCTCGGGTATTTCAGCCGGTGCACCAGCCCTATCACCAACGTTGACGGGCAGCTCCGGTGCGGCACCGATCGCGACAGAGATCGAGACCTCGATCGAGACAGAGACTCGCCGCCGCGCGGCTCTTATACAGAAACCTGCCGGGACATCCACGTTCGCGGAGACGTGCTCATTGCCAGGTGCGAAACGTCGGACGGGCGATTGGTAGAGGCTGTCCTCGAAGATTTCGGCCGCTGTACTGCAGAGATCGTGAACGATGACGGGGAACTGCATTGCATGAGAAGAGAGGGCTGGTTGGCGCCGCGCGGCTCTTATACAGAAACCTGCCGCGACATCCATTTGCACGGCGATGTTCTTCGAGCCAGGTGCCAGACGCGCGACGGCCGGTGGGCTTGGTCGCAACTCAACGACTGGGACAGTTGCGCTGGCGGCATCGTGAACGTTGACGGACAGCTCCGCTGCGACAGGGATAGGGACCGCGACAGATAACACGGACAGGTATAAAGACCCCGCTCCGTTCCTTCACAAAACAGGCAGGGCAGGGCAACATTTGCCCTGCATTGCAGCGTCCCCGAGCCGTTGACGACGATCAGGGATCCCGCCGTTCCTTGGGAATGAGGTTTCCTTCCGCAGTCTGCTCGAAGCGTCACCCCGATATGAGAAACGCCCAATCTGCATTATCATAGGCGCCCGATTCCCCAGGAGCGAATATGGAAGTCAAATTGGGCTTGGAGTTTCTCCGCGTTGTCGAGGAGGCGGCCATCGCCGCCGCGCGCACCATGGGACAGGGCGATCGTCATCACGCCGACGACGTCGCCGTGGAAGCGATGCGCCGCGTGATGGACACGGTGCCGATGGACGGCACCATCGTCATCGGAGAAGGCGAACGCGACGAAGCGCCCATGCTGTTCATCGGGGAAAAAGTCGGCGCAGCCCGCGGCAAGCCCAACTCGGGTTTTCCTGCCGTGGACATTGCCGTTGATCCGCTCGAGGGAACCAACCTGTGTGCAACCGGCGCGCCCAACGCCATTGCCGTGCTGGCGGCCAGCGAACGCGGCGGCCTGCTCCACGCGCCCGATCTTTACATGGAGAAGATTATTGTCGGCCCCTCCTGCAAAGGCGCGGTGGATCTCGACGCGCCCGTCGCCGACAATCTCCGCGCGGTTGCGCGGCGCCTCGATCGCGACGTCGAGGATCTGGTGGTGATCGTTCTCGACCGGCCGCGCCACGAGAAAATCATCGCCGATATTCGCGCCATCGGCGCGCGCATCCGCCTGATTGGCGATGGTGACCTTTCTGCGGGAATTTCTGCGGCGGTCATCGGCACAGGCGTTCATGCCGTGATGGGCACAGGCGGCGCGCCCGAAGGCGTGCTGACGGCTGCGGCGCTGCGCTGCCTGAACGGGCAGATCCTGGCGCGGCTGGTCGTCTCGAAACCGGAGCACGAGCAGCGGCTGGCGCAGATGGGCATTAAGGACCCCAAGCGCGTCTACGATACCGAAGACCTTGCCCCGGGAAAGAACATCATCTTCGCCTGCACCGGCGTGACCGAGGGCAACCTGCTGCGCGGCGTGCGATTCTTCGGCGAAGGAATCCGCACCCATTCGCTGATCCTGACGCTCGATTCGCGGCACGTGCGGTTCATTGACTCGGTGCACCTGGAAAAGCGCCCCGACGTAAAAGTGCGTTTTGCCTGAAAAAAGAACGGTCGAACGGCGTCCACCGCCCGGAGGTGGCTTCCGGCGCGGATGCACTGGCCGAGCGTTTCCCAACAGACCCTATTCGTGCGGTTTTGTGAGCGCGAGGAAGAGGCGGTCGTCAATCGTCACCGACGGCGTAAACACGTTGGCTGCGGGCGAAGGAATGGTCACGCGCCGGCCGTCGCCGCTGATGGCCGGAAGCACGCCGCCGGTTCCCGCGTCGTTTCCATTGTGGAGAGAGATGCGCACGGTGCGCGGCGTGCATGCGGCAGCGCCCAGGCAGGTATCGCGGACGAAGACTTGTTCAAAGGACGAACTCTTGCTCCCCGGAGTTTTTTGCGGTGTGCGTTCCAGCGTGACGGAAACAAACGCCACAAAGCGCCCAGACGCGCTGATCGACGGAGATCGGTTGTCGTTGCCTCCCAGAGCGCCGTCGGAATCCACGGATACAAGCGACGTTGACGGCTGGCAATCTCCGGAAGCGCCGAGGCAGGTGTCGCGCAGGAAAACCTGCGTGCCGCGTGTGCCCCCGGCAATCAGGTTTGTCGCGGCGGATTGAAATGCGATGAGCCGCCCGTCGGCGCTGATGGAAGGAGCGCCGCTGGAATCATCCGGGTCGGCGTCGCCGGGCGCAAGGGAGACGCGCGTGGTCGCCGGGACGCACGCCGCAGGGGCCTCCTGGCAGGTGTCGCGGACAAAAACATCCTGCCGCCCGGAATCCCCTTTGGAGACAAAGGCGACGTAGCGTCCATTGGCGCTGATGGACGCGGCCGCGAAATCTCCGCCGGTGCTGGCGGCGGGCGTGCTAGTGATCGTAAACGTGACTCCGCTCGGGCTCGGTCCGCCGCCGGGCGATGGGTTGACGACGGTAATCGTTGCGGTGCCGGGAGACGCGATGAAAGCGGAGGGGACTGTAGCCGTCAGCTGTGTTGCGCTGACGAATGTCGTGACGAGGTTGTTTTTGTTCCAAACCACCACCGAGCCGACCGGATTACCGGCACTCTGCACGAAGTTCGTGCCGTTCACGGTCAACTGAAAATCCGCGCCGCCTGCCACCTGGCTGGGGGGGCTCAGAGACGTGACCGTTGGCACAGGGAACGATGAGGGATTGATGAAGAACGGCAGGGTGTTGGAAAGGCCGTTGTTGCCCTGGCCGGATTGCTTGGTGACCGTTTGGATCTGGACGGTTGCGGGATTGGCAATGTCCGAGGCGCTGATAGCTGCCGTCACCTGAGTGGCGCTTACCAGAGTCGTCGTGCGAGCGCTCCCGTTCCACATCACCATGGTGGTCTTATCGAATGCCAAACTGTTGAACGCGGCGTTGACCGTAAGCGTGAAAGCCGGCCCGCCCGCAGAGATGTCTTGAGGGGCGAGAAACGTGAGCGTGGATCCGGTGGGGGTCTGAATCGTATAGTTGTAATCATTGCAGCCCGCGACAAACAGGAACGCCGTGACAGCCACAATCCAGCCGCGACGCATCATCCAGCCATACTCCTTCTTGCCCTGAGGACTCGGCGAACAGGCCCGGAGCGACCATGGCAGAGCCATTCAGCCCCCTTCAGGTATTCGCACCGCCAGCGAGGAAGTCGGGAAGAAAGCGCTCCGGTCCGCCCCTATCTTAACCCAAAGCAGCAAATCTGTGTTACATGGCCTTCGGGAGCCGCAAAGGGCCGCGCCCTTATCCGTGTAATTCGTCTCATCGCCTGGCGCGCGGAGTTGGATGCACGGAGGGTCCGGAACGTTTGCTTCGAAAGCGCAAGCGAGCCGCAAGCGCGCTTAAGGAGCGGTGCTTGCGGGCGAGTGTATGCCGAGTGCAGCGAGGGCAGCGGCGGCGAGCTGGCCGATGCGCCTCTGGCAATCCGGGTCGCGGAGCGCGATTTCGGCGGCTTGGCCGTAGTGGGCCGCGGCTTTCTCCTTGCGTCTGAGCTTGGCATTGATGTCCCCGAGAAGCAGGTGGAAGATGGGATTCTGCGGGTACTCCGCGACCAGCGGCTCGGAAACCTGCGCGGCTCGTTCGTAATCGCGGTCATAGTTGCGCAGGTTTTTCGCCAGATAGAAACGGGCTTCCACGCGAGTCAGCTCGCCTTCTTTCATGGCGCGTTCGAGCTGCCTCATCCCCACGCGCTTATCGCCGCCGGGAATCCCCATGAAAAATCGCAGGACCCTGGCCATGGCGGAAAGCGTATCCACGTAATAATTGTAGAGGCCAAGGCCGGCATAGGAGTCCGCGAGGTTAGGGTCAAGAGCTATGGAGCGAAGGAAATGCTCGCGGGCTTTCACTCCGGCGCGGGCCGTGGTGCGGCGTTCGTCGCGCAGGGCCAACAGCCGCGCTCGGAATGCATAGCCCATCCCCGCGTAAAAGTGCATCTCGGCGGTTTCCTCTTCCTTCAATCGCGCCTCGGATAGGGCGATAACCTTGTCCGCCAGATCGAAAAAGGGCGCATCTTTCCGGAGTTTTTCGCGATGCCAAGCGTCTACCATGCCCCACTTATACTCGGCGCTTTCGCAAAGAATTTGCCACCAGCGCGCGTCGTCTTCGAGCAAATACCCGAGAGGATGGTCCGGCTGCCGATTCTGCAAGCTGCGGAAGCGTTCGATGGCCGCGCCGGGATCTCCGCCATAGAGAAGCTGCAGGCCCTCGGTGGCCTCGCGCGGCGGATTCAGGATCTGCGCGCGCGCGGCTGTAGCAGTGAAAGTCAGAGCGAGGAGACACGAGACAACACCGGGACGCACCCACGACAAAGGGCGGTTCATGCGCGGGAGTCATCCGCGGCGGCGGCCACACCGGCGCGGGGTTTGCGCGCGGCGCCGGGCAACCAGCCCAGCGATGCGGCGCCAAATACGTAGAGCAAAAAGCATTCGACCGCAAACGGCAGGAAGCCGAGATAGCCGGGCGCCGGCATTTCAAAGATTTTCCATTGCTGAAGGATTGGAAAAATGTAATGCCATTTCGCGGCGGACCAGAAATTCCAGAATTCCCAGAGCCAGCCGCACACCCATCCGGAGACCAGAAGCGAGCCAAAGCGTTCCACGCGCCCGTGCGCCAGGTCGCCCAGCAGCGACGGCGCGCCGCGTCTTTTCAGGAGCGGGTCCAGGAGCAGGATGAATCCCACCCATACGAAGCCAAACAAATAAGACCCGATGGAGCGGGGCAACGCCAGCGGAATCACGAGCAGCGCTGCGCCGGAAACGATCATTCCGCGTTCGGCTGCCGGAGAAAACTGCACCGGCCGGCGCGGGCGCGAGAACCGGCCGAAAGACTCCACCAGCTCCGCAGTGAGAAGAATTCCGGGCGTAATCGTGGCGAAAGACCACGCGTATCCGAGCCAGCGCGCCACAGGGTTCGCCGGCAATCCAACATACGTCCAGTTGACCAGGCGAAGATTGTAGGCTTCAAAAATGAGCCACAGGGGAATCGAAAGCAGCGCCATGCGGCCGAGTTCGCGCGGGGCGCCCCGCAGGAACGAGCGGCCGCGCATGGCGAAGAGCGCGGCGTCGGCGATGAGGATGTAGGCGGTCCAGGCAATCGGCGTGAAGTACGTGGCCACCGGCTCGACGCCGCGGAACATCAGCCATTCCGCACACAGGAGCGCCGCAAGGCCCATCCATCCGTACGCCGGGAAAGGGCGCGTTCGCCGCGACAGCAATTCCGCCGTCAAAACGGTGATGGTGGCGGCGGTGACGATGACTCCCAGCTTGACCATGGGCACCGTCGTTTGACGGCGCCTCCATGTTAGCGCACCCCGCGGCGTTTTGGGGCTTGCGGCGCATCTGTTATCCTCAGCGCTTCGCCTGGCTCGGCACATGGCAGGGAATTCCCAACCCGTGACGCTCGAACGCGGCCTCGGCCTGAAAGAGGCCGTGGCCTTGAACATGATTGACATGGTGGGCATCGGGCCGTTCATTGTCGTGCCGCTGGTGATCAAGGCCATGGGCGGGCCGCAGAGCCTGCTGGCGTGGGCCGCGGGAGCAGTGCTGGCCTTGCTTGATGGCTTTGTCTGGTCGGAGCTGGGCGCGGCAATGCCGCAGGCTGGCGGCAGTTACGTCTTTTTGCGCGAATCCTACGGGCCGGGGCGCTGGGGGCGGCTGATGTCGTTTCTGCTGATTTGGCAGACGCTGATTCAGGCCCCGCTGGTGATTGCATCGGGAGCCATCGGCTTTTCGCAATACGTCACCTACCTGGTGCCGCTCGGGCGCTTCGGTCAAAAGGGGGTTTCCGGCGCGCTCGTGGTGCTGCTGGTGGTGCTTCTCTACCGGCAGATCACCGCGATCGGGAAAATCTCCCTGCTGCTTTGCGTGGGAGTCATCGGCACGTTCCTCTGGCTCATCTGGGGCGGCGCCACGCACTTTGATCCAAAGCTGGCCTTCACTTACCCTCCAGGAGCGTGGCATCTCTCGCCGGTGTTTTTCGCCGGGCTGGGTTCGGCGATGGTCAGCACGATTTATAGCTACTGGGGTTACTACAACATCTGCCAGATCGGCGGAGAGATTCGCTCGCCGGAGCGCAACATTCCGCGCGGGATTTTCATCTCCATCGGCGGCATCGCCGTGCTGTATCTGCTGATGCAGACGAGCATTCTCGGCGTGCTGCCGTGGCAACAGGCGCAGGATTCGCCGTTCATCGTGAGCGCGTTTGTCGAGCGCATCTACGGTTCAGGCGCCGCGGATGTGGCCACGGTGATGATTCTCTGGATCGCCTTCGCATCGGTCTTTTCCGCGCTGCTGGGATATTCCCGCGTGGTGTATTCGGCGGCATTGGACGGAAATTTCTTCGCTCCGTTCGCGAAACTCCATCCTAAGAAGCATTTTCCGCACCTCTCGCTCATTTTTCTGGGAACACTCGCATTCGTCTTCAGTTTGCTGTTCAAGCTCGGCACGGTGATCGCCGCAATTCTGGCGATGCGGCTGATCGTGCAATTTATCGGCCAGGCGGTGGGCTTGCTGCTGCTGCGGCGGCGCTGGCCGAGCGAGCGCTGGCCGTTTAAGATGTGGTTGTACCCGCTTCCTGCTTTGCTGGCGATTGCAGGCTGGGCGTGGCTTTTTTCCCGGACCGGTCAAGCGGTCTGGTGGGGGTTGCTGGTGATTATTCTCGGAGCTGGTGTGTTCCTGATTCGTGCGCGTCTTCAGAGCGAGTGGCCATTTCACGGGTCTTTCGCAGGGGCGAAATGATGGGACAGTCCCTTAGGTTGCCGTCGTTCCTCCTCACCTATGCAATCGTAAGTTTTCTCGCGCCGCCGGCGGCGGCGCAGTTTCCCCCTGCGCCGGGAACCGGGCCGGGCCTGGCCGAAACGGTTGAAGCGATTGACAGCGCGCGCGTGACCACGCGGATTCTCTACGTCACCGCGCACCCGGATGACGAATCGGCCAGCCTGCTGACGTATCTTGCGAGAGGGCTCCATGCCGATGTCACACTTCTTACTCTGACGCGTGGTGAAGGTGGGCAAAACGCGCTCGGGCCGGAGCAAGCACCACAATTCGGACTCATCCGCACCTCGGAGCTGCTTGCCGCGACGCGCGGTTACGGAGTCCATCTGCGGTTCACGAGCGCGCCGGATTTCGGATTTTCGAAGACGGCCGAAGAAACGCTGCGCATCTGGGGCGACCAGGTGCTGAAAGACATGGTGCGCGAGATTCGCACGCTGCGCCCCCAGGTGGTTATCAATGGTTGGGGAGGAGTTCGCGGGGGCCACGGCAATCATCAAGCATCGGCAATCCTGACGTCCAGGGCGGTCGAAGCGGCCGCTGACGCGAACCAGTTTCCGGAGCTTGCGAATGAACTTCTCTCCCGGTGGCGCGTGACACTTCTGCTCGAGCCTGACCGCAGCGGCGCCAATCCCTCGAGCGGCAGCGAACTGACCTGGGCTGTCCCGGTGGATGATGTTTCTCCGCTATGGGGAATGAGTTATCGGGAGATGGGGCTGGCGGCGTTTGCAAACCACCGTTCCCAGGGCATTACCGGATTCCTAAATTCGCCCTTTCTGAGGCAGCAAGTGCGGATCAAGGCGGCAAATGGGCAGCCATTCGATGGAGCGCTGCTCGCCAAGCCGATTACAACCGCTTTGGAGAGCGAAGGAAAGGGAGAAGGGGAGCGGGCGGATCATGACTTGGTGGAAGCGCGCGAGGCTGCTTTGCGGCTGGATTGGGCGCGGGCAGTGAAAGCCCTGGCGGGGGCCGGGCGGGAAATCGAACCCTTGCTATCCGGGCATCCGCGGCGGTCCGTTGCACCCTCGGAGTTGACCGACCTCTCCGGCGTGAGAGAGAAAATTAATCAGGCGCTCGCGTCGGCGGCGGCATTGCGCGTCGAGACACAGGCAGATCGCAGCGAAGTGGTTCCGGGAGAAACATTCACGGTGCGTGCGGAAGCCCGCGCCCGCGCAGGCATTCCTCTGCAATTGGGAAAACTGGAGCTCGTTGCGCCGCAAGGCTGGACGGTCTCTCAACAGGCATCTGAGGAAACCCGAGGCGTGCGTTTCGAGGTATCCGTACCGCGAGATGCAAGACAGACCAACAGCGCAGCAGACAGCCTTCTGCCGTTTCCGAAGCCCTTGTTGGATGTGAAGCTCCACGTCATGGCAGACGACTACAGCTTCGATGTGTGGACCCCGGTGCTGAGTACAAAGCTGACGACCACGCGGGCCGATACTCTTCCCGTGCGACTGGTTCCGGCGTATACCATTGCCGTTGAGCCGAAGCAATTTGTCGTTGCCGAGCAGAAGCCGCCGAAGCAGCTCGAAATCCACCTGCGCGTGCATTCCTATGCGACGAAGCCTGCAAGAGTGACGGTCGCGCTGGACGCCCCGGGAGATTGGCAGAGCACGCCGCCGATGGAGCTCGATTTCGCGGGGTCGGACGACCAGCTTCTTCGTTTCACGGTGACGCTCCCACCGAAGCTCAAGCCAGGGAGCTACACGATTGGCGCCTACGCGAAGCGCGGCGGCGAAAAATTCGCCACGTCGCTCGAGCCGCTGCCCTCGCTGCCGACCGAACTCTGGAGCGAGCCTGCCGAATGCAAGGTGGAGGCGTTTGACGTAATCGTGCCGGAGAATCTCCGCGTCGGCTACATCACGGCGGAAAACGAGCCCATTCCCGAAGCGCTCGGGCGGCTGGGAATCAACGTCGAGCTGCTGGATGCTGCGGCGCTGGCGTTCGGCGATCTCTCGAAATTCGACGCCATTGTGGCCGGCGTCCGCGCGTATGAATTGCGGCCGGACCTGGTGCGCGCGAACCAGCGGCTGCTGGATTATGCAGCCGCGGGCGGCACTCTGGTTGTTCAGTACAACCGCGATTTCGCCTGGAACAACCGCAACGTCGCGCCCTATCCGGCGAAGATCGGCTCTCCCACACCGCGCATCACCGATGAGAATTCCCCGGTGCGCTTCCTCCTGCCGGACCACCCGCTGCTGAATTTTCCGAACAAGATTACCGAGGAAGATTTCAAGGGCTGGGTGCAGGAGCGCGGGCTGTATTTCTGGAGCGAGTTTGACCCGCGATATCAGGCTGTGCTCGGCATGCGCGATCCGGGTGAAAAGGAATTGAATGGCGGGCTGGTGTACGTGCGCTTCGGCAAGGGCGTTTACATCTACACCGGCATTGCCTTCTTCCGCCAGTTGCCCGAAGGCGTCCCCGGGGCCTATCGGCTGTTCGTGAATCTGCTGAGTCAGTCCCGCGCAAAACCCTAAGTTCAATAATCATGGCAGCAGGTCGCACAACTCCGGCCGCTTTTATCGAGCCGGCGATGGTGCGCATCCCGGAGGGCTGGTTCCGGATGGGGTGCGCCGACGGACGCGATGATGAAAGACCCGTCCACAGAGTTTGGGTGGATGCGTTCGAATTGGCCGCCTGCCAGACCACCAATGCCGAGTACGAGTTGTTTCTTGCCGCAACGCGCCGTCCGGAGCCGCTGCATTGGCGCGATGCGCTCTTCTGTCATCCGCAACAGCCCGTAGTCGCGGTGTCCTGGTTCGACGCGGTGGCTTACTGCGAATGGCTCAGCCGCCTAGCGCGAAGGAATTATCGTCTCCCCACCGAGGCCGAATGGGAGCATGCCGCGCGGGGCGGCTCGGAAGGCGCGCTGTATCCCTGGGGCGACGCGCCCCCCGAGCAGGTTCCCGATTACGGCCAGCGTTGGAAATACGGGCCGGAGCGCGTCGCTCTGTACACGCCCAGCGCCTTCGGCCTCTACAACTTGGGAGACAACGTGCACGAGTGGTGCGCCGATTGGTACGATGCGGGTTACTACACGCATTCGCCGGAGCGGAATCCGCCGGGGGCTGCACAAGGCAGCCGGCGCGCTTCGCGTGGCGGGTCGTGGCGCCACCACATCAAGGTCACGCGAATCGCGGCGCGGTCCAGTATTCCTCCGGAATTCAAGTACGCCGATTACGGCTTTCGCATCGCCTGTTCCATCTAGGCAATCCACAGCCGTTGGCGTTCCCTCCGAGCTGCTGCAGGATTCGTGTTATCCTGCGCTGGGGGCGCAGCGATGAGTGCCGCAGGCGCGCCGCCTGGGGGAACCTGATGAAGCATCCCGCTTTCTCCATTCGGCCGGGAAATGCTCTGCGAAATTCATTGGTCCGGGCGCTGCTTTTTTCGATGGTTGCCGTTCTGTTCTTCGCCGGCGTGACGCCCGCGCAAAAGCAAAAAAAGAAAAAGGGTCAGGATGACCAGAAGAATTCGTCGGGCATACTTCCCCCGCTCCCGGACGACCGCGCCATTGACATGACCATCTCGGAGATGCTCGGCGCGTGGCAGATCGGCGACATCGA
>DASWCG010000160.1:0-5005 GCA_036390175.1 Candidatus Acidiferrales bacterium | reverse complement strand
GGAGAATGTGCGCCGCTCGGATAGAATGGTGTGTTCCCGTGCGGCCATGACGGCCACCTGACGCATGCCCGATCCGCAGCGCACCGCAGAAACCCTCTACGACGACGAAGACGAATACCGCCCGGAACCTGAGCCCATTCCCCAGCCGCCAGCCTGGATGGACGGCGGGCTGCGCATCGGCATCCACACGTCGATTGCGGCGGACATCACCGAGTCGCTGGACACCGCGCGCAAGCTCGGCTGCAACGCTCTTCAGATTTTCTCCGCCAGCCCGCGGATGTGGGGCCGTCCGGGGGCGTCGCGCATCACCGAGGTTGACGCGAAGCGTTTTCAGAAGCGGCGCGCGGAACTGGGCCTCGGCCCGCTGGTCGTCCACGACAATTACCTGATCAACTTGGCCACCACGCAGCCGGTGCTGCGGGTGCGCTCGATCCAGACGTTTCACGACGAGTTGGTGCGCGCGGTCGCGCTGGGCGCCGATTTTCTGGTGACCCATCCCGGGTCGCGCGGGGAAGCGGGCGTGGAGCAGGCCATCGAAAGCATCACACAGGGAATCCGCCAGGCCGCGCGCGGCGTCAAGTTCAACGGCGTGAAGATTCTGATCGAGAACACCGCGGGAATGGGGACGGCAGTAGGGTGGCGGCTGGAAGAGGTAGCGGCAATCCTCGCGGCCCTCCCGGATTTGCCGATGGGCGTTTGTATTGATACGGCGCATTTGTTTGCCGCGGGCTACGACATCCGGGCGGAAAAAGGCCTCGCAAGCACGCTCGAGCAAATCGAGCAGACCACCGGGCTGGCTCAAGTATACGTGGTGCACATGAACGATTCGAAGACGCCGCTGGGATCGCGCGTGGACCGGCACGAGCACATCGGCAAGGGGAAGATCGGCATCGAGGCGTTCCGCCGGATTCTGACTCACCCGCGGCTCGCGGCGGATGGGCCGCACGGGCTCCCCGGGCGGGCGTTCATCCTGGAAACGCCGATTGATGCGCCGGGGGATGACCGAAGAAACGTTCGCACGCTGTGGCAATTGGCGGGCGTGAGCGCCGACCAGGCCCCGGATGCGAAAAATGGGTTTTCGATGCTGCGCAGTGCACGCGCGAGGAAAGCGGAAAGGGAAGGGAGAAAGCTGAAGAAAAGAGCGAAGAATTCAACACAGAGAACACAGAGGTCGCAGAGGAAGACGAACAGAAAGAGGACGAACTTGAAATCGCAGGCGAAGCCGAGGAGATAACGAGCGGTGGCGGAATACGATCCACAGGCGATTGAAGCGAAGTGGCAAAAGGTCTGGGAGGAGCAGCACGCCTCGTGGGCCGACGCAGAGCCGCCGCGTCCGAAGTATTACGTACTGGAAATGCTGCCGTATCCCTCGGGGACGCTGCACATGGGCCACATGCGCAATTACGCGATTGGCGATGTGGTGGCCCGCGTGAAACGCTTGCGCGGATACAACGTGCTCCATCCGATGGGATGGGACGCTTTCGGCCTGCCAGCGGAAAACGCCGCCATCGAGCATGGGATTCATCCGCGCGAGTGGACCAACCGGAATATCGCGGAGTTCAAGCGAGCGCTGCAAAGGTTTGGCTTCAGCTATGATTGGCGCCGAGAAATCTCCACGTGCGAGCCGGAATTCTACAAGTGGAACCAGTGGTTCTTCCTGCGGATGCTGGAGCGCGGTCTGGCCTACCGGAAAAAGAGCCGGGTGAACTGGTGTCCGAAGTGCGCCACGGTGCTGGCCAACGAGCAGGTGGTGAATGGCTGCTGCTGGCGGCACGAAGACACGCAGGTCGAGGCGAGAGAAATCGAGCAGTGGTTCCTCAAGACAACTGCCTACGCTGATCAACTGCTCGACGATTTGAAACTCCTCGAAGGCGAATGGCCAGAGCGCGTCATTACGATGCAACGGAATTGGCTCGGGAAGTCGCAAGGCGCGTTTGTCAACTTCGGTGTCGTCAATTACTTAGGGGCGTCCATCGAGGTCTTCACTACGCGCATTGACACTATTTTCGGCGCTTCTGCCATTATTCTCGCACCAAACCATCCTTTGATGCCTCAACTGCTTGCGAGCGTCGGAAATCAAGCTGCGCGGCAGCAAGAGTGGAACACTTTAAGGGATAAGGTCAAACAGCAGTCAATGAAGACCGCAGATCTCGCAACCATGGAGAAGGTAGGTTTCTATATAGGAAGAGACGCAGTTAACCCGTTCTCGGCGGAAAGGATTCCCATCTGGGTTGCGAATTTCGTTGTGGCTGAATACGGCGCAGGGGCGGTGATGTGCGTTCCCGCGCACGACCAGCGTGACTTTGAATTCTGTCGTAAGTACGACCTGCCGATCCGTGTTGTCGTCCAGCCGCTCGAGGGCGAACCGCTGAATCCTACAAGAATGACGGCAGCCTTTGACGAGCACCAGCATGGCAGGCTCGTCGATTCCGGGCCATACAACGACCTCTCCCCGGGGGAGGCCATTGCCAGGATGACCGCATTTGCCGAACAGAATGGTTTTGGTAAGAGCAAGACAGTTTTCCGGCTGCGAGATTGGGGGATTTCGCGGCAGCGGTATTGGGGGACGCCGATTCCAGTGCTGTACTGCGAGAAGTGCGGTCTGGTGCCTGTGCCCGACGAGGAACTGCCCGTCCTGCTCCCGCCGAATCCTAAACTGACAGGAGAAGGCCAATCGCCACTGGCCAGCGTGCCGGAGTTCGTCAATGCGAGGTGTGCGAAGTGCGGCGGAGCAGCGCGGCGTGAGACCGATACCATGGACACGTTCGTGGATTCGTCTTGGTACTTTATCCGGTATGTGGACACCAAGAACGACCGCGCCCCTTTTGATCCAGCGCTGGTGAAATACTGGTTTCCTGTGGACCAATATATCGGCGGGATCGTCCACGCAATATTGCACCTGCTGTACTCGCGGTTTTTCTTCAAGGTGCTGCGGGACATGGGACTTGTCCAAGGCGCGGAACCATTCGCGCGGCTTTTTACGCAAGGGATGGTGTTGAAGGGCGGCGTGGCCATGTCCAAGTCGAAGGGAAACGTGGTGGGCGCGGAGGAAATGGCCAGCCAACACGGCTGCGACACGGGACGCCTGTACACGCTGTTTGCCGCGCCGCCGGAAAAAGATTACGAGTGGAGCTACGGGGGAATTAAGGGCTGCTCGCGGTTCCTCGACAATGTCTACAAACTCGTTTCGAAACATGCGGGTGTGGCCGCAGCGGCGCCGAAGTCCAAGTTTTCAACAGCCACGGCCAGCGAAAAGGAGAAGGCACTCCTGCGCAAGGCGCACCAGACGCTGCGACGGGTGACAAACGATTTCGAGACGCGCTGGCACTTTAACTCCGCGGTGGCGCTCGTCATGGAACTGGTGAACGAACTGCAAGCGCAGGAGCCGCTCGGGAAGAACGCACGCCCCGAAGTCGTGAAAGAAGTTTTGGAGCTGCTGACCCTGATGCTGGCGCCGATGACTCCGCACCTGGCCGAAGAGCTTTGGGAGATGCTGGGCCATTCGGGGGGGCTGATCCGCGCGTCGTGGCCGGAGTTTTCCCCGGAGCTGGCCGCGGACGTGCAGTTTGAAATCGTTGTGCAGGTGAATGGGAAGGTGCGCGCCAAGATCCTTGTGGAAGGAGGACTCGCCGACGAGGAGGTCTCGGCGCGCGCGCTGGCAGAGCCGAATGTGGCCGCCCATCTGGACGGGAAGCGCGTGGTCAAGAAAATCGTTGTGCCCAACAAGCTCGTGAACATCGTCGCGGCGTAAGGGCTGCGGCGCGCAGGGGAGGCGCATGGACGAACGAGGCGGCGTGGTGGTCCTCGATTTTGGCGGGCAATACACGCAGTTGATTGCGCGGCGAATCCGCGAGCAGCAAGTCTTCTCTACCATCCTGCCCTGCACGGCTGCGTTGGACGAAATTCGCAGGTATGAGCCGTCCGGCGTAGTGCTTTCGGGCGGGCCGAGCTCCGTTTATGACGCGGCCGCGCCCGTTTGCGACCCTGGCGTGCTGCAACTTGGCGTGCCCGTGCTGGGGATTTGTTACGGCATGCAGTGGATTGCACACACCTTCGGGGGGCAGGTCGAACGCGCCCCGCGGCGGGAGTACGGCCGCGCGCTTCTGGAGCGGCAGAACGGCAAATTGCAAAAGGAGTCGGCGCTGTTCGCCGGTTTGCCCAAGACTCTTCAAATCTGGAACAGTCATGGCGACCATGTGCGCGCTTTGCCGGAGGGATTCTGCGTGACCGGCCTTACGGAAAATGCCATCGCCGCCGCGGAGGACCCAGTGCGAAAGATTTATGCGGTGGAGTTCCACCCGGAAGTGCGCCACACCGACCGCGGCACGGATATCCTGCGCAACTTTGTATTCAACGTGTGTCACGCGCAGCCCAACTGGAGCGGCGCCGCGTTTGTCCAGGATGCGGTGCAGGCCATCCGGGACCGAGTGGGCGATGGGCGCGCGATCTGCGCTCTGAGCGGCGGCGTGGATTCCACGGTGGCGGCGCTGCTGGTACACCGGGCGATTGACGAGCGCCTGACCAACGTGTTTGTGGATACCGGGCTGCTGCGCAAGAACGAATTCACCGATACGCTTGAGATGTTGCGGGGCCGGCTGGGGCTGCATGTGATTGGCGTGGACGCAGCGCAACTTTTTTTGGCGCGTCTAACAGGAGAGACCGACCCGGAGCAAAAACGCAAGATCATCGGCGAAGAGTTCATCGCCGTGTTCGCGGAGAAAGCCGAAGAGCTTCGGCGGAAAGAGGGGCACGGAGGAACGCGGTTCCTGGTGCAGGGAACGTTATATCCGGATGTGATCGAATCGGTTTCCGTGAAGGGCCCATCGGCGACGATCAAATCGCATCACAATGTGGGCGGCCTGCCGGAGAATATGCCGTTTACATTGATCGAGCCGCTGCGCGACCTGTTCAAAGATGAAGTGCGAAGGATCGCCGCCGGCCTGGGCCTGCCCAAAGAGATGCTCGAGAAACACCCGTTTCCCGGGCCGGGGCTGGCGGTGCGGCT
>DASWCG010000159.1:0-2176 GCA_036390175.1 Candidatus Acidiferrales bacterium | reverse complement strand
GGCCCAGTGGAAGCGGAAACGCGCACAGCACGTTTGCTGGCTGGAGAACTGACACTCACGCTGGACAGCTCGTTTCGCGCCGAAAAACTTGTGGCCACACCGGGTGCGGATAGGAAGAAACCGCAGGTGGAATACCAGGGGACGGGCGGCCAGGCCGATTTGAGCGCAGAGACGTTGACGGCACACTTCGCACCCGGAGGATGGCTGACACGTGTCGAAGGAGGGGGAGGCGTACAAGGTTTGCGGCGCAGCGGAAAAGAGGATGATGAATTCAGTGCAGAGAATGCCTGGCTGGAACTGCAGCCGAGAGTGGGACACCCGAAAGAGCTGAATTTGAAGGGCAACGTGCTGCTGAAGACGCAGGCAGAACAGACCGGCGAGGCGCGAATGCTGCAGACTAACGCGCTCCTTGTGACATTCGCCGAGGGCACAAAAGGCGGAGGCGGCAAGCCGAAGAGAGCCGAAACACTGGAGGCGGGGAGGATCGAGTGGACGGATGCGGCACCGCAAAGCGGAACGCCCGGAACTCCCTCGAACGGTGCGGCGGCGCGGACAAAACTGCGTGCCGATAAACTCGAGATGGAATTCGGGGACGGAGGCAAGGCGAAACAGTTGGTTGCCACAGGAAATGTGCTGACGGAAAGGGCCGTAGCGGGCAAGCCCTTGCAGACAGCGATGGCACAAAGCGGAGTTGCCCAACTGCTGGCGAGCGGCGGATGGTCACAGATGGATCTGCAAGGAGACGTGAGGCTGAAGGAAGGCGACCGGAGCGGACAAGCGGACCACGCCGTATTTGTCCGGGCAACGCAGACAGCCTTGCTGACTGGGAAGGCGCTGGCGCGCGACCCGAACACCGAGACCCAGGCACCGCGAATCAGCTTTGTGCAGACGACCGGGGAAATTCGCGCCGAGGGAGGCGTGCGGTCAACGGATTTTTCAACAAAAGGGAGCGCGGAACAATTTGCTGCGGTGCCGGCAAACATTTCCTCGGACACCATGCAGGCGAATTCGAAAACGGGGAGAGCCGTGTACACAGGGCACGCGCGACTCTGGCAGGGCGATGCGGTAATGGAGGCGGATTCCATCGAGTTGCTGCGCGAAACGAGGGTGCTGAACGCCGCGGGAAACGTTCGAGCCGTATTCCCCCAGATCACAGGGCAATCGTCTCCTCAGACTCTGGCTGCGGCAGCCGCGCCCAAAAAACCGAAGTTGTGGCACGTAACCGCGGGGACGCTGACGTATCGAGAGGCCGAAAGCCGGGCGCATCTGGAAAAAAGTGTCGTGGCACAATCGGCTGAACAACGGATGCGTGCCGCGGCGGTGGACTTGTACTTTACAAAGAGCGAGAAGCCGAATTCGAATCCGGCGAGTGGTTCCGCTGGAGCCAATTCGGCGGCCGGGGCGCAGCAGATCAGCCGGGCGGTCGGGACGGGCGGGGTCATTGTTGAGCAGGGGAAGCGAAAAGCGACGGCGGAGCGCGGGGAGTATACGGCCGCGGACGGAAAATTCGTGATGAGCGGCGGAAGTCCAACGATTTACGACGCCGCGGAAGGGACCACGACGGGGCATCAATTGACCTTCTTTTTAGTGGATGATACGATCATCGTCGACTCAGAAAATGGTTCACGGACATTGACGAAGCACCGAGTCGAGAAATGACGCGACCGCTTGAGGGTCGCCCGTGATGAGGTATGCTGAAGCTCCAAGCCGTGGAATTAAGCAAATCGTACCGCGGGCGCAAGGTAGTTGACGACGTGGAGCTGGAAATCGGTCAGGGTGAAGTCGTCGGGTTGCTTGGCCCGAACGGCGCCGGAAAGACGACGACCTTCTATATCTTAGTAGGTCTCGCCCGCCCCGACTCCGGCCGCGTACTTTTGAACGGCGACGAAATCACGGACCTGCCCATGTATCTCCGGGCGCGCGGCGGCATCAGCTACCTTCCTCAGGAACCCTCGGTCTTTCGCCAACTGACCAGTGAAGAGAATCTGCTCGCCGTGCTGGAAACGTTGCCGCTCACCCCGGAACAACAACGCGACCGCCTGGAGGAGCTGCTCGTTCAGATGGGACTCGAAACCGTGAGGACCAGCAAAGCCTACACACTCTCGGGCGGGGAGCGCCGCCGGCTGGAGATCGCCCGCTCGCTCACGCTGCAACCATCTTTCATTCTCCTCGACGA
>DASWCG010000158.1:0-4410 GCA_036390175.1 Candidatus Acidiferrales bacterium | reverse complement strand
TGCCGTCGAGTGCCGTTCCCTGGGACTTGGAATGCACGTCGAAAACGTTCTTCCCTCCCCAGGATGTCGAATCCGGATCGTCCTGCACGGCCTGCAAGTTCCACTCCGCGCGGCCCGTCATCGGATCGACGGGGATGCGCCGCAAGAAGCGAATCTTGCGGTCATTGCCTGCTCCCAGCCGCACGCCCTTGACCAGCGTTTCCAAGTCCGGTGGGTAGCCTTCGCTTCCCACTTCCACGCGGATCAGGTTTCGGTCCGCATAATCTTTGTAATGATCGATGGCGTCGCGCATCTCACGAAGGTCCCGGTGCAATTCGGCCTCCCTTGACCTCACAATCGTAAAGCGAACTGCCGGGAGCGCCGCCGTCGCCAGTACCAGCAAAATCGATGAGGCGATGATCAACTCGAGAAGAGTCATGCCTCTCTGGTGGTTCTTGCGCAGTCCGTTCGTCTTGTTCATCGAAAGCGCTCTCCTTCAAGCGGGACGATCCTCGCCATCCCGCCGTTGTTGGGCTCGGACGCGTCCCTTCTTAGAATGGAACGTTCTTGAGCAAATTGGCAAGCAGGAAGATCGCGCCGGTTCCGCTTTCAATCGCCAGGCGCTCGTGGACAGCGTTACGCACCTGCTGGCCACGAGGCCCGGGCTCAGATTGCATCAGCGAATCGGTTTGGGTTCCGCGGTCTTCGCCCCATCAGGATTCAAGCCCGGAGCAATCTTCGCGATGCGCAGGCTCTTGAATATCGTCGGCCAGTATTCCTTGAGCATACTGCCAGCGGCGGTGAAGCCAATCCGCCACCCGTACCGCTGGAAAGTTCGCCCCGCCGTTTGTTCGCTCGCGGGAAGATAGCTGTTGGCCAAGCTCTCGGCGAGAAGCGGGCCCGCCATACCCGCCCAATTCGGCGCCTCTGTGCCTCTGTCTGTGCGCGTAACCACAATCCGGCTCAATGCGTACTCCACGCGGCGTCCGGGGCTTCCATGCAGCAATACAAAGTGGCGCGGGTCGTCCCTCAGCATGGACGGAAGCAGAAACGTACTGAAGAAATTCGTGGACGCCGCCGTAGCCATCGAAGCGCCGAAACGTTTGCCGTATCCACCCATTCCCTGGCCATAACCGGTGAGGGAGTCCCGCGCCTGCCCGAATCCCGCGCCCACAGCGGAACTCAAGAAACGGGAAGGCGCGATGCTTTCGCCGGCAAAGAGCTCGAACTTTTGCTTCGTGCTCAGCGGGCCGCGGCTGGTCGCCAGATCCGGAAAGAAAACCGACCGCCGGCCGAGAATTTCGATCGTGCTATGAAAGACATTCTCGTGCTTCTGCTGCGGATGGTCCGGCTTGGCCACGGGAGCATCCGGCAGTTCCTTCGGTTTCTGCTGAGCCTGCCCCCGCGCGGCCAGGGTCAGCACCAGCACAACGAGGCGCAGACCCGACGAACCGTGGCGCATCCGCTCATCCTAGCATGGACCTTCAGTCCCGAACGGTTGTCGGCAAGGTCGTCGTGGTCCGCGCGATTCGGAATCCGTAGTCGGCGTATTGGAACTCCGGCGGAATACTCGAACGCGCCGCCGTGCGCGTCACCTTGATGTGATGCCGCCACGAACCGCCGCGCGAGGCACGCCGGCTGCCGCTCGCCGGTCCTGGCGGATTCCGTTCGGGTGAGCGCGCGTAGTAGCCCTCGTCGTACCAGTCCGCGCACCATTCATGAACGTTATCGCCCAGATTGTAGAGCCCATAGGTGTTCGGCGCATACAAGCCCACCGGTTCCGGCCCGTTCTTCCATCGCTTGCCATAATCGGGAAGCGTCTCCGGCGGCGCATCTCCCCATGGATACGCCAAACCCTCCGCTCCTCCGCGCGTCGCGCGTTCCCACTCCGCTTCGGTGGGCAGGCGATAAAGTTTGCCCGTCGCGTGGCTCAGCCAATCGCAATACGCCACTGCCTCATGCCACGACACCGCGACAACCGGCATCTTCGGATGATTGAAGCTCGCGTCCTTCCAGAACTGCGGCGGAGCGGCATTCGTCGCCGCAAGAAAGCAGCCGTACTCTTCGTTCGTCACCTGGTGCGCCGCCAAATCGAACGCATCCACCCAAACCCGGTGCAACGGTTTCTCATCATCGCGCCCGCTTTCGCATCCCATCCCGAACCACCCCTCCGGAACGCGCACCATCTCCGGCTCGATCACCTCCGCCTGTGCTCCATGCAATTTTCCCAAGCTTGCCATCAGTCATTCCTCAACGCATCCCTCAACGCGTTCCATTGTAATGGCAGGGCCGGAACTTGTCCCGACCGAGTCGGGAGCCCCGTTCTTTACAAGCGAGATTAAAAGTCATGACGGTGTTTTCTCCTGGTCGCGAATTGCGGCGGCGGCACGGCGTACGACGGCTGGGCCCTTAATGCCAGAGCCGTCCCCGGGATCGGGCCAGTCGCTGAAGTCGAACATCGGGCCTGGTTGTTCGGGCTGGAGGAGGTTATCGCGGGCGATGGCGGGGAGCGTACGCAGGAGCAGGTTGCAGGTGTAGGCCATGACGGCGGCGCGGCGAGGCGTGATTTTGTTGCGGGCCTGGAGCTTATAGAGTTCGCCGAGAGAGTGGTTGATGGTGAGCGCGTCGCGGAATTCCTGGATGTCGCCGATGAGGGCAGAGGCAAGGTCGGCCTGATCGAGTTCTTTCTGGCGGTCGGCAGCGTGTTTGGAGCAGAGGTCGGAGTCAGAATCAGAGACGGCCATGCGGCAACGGCGTCCGCTGGCGGTGCGATGCTGACAATGGAGCGGGACAGAATTGGAATTGGTGATGGGCGTAGCAGTCTGCGAGTTCATGAGAGTTCCTTTCGGTCGTAAGCCGGAATATTCCATTTTGGGAATTGTTGGTACACACCCCGGCCGTTTTCGTAAGAGTGGCAAACAAAGGAGTTACAGGATACGGAACTTGGAAGAGTGCGGAAGCGATTGAAAAGACGGGAGTTCGTGACGCGTGATTTGTGGCGGTTGATGGGGCAACGGGGCGGGCAGAGAGGATAGGAAGGTCTTGGCGGGGCTGGAGCAGAAAGATCACAATCTATTATAACATGGAAGAAGTCAAAGTCAAGTACATCATTGATTAGTACTAGAACTAACTATTAGAGGGCAAGGGTCAGAGGTCAACAAGAGATTGAAGGGGAGAGGTTTAGCGCGCGGATTAGCACCCAAGCTGGGGGGAGGAAGTCGAAAGACCTAGGTGCGAAACCGGCACCTGGGGAACCCGTGGGAGTTCGGCGGAAACTCAGCGTGGACAGAGTTGCAGAGTTCAAGGAGCCGGCGTGTGCTGCCTCAGGCGGTCAAGGCACCTCTTTTTCAAAATCGAACGCTCTTACCGCTAACATCTCCATCATGCTGTCCTCAGACTCGAAGAGGAAAAATGCGTTAAGGTTGTACTCATCAAGTACTCTAAGAACCTTCGTTCGCTCCGTTGTTGGCAGCGTAATTTTCCAGCAGAGACCTTGTTGATGCCGCCCCGGATCAAATACTGTGTCGTACTTTTCGAAGCGGAACGCATCGTCGAAGACGGTACAAAGGGTATATTCGCTCTGCTGCAGAACGTGCCTCCGGTGAGTCTTTACGTATGGTCCATAGCGGTGGAGAACCGACATCCGGTTCCCTGAAGACTTGTTAGAAATCTCAGCGAGAATGTAAATGGAAACTCTACTGTTGGAATCACCGCTGGCCTTATTGAAGGCGAAATACGCAGCAACGTATGGAGAGCGCGTCCAGTCCAACAGTGGCGATGGGAATCCGTGGTGCCGCAAATACGTCATATAGGCGTATCCGGGGCAGTTCCCACACCAAAGGTCCATACTAAATTTGTCATAATCCTCTACGTCTTTCCTCACCTGGGTGTAATCGGGAATCGGCCACTCGTTGCCTGTTAGGGTTTCAATCTGCGGCCGAATTCTTGTGATAATGCCGTAGTAGTCTTTGAAAAGCATCCGCTCTCGCCTTCGGTCGAGCGTCGTCCTAAGTAACCAACAGGAATTTTCCTGGCCGCGGAACAATAAAGATGAGTTGAGTTGGGCATCGGACCGATCGTGCTCCTTGCGTATATCCTTCAACGCCTCCTCGAATTCTTCCCATGTGTTTAGATTTCGTTCTTCCATCCGCGGAACCCCAGTCCTTGCTTAACCTTGCTCCATGGTCGGTCCAAACCGAATATCTCGATCGTAGCGGCTAGCAGCGCTAGATTCTTGTCTCTCAGAGTCCGTGATGAATTCGCGAGTCCAGACCGTGCCGGCCGCTGCTCGTCGCTGCATTGCAAGATGATACAAGAGCCAAAGAGCGGGAGGAATGAGAGCTCGGTGTCCACGTTTCGGCTGGGCGATGGATTGTAGCTAGCGGCGCGGTGTCTTGTCGATTTGCGTGGGGCGCATCGCGAGGCGTGCAA
>DASWCG010000157.1:0-9710 GCA_036390175.1 Candidatus Acidiferrales bacterium | reverse complement strand
CACTACCATGAAGGTGTTGTGCTTCGAGCGCAGCTTCGCGCGGGCCCCGAGCGTGAGGTCTGGCGCCTGCCCGGATTGAAGCGCCGCCACCATTTTTCGCTGCGCCGGAAGTATTCGCATCCAAACGTTCAGCGTCATGAGAGTTCCCAGCGTCGCACCGACGTGCATGTAGGCGGCGCGAGCGCTCAGCACTCGCGAAAGTCCATAGGCCGTGCCTACAATCAACAGGAAGGAAACGGCCGCGAAGAGCCCTCCGGAATCGGCAAGCGCCGACCGCACCATGAGGTCATAGACGATCCAGGAAACGACGATCGCTCCGAGCCCCATCGCGATTCCAACGCCAAGCGAAATCCGCGATACATCATTATCGAGCAGCGCGCCGCCCATGTAGTACACGAGCGTGAGCAGAATCATCCCGCTCAACCAGGTGAAGGCGGCCTCCCATTTGAACCAGTGCAATTTCCGCGGCAGCAGCTCGGGAACTTTCTGTTTCTCCACGACGTAGAATCCGCCGCTGTGCACCATCCACACTTTGTCGGCGTCGCTTGAGAACTGGCCGTCGAGCCACGTGAAGTAGTAGGTCTGGCCGACCCACAAGATGCCCGCGAAGACGTGGACCCAGCGAACAATCAAATTCACCCATTCCATGACGCTGGGACCGAGCGCCACCGCTCAGCTCCCGCGGTACGTTGTGTACCCGTGCGGGCTGAGAAGCAGCGGCACGTGATAGTGCTGCGAGGTGTCGTTGACCGTGAAGAGGATAGAAGCCTCGGGAAAGAAGCTCTCGACTTTTTGTGCGCGAAAATAACGGGACACCTGAAAGCTCAGCCGGTAGGTTCCCGGAATTAGCCGGAAATTCCCAGCCAGGAGGTCATTGGCGCGGCCATCCTCGTCCGTCTCCCCTGAACCGAGAAGTCTCCAGCCCTGCTTGGCTTCGCGAATTTCCAGTGTCACCGGGACCTTACTGGCTGGTTTTCCGCTCGAAAGGTCCAGAACGTGCGTCGTGATGGAGGTCATGGGCGTTCCTTTGCGTCATTCTCCGCGCAAAAGTTTTTCCAAACGCAGCCGCGTGATCTTGCTTTGCTCCTCCGCGGCAATGCGGATCTCGGCGGCAGGGGCATTGTGGAGGCGTTGTTCGAGAAGTGCAAGCATCTCCTCAGTGCTCTTCCCGGTGGCGCAAACAATAAAAATGTAGCCAAACCGTTGTTGGTATTTCCGGTTTGCCTGGGCCAGCGCATCGAGCAACTCCGGGCGGGCATTGCGAGTCCCCGACTGTTCTTCACGGGCCCACTGGCTCGTCCGCGGTGTCTGCGCCACCGCGGCTTTCTTCTCGCCAATCTTGGGGTGCTGCCGGAATGCTTCCACCCAATCCTCCTGCTGTAGTCCCCACCAGACGCGGCCAGCCGAATCGTGAAGTTGCTCGGCTGTTTGAAACGGGCGAAGCTGCGCCATGCGCTGCGCCCATTTCGCCGAGCCGCAGCATTTCAGAAATCCGGCTTCCGCCTCTTCCCGAGAAAGGGAATTCAGACGATCAAGCCCGCGGGTCAAGAATCTCTCCCTGTTACTTGCGCGCTATCGTGCCGATGATTCTCAGGCGGCTCACGCCGCCATCCGGAAAGATGTTAAAGCGAACGTGCGTCACATCACCGTGGGATTGAATCTCTTTCTCAAAATGATGGCGCGTGTCGGCTCGCAGCTTGGTGCGCGCGATGATCTCTTTCCAATCCGAGGAATCACCGGGGAAGTCGGCGGCGCTTCCTGGTTCCATCCGGCAAGCTTCCAGCGAAAAACTTTCCGGGAAATTGCCTTTGAAGTGGGACGTGTCCACTTCCACCTTGCGGATCGTCCCGCGGGTCCCCAACCGGATGACGGCCCAATCGTGGCCGGGCCCGCGCCGCCGGCGGGTTTCCCAGCCGTCACTCATGTTGCGGGCGCGGCCGGGCATAATCAAATTGTGGCGCGAGCCAAAAAACATGTCGCTGCACGCCACCACCAGTCCGCCATTTTCCACCGCCGCCAGATCAACCCCGGTTCCCTGCTGCTCGATGCGGCTCCAATCCGGCACGACCTCGCCATAGGCTCTGAAACGCGCAACACCGCCGTCAGGAAATATTTTGAAACGCAGGTGCGTGACGCGCTCCGGACACTGAATCGCAAAGCGATTTTCGGAGTCGCCTTGCAGTGCCGACTTCGGCAGAGTTTCTTTCCAGGGCACGGTTGAATCTGTCAGCACAGCTACATGCGGATTCCCTTCAAGCGAGCACGCTTCGAGCGAAAACTGCTCGGGATGATTTCCTTTGAAGTGGCTGGTATCCACGACGACGCCGCGAAGAACCCCCGCCAGGCCGAGACGGATTATGCACCAGTCGAAACCCGGGGTCCGGCGCCGCCGCGTCTCCCAGCCGTCCATCCACTTTCCGGCGCCGGTGTACTTGCCTTCGAGGAAGATCGGCTTGCCGGGCTTGAGGAGGCTTTCCTTTGGGGCGAAGAACTCATCGTTGGCGAAAACCACGGCGCCGCCCAGGCGTTCGGATGCAAGATCAATCAAATCAACAAGTTCCATCATAATGTTTCACGTGAAACATTCGCCCCCGCGGGCGCGGGCGGAAACCAGCCGCGCTCGTAGATTTTACTGCCCCGCAGAAACGTCGCTTCGACAACACCGTCGAGAACCTGCCCTGAATATGGCGTCACCTTGTGCCGGTGATGAAGCATCGCGCCGTCCACGCGGAAGGTAGCCTCCGGATCCCAGACCACAAGATCAGCATCATACCCTTTCTGAATCGTACCCTTGCGATTGTGAAGACCGACGAGCCGGGCCGGGGCGCGGCAAAGCCACTCGGTCAACTGCCGCAAAGAGTAGCTGCGGCGCCGCGCTGCAGTCCACATCAGGGCGAGGCGGAGCTGAAGCGAGGAAATGCCGCCCCACGCGCGAAGGAAATTTCCTGATTCGCGCATCTTCATTTCCGGAGGACATGGCGAGTGGTCGGAAACGACCATTTCGATGAGGCCATCGCCAAGTGCGGCCCAAAGGGCTTCGTTGTTCTCGCGTTCGCGGACCGGAGGGCAACACTTGAACTGGGTCGCGCCATCGGGAACGTCCTCGGCGGCGAGGCACAAATAATGCGGGCAAGTCTCGACGGTGATCGGCAGACCCTCCCGGCGCGCTTCGCGGAGCGCGAGGAGCGCGTCGGAGGAAGAATGATGAACGATGTGCATGCGGCATCCGGTTTCACGGCAGAGGCGAATGACGAGCGCCACTGCTTCATTTTCCGCTTTTCGCGGACGGGAACGCAGGAAAGTGGAATAGCGCCGCGGATCAGGCGCGTCTCCCTTGTTCAACGCTCGCACAGCTTCATCCACCGGGCCAGGAAGCTCCGCGTGAACAATAAGGACTGCGCCAAGACGCTTCAATTCATGACATGCGATTCGCAGATGGGATTCGGCAACGCAGTGAAATTCCTCGACGCCGGATGGGATGAGAAAACATTTGAACCCGAGAACTCCTGCCTCGAAAAGAGGCCGCAGGCGCCCGACATTTTCAGGAACGACTCCGCCCCAGAAGCCAACATCCACCCAACAATTTCCGCGCGCGGCTGCAAGTTTTGCTTGCAGTGCCTGCGGGGTGGTCGTCGCGGGAATGCAGTTCAGAGGCATATCCACGAGCGTGGTCACGCCCCCGGCAGCCGCGGCGCGCGTGCCCGAGGCGAACCCTTCCCACTCCGTTCGGCCCGGCTCGTTGATGTGGACGTGAGTATCCACGAGACCAGGCATCACCACCGAGTTCCCCGCGTCAAACACCGGCGCATCCGGGGGGTAATCGTCGAAACCGGCAATGGCGGTGATGCAGCCGTCCTGGATGTGAATCGAAGCCGGCGCGAGGTCTTCGGGCGTGACGACCTTTTGACTGCGGATAACGAGGTCGGCACTCATTGTAGAGTCTGGAGGAACTCATCGAGAAGATTCTGAGCCACGCGCAGCCGGTATGCCGCGGTCGAGCGGAGGTCGTCAATGGGCGCGATTTCCGACGCGAGGGATTCTCTTGCAGCGTCAATCACGGCAGGAGTAAGCGGTTGCTCTCGCAATGTGCCTTCCGTTTTCGCGCAGCGAAGAACGGTGGGCGCGACGCTGCCCAGTGCGATGCGGACGTCGCGTATCCGGCCGCGGTCGAGACTCGCGGCGGCTGCGAAACATACTTTTGAAATCGCTTGGGCCCTGCGCGTCCCCACTTTGCGGTAATACTGGCGCCAGCCGGAGGTGGCGCGCGGGAGGCGGATGGAGCGCAGCAATTCGTCCGGCCGGAGATTCATTGTTTTATACCCGGTGTGAAAACCATCGTAGAGGACCCGGCGCGATCCCCGTGCAGAAACAAGCTCGAGTTCGGCGTCATACACAAGCAGCGCGGGCGGGGAATCTGCCGCGGGAGAAGCATTGACGATGTTCCCTCCCAGCGTTCCTCGGTTCTGCGTGGCCACTCCGCCGGTCTCTTGCGCGGCGCGACACAGCAACGGGAACTCCGCCTGCAGAACCGCATGCTTCTGAATTTCCGTGTAGGTGGTCAACGCCCCGAGGGTAACGTGCGCAGGTGTAACCTCAATGCCTTTCAGCTCTGGCATTTTCCAGATGCTGAGAAATTTCTTGTGAGAAAGTTTTCCGGCTTCGAACAGCACCATCAAGTCGGTGCCGCCGGCGAGCGGCTTCCACTCGCCAGGCTCGCGGGCCAGCAGCGCCAGCGCAGCGTGCAAGCTCTGCGGCGCTCTCAATTCATACGCGGGAACAAGAGATCTCAGACTCCGCCTCCCGTCGCCTGACACGCGCGAACGATGGCTTCAAAAATCTTCGTGTAGCCGGTGCAGCGGCACAGGTTTCCGGCGAGGCCCGTGCGGATTTCGTCTTCGCTCGGATGGGGCGTTCTATCGAGCAAATTGATTGCGGCCATGACCATGCCCGGCGTGCAGATTCCGCATTGGGCGCCGCCACAGGAAATGAAAGCTTGTTGCACGGCATGCAATCGCTCACCGCTGGCGATCCCTTCGATCGTCGTGATTTCGGTTCCCTGGGCTTGCAACGCCGGAACCAGGCAACTGTTGACGAGCTGCCCGTCCATCCACACGGAGCAGGCGCCGCACTCGCCTTCGCCGCAGCCTTCTTTCGTGCCGGTAAGGACCAACTCTTCGCGCAAGACATCGAGCAGCCGCGCCATCGGAAAGACGCACAACGATTTCTTCTCGCCGTTGATGACGCAGGCGATCTCGACTTTCCCCGAGCGGTCAGCCACGGCGAGCCACCTCTTCGGAAGCCTCAAGCGCTTCCATGAGCACCTCAGGCGTGACGGGAATCCGGCAAATGCTGACACCAACGGCGTTTTCAATCGCATTCACGATCGCCGGAGCTGCGCCGTCCATGGGAAGTTCTCCGATGCCTTTCGCTCCGGAGGGGCCGTAGGCATAAGGCTGCTCTTCGAAAAACACGCGGATCGGCGGCACGTCGGCCGCTGTGGGCATGATGTAGTTGGTCATCTGCCCGTTGACCATGCGCCCGTTACTCCACACGACATTTTCGTAGAGCGCGTACCCGATGCCCTGCGCAACTCCCCCTTCAATCTGTCCCGCGGCAAGCACCGGATGAATCACTTTGCCCACTTCCTGCACGGCAACGAAATCATTCACGCGCACCTCGTAGGTGACGAGGTCCACAGCAACATCGGCCACATACACCGCCCATGCATAAGCGCCATAGGCATCGCCCTGATACGTGGCGTCGTCCCAATGAATTCCCGGCGGCGGCTGATACTGTGCGCGCGATTTCAAAGGGCCGTACGTTTCGTTGTAGGCGCGGCAAGAGCGCGCAAATTCGGCGGACGTGTATCCTTCGGTCAGCAGGCCAGCCTGAACAAGTTTCTGCTTCAATCCCAGCGCCGCCGATTCCACGAGCTTTCCCACAACCATGCAGGTCCGCGAAGCCACGGTGGGGCCGCTGTTGGGAACGGAGCGGGTGTCGGGGCGCGCGATCTCGATCCGATCGGACTCGATGTCCAGCGCTTGCGCGGCGATTTGCGTGAAGACCGTGTTTGTTCCCTGGCCGATTTCCGTATTCGCCGTCAGTACACGGACAATGCCTTCGGGAGTCGCCTCCAGCTCCACGACAGAGGCGAGGTATTCCTCTCCAGAACCAGTGAAGCCCGCGCCGTGCATGAAGGACGCAAATCCGATTCCTTTCTGGATCCGCCGGCCGGGGTTCTCCCGCGCGTATCGTTCGCTCTTCGCGGCGTAATCGCTCACTCGCAGCGCGCGGTCCATGAGCTGATTCAGATTGACGTTTTCGCGGATCACTTGACCGGTGGCGGTTGTCTCACCCGCGTGCAGGAAATTGCGGCGGCGAAATTCCTCCGGGCTCAATCCCGCGGCGCGCGCAACGTGATCGAAGTGGCGCTCCAGCGCGAAGATGCTCTGCGGCGCGCCAAATCCGCGAAATGCTCCGTGGGGCGGCGCATTGGTGGCCACCGCGCGGCTGCGAATGCGCACGTTCGGGCAGCAGTAAGGGCCGGCCGCATGAATCGTTCCGCGAGAGAGGACCACAGGCGATAGAGTTGTATAAGCGCCGCCATCAATCACGAAATCAATTTCCATGGCCAGGAGTTTGCCGCCCCGCGTAACGGCGGTGCGATGTCTCGTCCGCGAGGGATGACGCTTGGTGGTTGCAGCCATGTCTTCGGCGCGGTCGTAGACGATCTTCACCGGCTTTCCCGATTTCCACGCGAGCAGCGCGGCGTGGCCCGCGATCATCGAGGGGTATTCCTCTTTCCCGCCGAACCCCCCGCCTGTCTCCGCCTGGACAACGCGGACTTTATTTGCGGGCAAAGCGAAGAGAGCCATCAGGGCCTTGTGGACGTAGTAAGGGCATTGCATCGAGCCCCACACCGTCACGCCATCGTCAGGATTGGCCACGGCGATGACGCCATTGGTTTCGATATAAAGCTGCTCTTGCGCGCCGGTGCGGTATTCGCCCTCGACAATGAAATCCGCCTGCGACCAAACCCTATCCACGTTGCCTTTTTCAACCTGAAATGACTTGAAGACGTTGTCTTTTCCCCAGATCACTTCCGCCCCACGCAGGGAATCTTCGATGGTGAAAACAGGCTCCAGGGGTTCGCACTCGATGTGCACCGCGCGGCGCGCTTCTTCGAGCAGATACTTGTCGGGGTGGGCCAGCAGAACAACCGGCTCTTCGGGGTGATTTACCGCGGCGTCGGCGAGAAACGGCTGATCGTGTTCCATCAGAGCGACGCGGTTCTCACCGGGGATATCCCTGGCGGTGACAATCGTTAATTCCTTCCAGGGGATTCCCTCTCCGAACTTGACGCCGCGAATCCGGCCGCGCGCACATTCGCTCCGCACCGTCGCGCCAAACCACGTTCCGGGAAACGGCAGATCATCGACGTAGCGCGATTGTCCCGTAACTTTTTCGCGCGCTTCTTTCCGCGGAACGGGGCGCCCGATAAATTGTTCTTCCATCAGCCTCAACCTGATAATCCCGACACGCTATGGGCCGCTCCTCGAGTTGTCAAGTCTCAATTGGGAAATGCAGGCGCGCAGGAACGCATCTGCCGCGGGATCGCGTGCAGCGTCAAACCTTCCCCGCGGATGCATTGGAAAAGGCCTTGCACGTTGACACAGGGAATGAATTAGGGAATCCTCTTGAGCCTGATGAAGGCATTCCATTGAAACACAAAGCAAAATGGCTGGTTGCAATCCCCGGCGCAATTGCGCTGCTCGTTTCGGCGGCAACACCGCCGCGCCACGCGGCGGCGAAGCCGGTGGGACCCTTTTCGAAGCAAGTCCAAGAAGCTGCGGACCGCTTCGATATCGTTATTAAAAATGGCCACATCATTGACGGCACGGGAAATCCCTGGTTTGCCGGAGACGTGGGCATTCGCGGAGACCGCATCGCCGCCATCGGCGATTTGAAGGGGGCCGATGCGAAGCGCGTGATTGACGCTTCCGGAAAAATTGTTTCTCCCGGATTCATTGACATGCTCGGCCAGTCCGAGCTTTCCCTGCTCATCGACAATCGCTCGCTCAGCAAACTTTCGCAGGGCATCACCAGCGAAATCACCGGAGAAGGCGGCTCGGTCGCTCCGCAGAATGAAAGGACCATCGAGGCGCAAAAGCCTTTCCTCGAGCATTTTCACTTGACCGTGGATTGGGCGACGCTCGACGGCTATTTCAAACGCCTGGAGAAGCAAGGCACGCCGATTAATATCGGCACGTACGTGGGCGCGGCGCAGGTCCGCCAAGCGATCATGGGCGACGATGATCGCGCCCCCACTCCGGCGGAGCTGGAACAGATGAAACTGCTCGTGGCGCAGGCCATGCAAGACGGCGCGATGGGCCTCTCGACGGCGCTCATCTATCCACCGGGCCACTACGCCAAGACGGAAGAACTTATCGAGCTCGCCAAAGTGGCTTCGCGGCACGGCGGCCTGTATGCCACGCACATGCGCAGCGAAGGCGCCTCCGAACCCGCCGCGATTGAGGAAGCGATCCGCATCGGGCGCGAGGCACGTCTTCCCGTGGAAATCTTCCACATGAAAGTCAGCGGCAAGACGCGCTGGGGCTGGATGCAGACGTATCAGAAAAAGATAAAGGCCGCGCGCGATTCCGGGTTAGACATTGCCGGAGACATGTATCCGTACGTCGCCGGCGCCACAGCGCTGGCTTCTGCGCTGCCACCATGGACCGCCGATGGCGGTTTGCAGAAGCTGCTGACGCGAATACAAGAGCCCAAGATTCGCGCGAAGGTGAAAGCGGAAATGGCGGACGACCATCCGGACTGGGAAAATCTCTATTTCGATTGTGGCGGGGCGAGCGGCGTGATGATTTCATCCGTGTTCAACCCCAAGCTGAAACCGTTCGAAGGAAAACTGGTTTCCGAGGTGGCGGCCGAATGGAAGAAAACCCCGCTGGATACGCTCTTTGATTTTATTGTCGCCGACCAGGGCCAGACCGGCGCGCTGTACTTCATGGCCAGTGAAAACGATCTGCAAGCGGGTCTGCGGCAGCCGTGGACGAGCATCGGTCTGGATGTCAACGAAATGTCACTCGACGGGCCGATCTTCGAGCCGCACGCGCACCCGCGCGCCTTTGGCTCGATGCCGCGGTTCCTTGGGCACTACGTCCGCGACCTGCAATTGTTGCCGCTCGAGGAAGCCATCCGCAAGATTACTTCCCTGCCGGCGCAGCGCGAGCATCTCGCGGAGCGCGGGCTTCTGAGAGCCGGCTCCTTCGCCGACATCACCATCTTCGACCCCGCAACAGTCATGGACAAGGCCACGTACACAAAGCCGGACCAGCTTTCCGAAGGCGTGAGCTACGTCATCGTCAATGGCACTGTGGGATTCGAGGACGGGAAACTTACGGGAGCGAAGGCGGGGCGTCCGCTGCGCGGGCGCGGCTGGCGCGGGGAGCAGAAGTAGCGCGAGAGTTTCAGGTACAGGGAATGCAGGATTGGGCGGAACGGGCAACTTGCTTCACGGATGCCCTTTTGAATTGCTAATCTTTTTCAATGTATCCCATTTGCTTTGGTCCATGGCGTCGGCGGAGAAGATCGAGACACCTGAGGCGCCGCCTTCGAGGGCAGCCTGAACGGTGCGGCTAAACTCCACGGCGTTCATCTCGTGAACAAACAAGCCGCTGTAGAGCGGTTTTGTG
>DASWCG010000156.1:0-29457 GCA_036390175.1 Candidatus Acidiferrales bacterium | reverse complement strand
GCCGATTTGCACCGGCTCGAGCACCGCCACCGGGGTCAGCGCGCCGGTCCGCCCCACCTGCACGATGATGTCGTTGACGACCGTCGTCTCCTGCCGCGCCGGGTATTTGTACGCAATGGCCCACCGCGGCGCCTTCGCCGTGAAACCAATCTCCTGCTGGATGGCAATCGAGTTGACCTTGATCACCACGCCGTCTATTTCGTAGGGCAGTTTCTCCCGGCGCGATTCCCACGCCTCGCAGTATTTCAAGACCTCCTCTATCGAAGCACACAGCCTCCAGTCTTCCGAGGCCTTGAATTGCATCTGCTGCAATGCCTCGAGCGAGTCGGTGTGCTTCTTGAACGGGACCCGCCCGTCCACATACAAATAGTAGGCGAAGAATTCCAGCCGCCGCTGCGCCGTAATTGCCGGGTCCAGCACGCGAACCGCGCCTGCGGCGGCATTGCGCGGGTTCGCGAAGCGCTTTCCGCCCTGCTCTTCCTGCAGCCGGTTCAGCTCCTCGAACGACTTGTGTGACATCATCACTTCCCCGCGCACTTCGAAATCCGCCGGAAGGCGCGCTTTCTTCAGCACGGCGGCGTCCACGCGCAGAGGGACCGAGCGAATCGTTTTCACGTTTGGCGTGACGTCTTCGCCGGTGGTCCCGTCGCCGCGCGTCACTCCGCGCTTCAACAGGCTGTCCTCGTATTGCAGCGAAATGCTCAAGCCGTCGAACTTGTGTTCGGCGACATATTCGATCTTTTCATGCCCGCTCAATTCACGAACGCGCCTGTCGAAGTCGCGCAGTTCATCGTAAGAGAATGCGTTGTCAAGGCTCAGCATGGGGCGCGAGTGCCGTACTGTCTCGACACCCTCGCGCGGAGCTCCGCCCACGCGCTGGGTGGGCGAATCTGCCGTGATGAGTTCCGGATGCGCGGCCTCGATTTCTTTCAGCCGCTTCATCAGCCGGTCATATTCGGCGTCGGAAATCTCCGGGTCGTCTAAAACGTGATAGCGGTAGTCGTGGTACCTTATTTTTTCGCGAAGTTTCTCCACTTCATGGAGAAGCTTGCGGTTCGCTTTGGCAGCCGTCTTGCTCATACGGGGATCGGCCTCGACGGAATGGCAACGGTGATTCGGCCGGGTATTATACAATGCGCGGTGCGAGGCATCGCGGCACATTGCATTCCGCCGGATGAATCACGGCGTGAGAGAACCCTCCGGGACGAGGAAAATGCTCGACGGTATTCATAGCGCTCTTCTGATTCATAACCCCCGCGCCGGCCGCAGCGGACCGAAGAGGCCCCAGCAACTGGAAGAGGCTTGCCGCATTTTTGCCGCCGCCGGAGTCGAGACGGAGCTTTGCCCCACGAGCACCCCTGGCGAGGCGACCCGGCTCGCACGACGGGCGGCGCGCGAAGGGCGCGACTTGGTCATCGTCTGCGGCGGCGATGGCACGATGAATGAAGCTTTGAACGGCATCGTCGCCGAATCTTCCGGCCGCCAGATTCCCCTGGCGTTGCTGCCCGGAGGAACCGCCAACGTCCTCGCCAAAGAGCTGGGCCTTCCCCGGGACATTCCTGCCGCCGCAGAAATTCTTTCGCGTGGAACCCTGGTGGAAATCGCTCTGGGCCTCGCCATACCGCTCGAAGACCCCGCCGTGCAGCGCTATTTTCTCTGCGTGGCGGGAGCGGGCCCCGACGGCAGGATGGTCTACTCGGTCAAACCCGAAGCCAAGAGTAAGGCCGGCATCCTCGCGTACTGGTGGGAAGGATTCCGCCAGCTTTTCCGCTACCGCTTTCCGCGCTTTCGCGTGATAACCGCGGAGCATTCGCTCGACGCCACTCTCGTCGTCGTCGGCCGCACGAAGCACTACGGCGGGCCGTTTTGCATCACCACGCGCGCAGATTTGTTCGAAGACGGCTTCGAACTCGCCGCCATCACCACGCGCAGCGCTCTGCGCTACCTCAGTTACATGCCCAAATTGTGGCGCGGAAAACTTCGCGCCGAGCGCGGCGTTTTTTTCTGGAAGTCAAACCTGGTCCGCTGCGAAGCCCTCGGCAGCGAGCGCGTCTACGCGCAGGTGGATGGCGAACCGCTCGGACACCTTCCCGTGGAATTCCGGATCGTCGCGAATGCGCTTCGTCTTCTCGCCCCCGCGGAATTCGCTCAACGGAACGTTCGCCCGGAGGCCACCCGCGAAAAGCGCGCGCCGCAAGTCATGGAAGTCACCTGAGAAGGCATCTCGTTGGAGCCTATCACCCACGCTCTCTCCTCCGTGGTTCTGGCCCGTGCGGGTCTGAACCGCGCGACCAGACTCGCCATACCCATGATGCTTGTCGCAGGCCTGGCCGCCGATCTCGATTGGCTCAGCTCCCTCGGAGGCGCATCGGCTTTCCTCTCCGGCCATCGCACCGCAACTCATTCTCTTTTCGGAGCTGCGGCCATCGCTGTTTTCGTCGCCGCAGGTTTTTGGGCTCTGGGAAGAATCTATCCCCGGTTTTCCGTGCGCTTTATCCCGGCGGCTTTGGTCTGCGCCATGGCAAGCGGCGTTCATCTCTTGCTCGACCTCACCAACAGCTACGGCGTGAAGCTTTTCTGGCCGTTTCGCGAAAAATGGTTCGCCGGGGACCTGGTGGACGAAGTAGATCCCTGGTTGCTCGCGATTTTGGCCGGTGGCCTGCTGCTTCCTGCGTTGTTTCATTTAATCGGAGAAGAAATCGGCTCCGCCAAGAAACGCCGGAAAGGTCTGCGGGGCGCGGTGATTGCGCTGGTCTTGCTGGCGCTGTTCATCGGCGGGCGCTGGACCTTGCACGACCGCGCCGTCGAGTTGCTGCGCTCGCGCCTTTACCGCGGTGAAACGCCCCTTCTGGTGGCCGCCTTTCCCCAGCCGATGTCTCCCTTCGCCTGGTCCGGGGTCGTCGAGACGGATGCGGCGCTGCACCAAGTGGATTTGTCCGTGGTCCTCAACCCTTCCTTCGATCCCGACTCGGGCCGCACCCTCTACAAGCCCGAACCTTCCGCCGTCTTGGAAAGCGCTCGCAAGTCCCGCGCCGCCACGATGTTTTTGCAGTTTGCCCGGTTCCCAAAGGCAACTGTGGAGCCTACACTCGATGGTTTTCGCGTTCAGTTGCGCGATCTAAGATTCGCAAATTCCGGAGTGGGGCACCGCGAGGTTTCCGCCGTGGTTGACTTGAACAAGCAAGCCCAGGTCATCCACGAAGAGCTGGCATTCGAAACTCGCTCCCGCTGACCCATCAGGGATCTTGAAATTATCTTGAAATCTCGTCAGGGCGCGGGTCTATGTCTCAAACGCAG
Organism: Candidatus Acidiferrales bacterium; assembly: GCA_036390175.1. Classification (GTDB taxonomy): domain Bacteria; phylum Acidobacteriota; class Terriglobia; order Acidiferrales; family UBA7541; genus DASQHY01. Next base: position 26,160 of record DASWCG010000156.1, on the reverse strand, counting down.
GAAGAGTCTGCTCAAGATGTAGGACACCAGGATCACACCCATCGTGATCGCTACAAGAACCAATTTGTGCTGCCGCAGGTAATGTTCTGCCTGGTTGCCGTAGCGCACCGCCAGAATTCCTTCTCCAAAATAGCGAAACCCGCGGGCAACGAGCAAAGCCACTGTAAACGTCCGCACCGGAACCTCAAATGCGCCCGCCGCCAGAACAAAAAACTTGAACGGTGTGGGCGGAGGAAGCAGCGCCGCGATCAACACGCTTAGAAAACTGTTGCGGTCGATCCAGGCTCGGATTCTGGGGGCATGTGCACCGGCATGCCGGTGGAAGAGAGCTTCCTCGCCTTTCTTCGCCACATAGTAGAGCGCCAGGCACCCGCTCACCGACCCAAGCGTGGACATCAGCGCGTAATAAGGCATGAGCGCGGGGTTCTTGATCGACAAATCAATCACCAACAGGTCGTTGATGACCGGAAATGTAAGAAACGATGAATCGAGGAACGCCACTGCGAACAAGCCAACGCCCCCCAATGAGTATGCAAGATTCTGCACCACTTGGCGAATTCTGGTGAGGTTCATGAACAGGGGGCCGAGCCCGCATGGACATCAATCCATGGGCGAAGTCTAACAGACTCCTGCGGCGATCTGCTCGGGATAACTACATCCCAATGCCGCCACAAAAGGACACGAACCGGCAACTTTCTTGCCGCCGTCTTACATTCCCTATTGACAACCAATACGACGAATGTTAGTAAGTCCCCTCTGTTTTTGTCGTTCTTGTTCCCACAGAGGAGCATGGCAAGGGTTGGCACACCGATTGCTTGAAACTTTGTGGCCGCTCCGCAGGGCTCGTGCGTGACGAGTACTAGGAGGACTGAACCATGACCCGGTTAATCCAGCAGCTTCGCGTTCCTGCGAGCGAACGTCAGATGGGCGTCACCCTGGCGATGTGCGCCGTGGCGATGAGCTTGATGCTCTGGGCAATTCTTTGGGAGTCTGAGATTATTTCCAGGCAGGCCGAACTCATTCGCTGGTTGAAAGACGTTCACATCGGCGGTTAACTCGTTCCTGCTTGGGTCGCCGGCAATCCGGCGGCAGTGACGCAAGACATTTTGCCGGCCCGAACACTTCCTCGGAGTGGTCTGAAATCCGAAGAAAGGGCGATGCCAAAGGAAGGAACTATGCGATCGAAGCTCTTGCTGGGTGCGATGTTGCTTTGCTCCTGCGCTTTGTTCTCTGCAGGACAATCCGCTCCGAGCACTCCCCCGGCGCAGCCGAATCCGCCCAGCGCAACCTCCGCGACCCAATCGAAGAAAACCTCTCTCCAGCGTCGCCGGCGCCAGCGCAGTCGCAGACGCCACCATCGGCGTCACCGCCAAGCGGCTTGATCCTCGTGGCACCACAAAACGAATCGGGGAGCCTGGCAGCTCCCCGATTCATCACTTTGCTTTTGGCTTTCGGAGCGTCCTGATCTACAGGATGAGGGCGCTGCCGGAGGCCCGCACCGCAAAAGCGGTGTGCGTTAAGCTGTGTTTCGCTCTAAGCCCGGTGGAGTCATCCTCTCCCTCCAAGACTTGAAGCTTCCTCTCCCTTCTACTCCCTGCGCCTGTCGATTACAAGCAGGATGATTACCTAAGGGTTGGACGGCAGATTCCGGGAACAAGAAATGTGCGAGAAATCGAGGAGGACATCGGGATGCAGAGTGTACGACTGCCCGCGGCGTCTCAATCTGAGCCAGAAATATCCCGCAGCGTACTCTGGGCACAAAGAATTTTCAAAGCTTTGCGATTGTGGGACAATGCGCTAGACCGGGAGGCGGAACGAATGGTAATGCGTCGGCTTCTTCTTGCTCTTTTCTTTGGATTTCTCGCCTCTTGCCTTGCGGCACAGGGCGGTGCCAACGAAAACATTTTCACGATCTCGGTTGCAGCCCCCGCTTCGCCCAAGGATGTCCAGGTGCGGTATTTCCTCACCGGCGACTTTGGGGTCTATTCGTCTTCGACAACCGCAAGGGACGTTGACAACAAGATTGCTATCCGCAGCGTGGACGAAGCCAAGTCTCCCCGGACCTTGAAGGCGATTGTCTATGCCCCCGGCTGTCAATTTGTCACCATCAGTGTTGAGGAACTCACTGCCAGCAGCCGCGAGGGCGAATTCCAGTGCCAGAAACTCCCGACAACCCAATTCCGCGGCAGATTTCCCATATCCGGATTTGAGGGAAAGAACTTCCAGGTCGAGGTCCTTTACGCCTGCCGCTGGGCCCGGCAATTCTTCAACATCTTTCAAGGCGCCGTCTCGCCTTTTTCTCTGTCCAAGACGGCCGTCGAGGCAGATGGATCATTCACGATTGAGCTGCCCGATTTCGCCCAGGATCCGCTCTGGCCGTCTCTCTCCAATGACGCGGCCCTCATGTTCTTCGTAGTTGATGCCGGCAGCGGCCAGCGTCTTACCACGCTCAAGTTGCCCGGTGACCTTCCCAGTGCAGGCTTCCTGAGAGTCGCCACCAGTTATCCCGCAGAGGTTGAATTCACGGCACAACCCGGGCAGACAAAGCGCTAAGAGCGGACTGGACTGCGCGTTCCCTGGTCACCGCCGCAGCCGGAAACCCCTTCAGAAACACGATTACTTCATAAAGAGGACTTCCCGAAGCTGGTCGCGGCCGACGAAGGATTTGCTGCTGCGAAATCCCCGGAACAGGTCCTGAATCTCGCGGTTTTGATAGGACCGCTGGACGGTGAACAGAGGGGGCGTGGCGATAAGCTCGAGAGTCTGGCGGTCCAAAATCCGATAGCGGTGAAAGGATTCCGGTTTCCCGGCGTGGAACATCGCGAAAATCACGCCGCCGGGACGAAGCACATCGGCAAGATGCTCGACGAACCGCTTGACCAGCGCGCGCTCCATGAAATCGAGCAGATCCCACAGGAGGATGGCGTCGAAATTGTCGCGTGGGTATTTGATATGAGACTGGAGAAAGCGGTCCGCGCGGGATTCCGGGGTCATTTCCGAGGCATCTTCGCCGGGCTGAATCTTTCGCAAGCGGTCGTCCTCGGCAGTCACAAATTGCTTCCAGTCGCGGAGGAGGTCGTCGGCATAGACCTTAAAGCCGCGCTCGACGAAGAATGTGATGGTGGATTGCCACACCGGCCCGAGGTCGAGCAAGCTGCCGTGGCCCAAGCCGTCCAGATTCCAGAGAAATTCCTTCAATCCGTTCGAGACGCGCAAATTGCCTGAGGGATGGGCGGCGCGGGCGGGCGCACTGGACACGCCGTGAGAGCCGGCGGCCGCGGCACCCGTCCCGCCACGGGAAGAAGGCATCATCGAGGCGTGGCGGTCGCCGGGGAACCGCATTTTCGCGAAGAATCCCATCGGCTATCACTCGGGGGACTTGGCCTGCACCGCAGACCGGGTGAATGCGTCCGCAGAACCCGGAGAAGCGCCCGCGCGAGCGGACCGCACGGGTTCATCCTTTTGCGTGACTTCCACTTTGCCCCGCAGCGTCGCGCCATCTTCGATGACGATGCCGCGCGTTTGCATATCCCCGCTGAGTTTGCCGGTGCCCCAGATCTGCACGCGCTCCCGTGCCTTGAGCGAGCCGGTCACATCGCCGCGAATGACGATTTCACGCGCCTCGATGTCTGCGTTGACCCGGCCGTTCGGCCCGATGGTTACGCAGCCATCCGAGAAATGGATCTTTCCCTGAATGGTGCCATCAATGAAGAGATCTTCCTTGCCGAAGATTTCTCCCTTGATGGTGATCCCCTGGCTCACGCAGGCCGGAGCGTTGGGAGAAACCGGCGCCGCACTTGCGGCGTCAGCACGAGTCGAAGAAGGAACCCCGTATCCCGGGCTATCCGTAGCGGATTGCGGTTTGCTTTCGTCAGGCTTTTTCCACATACGACACCTCCACGACGCAGGCTCCGAGGCCGCGGAGCTGGGTCCCGTCGGTCAGGCTGGAGGAAGCGTGCGAAGCCACGACGATAGTACAGCTCCCTCAGGACTGTAAAGCGAAAAGAATGGCGCTTGCAATTTCATGTGCACCCCTGCGCCGGAAAAGGGACAGGTCAAAGCAGGTCAGCGCCTCCACCGAAGCTCTTACGCCGGCGTCTCCCTAATTGTCAAACGGGAATCTCATCCTGAAGTTTGCCGGGCTATACACCTATTTTTGCCGCGCGAAAGTTACTGGTTAGTCGTGCAGGACCACACTAAGGAGGGAATTGTGGACATGAAGTCCGCCATTGTATCGAATGAAGCCCAGTTTCCTGAATTTGTTCATGAAAAAATTGACCCGCGTGCGCGTTGTGCCAATCATTTCCGCCAGCATCTGTTGAGATACTTTGGGAAGCATCTTTTGCGGCTGGGATTCCTTGCCGTAGCGGGCCAGCAGCAGAAGAGTTCGAGCCAGCCGTTTCTCGCTGGAGTTAAAAAGTTGATCGATCAGATCTTCCTCGATGCGGATGTTCCGCGAAAGAACGTAAGACATGAAGCGGTCGGAGAGGGCATGTTCCGTGTGGAGCACGCGCATCATCTCGCTTTTTTCAATGATCAATACGGACGCGGGTGTAATCGCCGTGGCCGTCCCCATACAAACATCCTGGCCTGCCAAGCACCCCTCACCAAAGAAGTCGCCGGGACCCAGTATCCCTACGACAGCCTCTTTGCCGACCTCGTTAACAACAGACAGCTTTACGCCGCCATTTTGAATGTACATCACACTCGTGGCAGGATCGCCTTGAGCGTAGATCTTCTGCGATCTTCGATACTGCACAATTCTTCGCGACAACCCCGCCGAATCGAGAAAAGCTTGCACATTGAAAGCGCGCTTTTCCCTGAGTTTTATCCTAGATTTGGTCCTGCTCGAACTTGCTATGGCTTGCATAACAGCACCGCTTAACCCATATTCTAGCAAAATCCTGCGATTCGAAGCAAGATTTTCGATTGGTTGGTGGCGTTGCAGATTGAGTAGGCAGTTCCGCTAATCGTGCCCACCAATTGAGTCTTGCCGCTCCTTCAACGGCTTGCCCTCGAAATGACTTCGGCCTCTTCGCGCCTACGACGGTTTTCTTGCTTCGGTCAATACCACCGGCAAAGCAAGTCTCGCGTACTCTTTCCGCGCAGATTTGGTCATGTACGGCTTCGCCAGTTCCTTCATGACGCCGGCGAGTTCCGCTCTCCGGGAATCTTTCGTAGCTTTCTTCTTAGGCATACATCCATTCTCAGGTTGCGTAATCAGCGCGCCAGAATCGTTTTGGCCGATGGTGAAGCGCAATGAAGCCTCGCCGGATTGACGAAGCAAGTTTACTGCCCAGCGGCGGTTTGCATGGACTCTGCAGTCGTAATTCTCTGTTGCTTCATCGCGTAAAGAGCCGAATCTGCTTGGCTTAAGAGTGTCTCGATTGTCTCGCCGTCTTGCGGATAGACGGCAATGCCGATGCTGACGGAGATTTTGGGTCCATTGCCGTCATTGGCAACGCTTTCACAGATGCGCCGCGCCACCAGGCTGGCCGCCTCCGCATTAGTCTCCGGTAAGACAAGAGCAAACTCGTCTCCGCCGAAGCGCGCGGGAGTATCGATGTCCCGGCAACAGGAGTACAAGACATCGGCCAACCGGCAAAGCGCTTGGCTTCCCACCATGTGCCCGTGGCGGTCGTTGATTCGTTTCAATCCGTCCAGATCAAAAAACAACATGGCAAACCCTCGGTTCGTGCGCTGGCTGCGCTTGATTTCCGAATCCAGCACATCCACGAGGCGGCGATAGTTGGCCAGACCGGTCAGCGAATCGCTGGCTGCCTGCCGGCGGAGGTGATCTTCCAACTCTCGCTGCTGGGTGACGTCTTCGGCGATGACCTCGTAGGCTTCCAACTCTCCCTGCTCGCTGAGGACTTCCTGTCCGCTGAGCCGCACCTTCAGGATCGCATGGTCCTTCCGCTTCCATTCTATTTCGATGGGATCGACGAGACCTCCCTCTTTTTTTTGACCCAGTAATTGCGCTCGTCTGTCGGCGTCTTGAATAATGTCGCGCGCAAGATCTAGAGCCAGGAGTTCCTCTCTTGACCCATAGCCGAGCATCCGGATCATCGCCTCGTTCACTTCCAGAAACCTGCCATCGAGACTGCAGCGGCAGATCCCGTAGCTTAGATTTCCGGCCAGGGCGCGGTAGCGTGCCTCCGAACGCCGCAAATCCTTTTCGGCGCGATCGCGTTGGTCGCGCAACGCTTTCTCATTGAGAGCCCGGTGAACGGCTACAGGCAGATGGCCAATGCTGTCCACTTCGATGCAATCGGCGGCGCCTTTCAGGATGAACCCCGCCGCGGTTTCGCGTTTCATGCCGGCAGCCAAAAAGATGACGGGGATATCCTTCTTCATCCGGCCCAGCAGCTCCAGCACGAGTGTTTCTCGCCAGTTTGTGCTGGGGTACTCGGCCACAATAAGGTCAAAGGGCTGCGAACCGAGCCGTTCGACGAATTGTTCGGGAGTCGCAACTACTTCTGGGCGGACCGTGAATCGCACCCTCCGGAGTTCATGCAGGCAGCGCTCCACTTCTGCTACGGAACGATGAACAAACAGGATTCGCACGAGATTTTGTCTGCGCGCAAGTGCGTCCGGGGGGGCAGAAGCTCGTTCCACATCCTGGAGGTCGGGTTCAGATCTCGAAAACATGACCGGTCTTGATGAAATCCCGGGGGGCAATCGCTTTCCGCGCCAAATACCCCCCGGGCCTTACTCGGAGTTTCCTCGTGGGAATCCTATCCAGAGCGGCTTTCCTCTGTCTGTCACATATCGGACATGTAGTACTAATGGGGTACTAGCTTCCTAAGAGATAAGGCACATCTCAGGCTCGAGCCGAATCCGAAGCAGCGGCGGGGTGGAGGGTTTGGAGAATGGCCGCACCATCGGAGGCTGCCGCGCCAAGCAGGGAGTGGAGTTCGTGCTCCGGCCGAAGGCGGCGCCGCTAGAGTAGGATTTCCATACAGAAAAACGCGAGGTCCTCTTCATTTGAACTCGTGGAATCGCCGGATGGAAAATCTTGAAAAGCGTGTGGCGGGGTGGGAGAATAACGGCGACCCTCCTGCGGAGGTACGGCGATGAAACTCCGGAATGTGTTTGTCATTTCCCTTCTGGTCTTCCTGCTCCCGGCTCTGGCCGCCGGCGCAACCACCGGCAAAGCGGCGCAAATTACCGGGAAATACATTGAAGCGCGGAGTGCGGACGTGTACACCGGGCCGTGCTTTGCGAATTCCGAAGTGAACCTTGCCGGCCAGGAAGCGGTGCTGGGCTGGCGCGTGGACAAAGGGACGTGGGGCGACGTCAAGCTGGATGGGCTGAGCGTCGTGGCGGTAGTGCGCGCAAATAGCACGCTGGGCGATCCTTACGCCAATCCCCTGCCGGCGAAGACGGTGATGATTCTGGATGAGCGGGCGACCCAGGGACAGCGTGAAGCGCTGATAAAATTCGCGCAGGCGCAGACGGCCGGACTGCTGAACAACGTCGTTGGCGTGGAGCTATCGCCGATCCGCCTGGACATCGCGCCGGATAAGCACGGCCAGGCAACGCTGGAGGCGGGCAAGTTGGTGAAAATCTCCACGCGGGCGCTGACCAGCGCGGACGAAATCTGCCACAACGAAGAAACGTTTTATCAGCCGCTGGCCGCGCACTTGAATCATGCCATGCCGGCGTACACCGCCGAAAGCACCTATCGGGGCAAACACTTGGACATCAACTGGAGCGAGTCGGGCAGGCGCGGCTCGTTCGTCGGCACGTTTGCCAGCCCCCTTTAACCAGCCGTTGATGATAAAGCGGACATGCGGGAGCCTGTCCCACTTGAGGGTCTTGTCTGTCTGAAAGGCCGGCGATGAACAAATCGAAAAGGCGCGCGGTTGCCCGGGCGCTCGCGCTGTGCGCGGTGATCGCGGGGTGCGGCGCCGCGGCTCCGTTGCGATTTGCGGATGCCGCGGGCGCGTACACGGCAGAGAAATTCTCTGCCGCGCCGCCGGCAGAGGTTTCCGCGGCGATCCGCGAGGTCCTGTCGAATGACGGTATTCGCGTGCAGGGACCGAAGGGGCCGCTCTGCGAAATCTGGCTGCGCAAGGCCATTCCCCTAAACGCCAATCCTTCGAATGAACTGGGGATTGCGTTTCCGGAATTCGCCGAAGGGACCCTCGCCGCGGTGGTGCGTTTCCCGGCCGAGTTGACCGATTACCGCCAGCAGCGCGTCAAGCCCGGCGTCTACACGCTGCGCTACGCGCTGAATCCCGTGAACGGCAATCATCAAGGAGTGGCGCCCCAGCGCGATTTTCTTCTGGCTTCGCCTGCCGCGGACGATGGCGGCGTCGCGGCGCTTTCCATGAACGACTTGCTCGCGCTCAGCCGCAAGGCCGCCGGGAGGGACCATCCGTCCGTCTGGAGCTTCAGTCCCGTCGAAGGCCAGCCGGCCACGCTTCCCGCAATGAGCCATCAAGAGGACGGCGACCTCTGGCTCGTGGAGTTTCCCGTCCATCTGCAAGCTGCGAACAACACCGTCACCCTGAAAACGGTGGGATTCGTGGTCGTGGGTCACGCGCCCGAAGCGTGAAGCTGCCTTCACAATCGTGCCCAAGGTCGAGTTGACGCCTCCCGGCATTGCTGCTGATAATCTCACCTCTCACCATTTGTGACCTGATATGTACAAATGCCCTGAGTGCGAAAACGAAATCAATCAGGCCACCGAGGTCTGCCCGCACTGCGGGACCGACCTCGAAGCCCTGGCTGCCGTGGCGCTGGCTGCGGAACCCGCCAAGCAACGCAGCGCAGCCAAGATTGTCTTGATTTGGGTGGCGGTGGTTGTAGTGGTTGCCGCGGGCCTGTACGCCTTCATCTGGTACGTGTTGCCCGAGCGCGCGGGGAACCAGTCACGGACAGGTGTCGAAGCGCGCGTGCTCGAATCCCTGGGCGAATTTCAGACCGCGCTGGGGAACTTTGCGCGAGCCGAAAACGGCCGCTATCCGGATTCCGCGGAAGCGCTGGGCGTCCCGGGACGCCTGGCGGCGCGAAACGCGCTGGGCGTGGGCTACACGCTTCAGTACACGCCGGGGCCGGCCGGCGCGGATGGCGCGGTGCGAAACTACAGCCTTTCAGCGCGGCCCGACCGCTACGGCTTCCGAAGTTTTTACACCGATCAGAGTCGCGTGGTCCACGCCACATCCGAGAACCGTCCGGCCGGCGCGCAGGACCCCATCTTGTAATAGTTATTTCGCCCCGAATGCGGAAAGGGCGCGGCGGAGGCGGCCGACGACGCGCTCTTTCCCCAGAACCACCATGGTATCGAAAAGCGGCGGTGCCACGGCCTGCCCGACAATGGCCACACGCGTCGCGTTGATGAGCAGGCCCGCTTTCACCCCGGCGGATTCGGCAAGGGCGCGCAGTGCGTGGTCGCAGGCGTCGTGGGTCCAATCCGGGAGCGCAGCAAGGGCGTCGGCGAGTTTGCGGAGCAGGTCGCCGAGCCGCTCGTCCTTCCAGAATTTCTCGCGCGCCGCCGGGTCGTAGGAAAACTCCTCGCTGAAAAACGCCCGCGCCCAGGTGGAAAAATCCGGCAGCAGGCGGACGCGTGGCCGCAGCAAATCCACCGTGCGCGCGAACCAATCGCGCCGCGCGCCGGCCCATTCCTCGCGCCACAGCCCGCTCCGTTTCAATTCCGCTTCCACGTGCGGCACAAGCTCTTCGATGGGAAGCTTCTGGAGATACTGGGTGTTGAACCATTCCAGCTTGGGACGGTCGAAAACGGCGTTGGTGCGGCTGACGCCCTCGAGCGAGAACCGCTCGACGAGTTCGCTGGTGCGGAGAAATTGCGCGTCGTCCCCCGGCGACCAGCCCAGCAGCGCCAGAAAATTGCGGAAGGCTTCCGCGAGAAAACCTTCCTCGCGGTACGACCCGACGCTGGTGGCGCCGTGGCGCTTCGAAAGCCGCGTGCGGTCCGGCCCCAGAATGAGCGGAACGTGCGCGAAAACCGGCGGCTCGGCGCCCAGCGCGCCATACAGCAAAACCTGTTTGGGCGTGTTGGAGAGGTGGTCGGCGCCGCGAATAATGTGCGTGATGCGCATGGCCATGTCGTCCACCACCGCGCTCATTTGGTAGGTCGGAAGCCCCGTGGCCTCGCCCGCGGTTTTCGGCGAGCGCAGCAACACGAAGTCTTCGATTTCCTCGTTGGCCACTTCGCGCGGGCCGAACACGGCATCCTGAAACTTCGTGGGCGCGCCGCCCAGCGGCACGCGGAAACGGATGGCGGGCTTGTGGTCCTGCGAAGCGGGCTTGCCGTCGCGGCAACTGCACCGCGTGACGCGCCGCGGACCGCGGTCTTCCGGTTCGTCGTCCTGGGCTTCGTGCGGCGCGTCTGCGCCTGCATATTTCTCCGGCGGGCAATAGCACAGATAGGCCGCGCCGCTTGCGAGCAGCTTTTCTGCGGCAGTGCGGTACAGATCGAGCCGTTGGGACTGAAAGTACGGCCCTTCATCCCAGTCAACGCCAAGCCAGCGCATGGCCTCGAGGATGCCCTCCACCAGTTCGGGACGGTTCCGCTCGGCATCGGTGTCCTCGACGCGCAGAATCATCGTGCCATGCTGGCGGCGCGCAAACAGCCAGTTGAACAGGGCGGTGCGGGCGCCGCCAACGTGGAGGTAGCCCGTCGGGGAGGGCGCAAAACGCACCCGCGGCCCGGTGCTTGCCGGTGAAGCGGATTCAGGGTGATGACTCATGTTTTCAGTGTGCTGACCCCGTGCGAATAGAAAACTGCCTAGTTTAGTCGAAGCAGGAAACAAACACCAAATACCCACAGGGTAAGGCGCCTCCCGGGTTGTTGTTTCCTTGTAGGTACCCCGGTACCCTTGACCCCCCAAAAAACCGTGGTCTATAGTCCCAACTGCCTATTCTCTTCATTACTTTGCGGCCCTTCGCGCAGAGGCGCATCCGTGCGCGCAGAGAGAAGGCTGGGCATGGGAAAGATGACGAAAAGCCGGCCGAAAGGCAAACGCGGGTGTGTGCGCGCGCGGGACGGCGCGGTGCGCTCAGCGTTGTACTTTGTGGAGCACGCAGCGTGCTGACTCATGACAGCATGATCGCGCTGGGCCTGCTTGCCGTGGCGACGCTTATCGCCTCGTTTTTCGCCTATCTCTACACCGTGAAGCGGCAGCTCTATCTTCTGCTCTGGACTACCGCCTGGAGCCTGGTGGCGCTGCATGTTCTCAGCCCGGCGCTGATTCCCTGGGTGGGTGAGGTTCCCTGGCAGGCGGCCTTGAATCAATGGTTGCTTTCCTGCGCGGCCTTGCTGTTTTTCTGGGCGGCGCAGCTCTATGTACAGGCCAAACCCTGGGCCGGCCGGATTGCGGCAGCCGCCATGGTTCTGCTGGTCTGGGCGATTGTTCACCAGGTGCGGTGGGTGCCGTGGGGCTCATCCTTCGGCACGGGAATGATCTTCCTCGGCTGCGCCTGGGTCTTCTGGCAGGAAAGCCGCAAGCAAGAAACCATTGCCGACCTGCTGCTGGCGGCGGCGTTTGGTCTCTGGGGAGCCGTGGTGGTGGCGATCGCCTTCTTCGAGCGGTCTCCCTCAGAACGTCTCACCGAACTCCGCCTGCTTCCCATCGTTCCTATGCTATTCATCGCCATGCTGATGGTGATGGCCCTCTATGAAGAAGAAAAGCGGCGTGTTGAGCGCAACATGCTGGCACTGTCCAACTTGAACCTGGCGACTTCGAGTTTTGTGGGCGGCGAGATTCAGCGCATGCTCTCGCAGGCGCTCGACCGCGTTCTTGGCGTCGTGCGGATTCCCGCCGGCGCGCTGTTCCTGCACCACGGCGATCCGGCCGGCCCGACCTCGGTGGTCGCCGCCGGGCTGAGCGACGATTTCTGCAGCGCCTCGCAGGAGGAAGGACTCGACGACCACCTCGTGAATCTCGTGGCCCGGCTGGGCGGGCTGGTCGTGTTCCGGGACCTGTCGCGCGACTCCTCCTGGGCGGCGCTCGAAAAGGAAGAGGCGTTCCGGCGGTTCCGGCAACTCTCCGTAGGGCAGGGTCTGCGCACCGTGGTCGGCATCAGCCTGCAGACCAAGGAGAGTGCCTTTGGCGTGCTGCTGCTGGGAACGCCGGATAGCCGCCGCTTCGCTCCCGCCGAGTTACGCCTTCTACTCGCGCTCGGACACCAGATCGGCATGGCCGTCGAGAACAGCTACCTCATTCAGCAGACCTCCCGGCGCTCCGAAGAGCTGCACGTCTTGAACGAGATCGGCCGCGCCCTCAGCTCCACGCTGAACATGGATGCGCTGTTCGGCAAGATTTGGGAAGAGATGAAGCGGCTCTTTGACGTGGACAATTTTTATGTGGCCCGGCACGATACCGTTCACGATGAAATCCAGTTTGAACTGGAAGTAAGCGAAGGCGTGCGTCTGCCGAAGCGCTCCCGGCCCGTGGGGGATCACTTGACCGAATATCTGATTCGCACGCGCCAGCCGCTGCTCATCCGCGAGAATCTCCCGGCCGAAGTGAACCGCCTGGGGGTCGAGCCCATTCAAAGTATGGGATGTTTCTGCGGAGTGCCCCTGGTGCTCCATGATCGCGCCATCGGCGTGATGGTCGCGCACAGTCCGCAGGAGCGCGTGTTTGACGAGGGACATCTCGAATTGATGCGCGTGCTGGCCAGCGAAGCCAGCATCTCCATTGAGAACGCGCGCCTGTTCGAGGAAGAGCAGACCCGCGCGCGCCACCTGACGCTGCTCAACAACATTTCCCGCCATGCCATCAGCACGCTCAATCCCGACGAGATGCTCGCAAAAATCGCCGAAGAGCTCGAACTAGGCCTCACCTACGACCACGTGGGCATCGCTCTGCTCGAGTATTCGACGCGCGAAGTGGTGGTGCAGGCCGAAGGCGGGCGGCGGCGCGAAGCCCTCGGCAAGCGCATAGCGCTCGGTTCAGGACTTGTGGGGCAAGTGGCGCGCACCGGGAAACTCGCCGTTTACGCGCAGTTCCGGCCCAACGACGAAGCGGTCCATCCGGTGCTGCCCGATTCCGTGTCGGCCGCGGCGTTGCCGATTTTTTATGCCGAACAGCTTCACGGCATTCTGTACGTCGAAAGCTGCGTGCCACGCGAGTTTTCCGACGAGGAAACGCTCCTGCTGCGCACCCTCGCCGATTTGATCGCCGGCGCCCTGCACAATGCCCTCGCCTTCCAGAAAGCCCAGGAACAGGCCATCACCGACGGGTTGACGGGCGTCAAGACCCACCGCTTCTTCATGGAGGCCCTCTCTGCCGAATGGAAGCGCTCCACGCGCGCAGGCCGCGCCTTCTCGCTCGTCCTGATGGACTTGGACCGCTTCAAGTTCGTCAACGATTTCTACGGCCACCTCGAGGGCGACCTGGTTCTTCAGCGCGTGGGACACATCCTCGAGCAGAATTGCCGGCGCTCCGACGCCGTTGCCCGGTATGGAGGCGACGAGTTCGTCATCCTGATGCCCGAGACCAACATCGAACACGCCCGCCAGCTGGCCTCCAAGCTGCGCACGTGGGTTTCCTCGGACCCGCTGCTTCGCGAGAAAAGCATCACCGCCAGCTTCGGCATCGCCAGTTATCCGCTGCATGGCTCGACGCCGCAGGAACTCATTCAAGTAGCCGACGCTTCGATGTATCTCTCGAAACACCAGGGCGGCAACGCCGTTTCCACCGCCGACCACTACGACCCCAGTGAAGCAAAAAAGTGGAAGCGCGACGTTCTGGAAGCTTACCTGGGCGTTACCCTGAAGCGCTTGTTCGCCACCGGCCCGGAAGCCTTCGCGGAGATTTATCAGCGCCTGGAACAGTTCACGCAATCGCTCGCCGCCAGCGAGGCCTCTCAGGCGCCGGCCGGAAAATCCAAGGACGCCGGAGGCGCCCCCGCGGTGGGCGCCGGCGAGGGCGTGCAAGCGTTGCCGCAGGCCGTGATTGATACCGTGACGTCGCTGGCGTTTGCCATTGACGCCAAGGACCACTACACCCAGGGCCACTCCCAGAAAGTTTCCGCTTATGCCGCGCTCATCGCCGAGGCGCTGGGCATGAACGATGCCGACGTGGAAGAGATCCGGCTGGCGGGAGTGCTCCACGATATCGGAAAGGTGGGCATCCCGGAGACCATACTGAACAAGGGCGGCCCGCTCAATCCGGAGGAGTGGGAGACCATGAAGTCCCACGTGCACTTCGGCGCCAAGATTCTCGAGCCGCTCGGCGCCATCTCGCGCATCGCCCAAATGGTCAAGCATCACCACGAGTTCTTCGACGGTTCCGGATATCCGGATGCCCTCAACAGCGCGCAGATTCCGCTGGGCGCGCGCATCATCGCCATCGCTGACGCTTACGACACCATCACCTCCGACCGGACCTATAAGAAAGCGCGCACCTCCTCCGACGCCCTTGCCGAGCTCGAGCGCTGCGCCAACGCCCAGTTTGACGGCGAGTTGGTGGCCATCTTTGTGAAGACTCTCCGCCAGTTGCCCAACCCCGTCTTGGAGAGTGCCTCGGCGCCTGCGCAAGTCCGCGGCGCCAACGACTAGAGAATCTGTCCTCGGCTTGATTTGCGGGTTCCCTGCTTGCATCCATACAATGAAATCAGCGGCGTTATCGCATTGGCGGCGCACGAGGTGCAATCCAGAAATGCCGGAACGCCGCGGAGCTATACTGGATTTTCCAGCATGGGAGAGTGCATGAACGAGGGCAAGGTCAGGATTCTCGTTCTGGACAATGAAGCGCCGGGCCAGGGCGTGCTGCGCCAGGTGCTCGACGCGGAGAACTGGAACGTGCGCGTCGTGCCCGACTCGGGCCTGCTGTTGACCGAGCTCAAGTCGGGCGACTGGAGTCTGGTGATTGCCAACGCCGCGCTGACCGGCCTGAATTCGCCGGTTTTCCACATTTTACGGGAACTGGCGCTGGTGCCCGAAAACGAAGGCGGGCGGCTGCGTGCGCTGTTTCTTGTGCCGGAAACGGCGCGCGAGGCGCAAGCCGCGCTGGAGAATGCGCGAATGCCTTATGTGATCCGGCCGTTTACCCTGCAAGACCTCCTGGAAAAAGTGAGCGACCTGCTGCTGGAAGTTCACGCCATCGATGAGCCGATCCGGCAGGTGCGCTACGATTTCAAGGGCCGCGAGCGCAAGCGCAGGCTGCGCAAGTCCTCCCGCGAGACCTCCATGTTCGCCCCTCGCGACGACTATTCCATGACCGAAGAAGAAATCACCGAGTTCGAGAAGCAGGAGCAAGAGGAAATCAAGAAGCGGCCGCTGAAGAAAAAATTCGATCTCGGCCGGCCCTAGACAAATCCCCCTGCCCGCGTTGTCCCATGCTCGACCTCTCCGTATGGCGGAGTCTGCCGCAACCCGAAAATACCTTGCAAGAAATCTCGCCGACGCCGTTCAAACCGCAAAGGCCCGCGATCCGGGCCTGACGGGAGTATCAGGAGGAGCTTATGGAGCGATTTACGATGTCTTCGATTTTCGCGGGAGCGCTGCTGGGACTTAGCTCGCTGGCGTCTCTCGGGTCTGTGTGGATGCCGGGCGGCGGCGCAGGTGCGCCGGGTGGCGCGCCGGGAAAAACGAACGGCTGGCGGCTGGGTGACCCGGTGACTTACGAAAACTTGACCATCTTTCCGGTGCTGAGCGCGGAATCCGCGCGGACCGGCGGCTTTGTGACGCTGGACGAGGCGCTGAGCACGGGCGACGCGGTCATCAGCGAGGAAGGAAGCGAGGGCTTGCGGCGAACTCGCGATGGCCGGCCGGTGATTGTCCCGGACTATCAGAGCGGAGCGTCGGTGAACCGGCTCGTGCTGATCAACCGCGGCAAGCGGCCGCTGGTGCTGCTGGCCGGCGAACTGGTGAGCGGCGGGAAGCAGGACCGCATCATCGCCAAGGACCGCATCGTAGGCCCCGGCGAACGGCCTTTGCCTCTGGACGTCTTCTGCGTCGAACACGGCCGCTGGTCTTCCGGAACGCAGTTTGCCGCCGCCAAAATCATGGTTCATCCCAGCGTCCGCGAGAGAGCCGCGATAGATCAAAAGCAGGAGCAGGTTTGGGACGCGGTGCGCTCCGGTTCGACCGCGCGGGCCGATGCTGGAGTTGCCGGCGCTGGGCCGCCGCTTTCCGCGCGCGGGATCGAGCGCGCTATAGCTTCCGATGCGCCGACGCAATCGTATGCGAAGGTGTACAACTCGCGCGCCGTCGGCGTGCCGATTGACACCTTCGTCGAAGAGGTGCAGAAGCGCTTCGAGCGCGCCACTGCGAATCTGAAGGGCGAGCGCGTGGTCGGCGTCGTCGTCGCTTACGGCGCGGAAGTCGCCTGGAGCGACATCTTCGCCTCGCCCGAGTTGTTCGGCCACTACTGGACGAAGCTGCTGCGCAGCTACGCGATCGAAGCGCTGGCGCGGCCGCAGACCAAAGAGCAAGCCTCCCTTGACGATGCGCGCGAATTTCTGCGCCCGGTGCAAGGCCAGGAACGCACCGAAAGCGTGCCCGGCGTGTACCGCTGGCGCGAAATCACCTCCGGGCGTTACGCCGAGATCGAGCTCGAAGCGCTCGAGCCGGCGCAGTTGACGCTGCACCGTTTGATGATTCACCGCACGAGTTAAAGAATATTTCATTTGGCCGGGTACCTATGACCCGGAGCCCGCCTCTTTAACTCGAAGGGCACGGCGCGGCTTGGCCGCCTGCAAGCTCATGCCGTGCTCTTTTCATCGAGCAGCCGGACGCGGCTGCGGTCGGTTGTGGCGGCGAGCAGCTCGGCGACAGTGCGGTGCAGAACCGGATGAGCAAGCTCCGGAACAAGCTCCGCGAGCGGAACGAGAACAAACCGACGGTCGGCCAGCCGCGGATGCGGAACTTCCAGTTCCGCCGTGCGAATCACGCTGTTTCCGTAAAAAAGAATGTCCATATCCAGCCTGCGCGGGCCGCGCCGAATCTGTTTCAGGCTGCCGAGCGAAAGCTCGATGCGCTGCAATTCCTGAAGAAGCCGCTGAGGAAGAAGCTGCGTCTCCGCTTCGACCACATTGTTCAAGAACCAGTTCTGCGTGAAAAAATCCACCGGCTCGGTTTCGTAGAGCGACGACTGCCGCAGGACGCGGATTCCGGCGGCGCCGAGCGCTGCAATCCCGCTCGCGATTTTCGCGGCGCGATCGCCCAGGTTCGACCCCAGCGATAAGTAGATCCGTGTGGCCATCTTCTTTAGCCGGGCATCTATAGCCCGGAGCCCGCATTGTGCGCGAGAGAAGTCTTACCACAGAAAGCCGTGACTCGTGACTGGCGATTCGTGACGCGTGACGCGAGTCCGCGAAACTCGAAAACCGAAACCCGAAATCCGTTACCCCCGGGAAAGACAGCGGCGTGGTCCGAGATCGGTGCTGCGTGAGTATCCCGGTCCGTCGTCCGAACCGGGAACTTGAGATCCTTCTCAACAACGGTCTGAGCAAGCCGGCGCCCAGTGGAAAAGCAGGGGTACCCCCACCCTTTTTTTGGAAGTGTGTGAAACGAAAGGGTTTTAAGTCCTTTGTTTTGAAAGTGTGTGAAACGAAAGGAGTTACGGACGCGTTTTTGCGAAACTGTATCAATCTAAAGGAATTAGCGTGGAAAGTTGGCACACAGGGGTAGCTTCGGGCTGATCTGAGGCTGCCGACGGGCACTGTCGTTTTCCTTTGCTCTTCGCTTACTGCGTTGGCGTTCTCTAGCGGCTCTACACCCTAGCGGGCGCCTGGCGATTACTACACAAGTACGTATAACACAGGGTGCGACGGTTGTCAAGGGCCGATTTAGGGGCGGTAGGAACGGACCGGTCCCTTCTGACCTACGGTCCTCACCCAGTGAGCCAGGGGTCCCGCTCAGCTTAGCCCCGGTTGCAACACTCAGGAGTCGCATTATCTGGCAACCTCATGCTTTGCGCCATTTGTCCCGAGAACCCTGAGATGTATTCCGCACGCGCTCTACGTGAATAGCCGCATTGGGGTCAATGGATTCCCCGACTTCAGGACACGACGTCCGTTAATCATAGCCACTCTGCCGCGGCGAGGCAGCGGCTAAGCGACGACCGACACTGCGCCGTGTTCCTTGCGCGTAGGCCTTACGGTAATCTCCACGTCTTGCCCGAGCGCGGTGAGAAAATCCATGAGCCGTTCGATCGAGAAGGCGCCTGAGCGGTTGCGCATCAACGCGGACACGTGGGGTTGCCTGATGCCAAGGATCTTTCCGGCTTCGGCTTGCGTCAGGCCGCGCCCTTTGATGAGGCGGTAAATCTGTAGCGTGAGCTTGGCTTTCAAAAGCTCCTGCTCCGGATGAGGAAGACCCAGGTCTGCAAAAACATTCCCGCTGCTTTTCTCTACCCGGACACGTTTTTTCGTTTTCGTCGTCATTTTAGTTCTGCCTTTCCTGCGTCAGAACAGGCCTTGCTGGCGGCGCGGGGCTTCGATGCCGAAATGCTTGTAGGCGCGGGCGGTGGCGACGCGTCCGCGCGGCGTGCGGTCAATCAATCCCAACTGCATCAAGTAAGGCTCGTACATGGCTTCGATGGCGTCTTCTTCTTCGCTGAGCGATGCCGCCAGGGTGTTCAGGCCGACCGGCCCGCCGGAATATTTTTCGATGATGGTGAGCATGAGGTTGCGGTCCACTTCGTCGAGCCCGTGCTCATCCACGCCGAGCATTTGCAGGGCTTCGCGGGCGACGGCGAGGGTGATGTGGCCCTGCGCGCGGACCTCGGCGAAGTCGCGCGCGCGGCGCAGCAGACGGTTGGCGACGCGCGGCGTGCCGCGGCAGCGCCGGGCGATTTCCGCGGCGCCGTCGTCGTCAATGACGATGCCCAAAATCTTTGCCGAGCGCCGCACGATTTCGATCAAGTCTTCGGGCTGATAGAAATCGAGCCGGTGGACGATGCCGAAGCGCGAGCGCAGCGGCGCGGTGATGAGTCCGGCGCGGGTGGTGGCGCCGATGAGCGTGAAATGGTTGAGCTGGAAGGGATGAATGCGCGCGCCCGGTCCCTGGCCGATGACCAGGTCAATGCGGAAATCCTCCATCGCGGGGTACAGCACCTCTTCGATGGCGGGGAGCAGGCGATGGATTTCGTCGAGAAACAACACCTCGCGCTTTTCGAGCGAAGTGAGAATGGCGGTGAGGTCGCCTTTGCGCTCGAGCATCGGCCCGGAACTGCTCTTGATGGGAACGCCCAATTCGTTGGCGATAATCTGCGCGAGCGTGGTTTTGCCCAGGCCGGGCGGGCCGTAGAGCAGAACGTGATCGAGCGCTTCTTCGCGGCTGCGCGCGGCCTGGATGGCGATGTCAATGTTCTCTTTGACGCGCTGCTGGCCGATGTAGTCGGCCAGGCGCTTGGGGCGGACGCTGGCTTCGACGCGGGCGTCTTCGTCGAACGCCTGGCCGGAAACGATGCGGTTGGGCGGATTGGCGCGCTGCATCAGCACTTCCCAAGAGCGCAGGCTAGAGCCTGTTGCTCGAAGTCTCGAACTCCAAAGACACAGGCTGAAGCCTGTGCTACCAGCCTGTGCTACTCCGCGCGAGCGGCGCGGCTGCCCGGGCGGCTCAGTTGCTGGAGCGTGGCGCGAAGCAACGCTTCAAACGAGCCGGCGGCCCCGGCGCCAGTGCCAGCGCGCTGCACGTCCTCGACGGCCTTTTCGGCGGAGCGGCGCTCGTAGCCGAGATTGGCGAGCGCGGAGATGACGTCGGCTTCGAGGCCGGTGCGCGACGCGGCCCGCGCGGCTTCCGGCAGGGCGATGGCGGCGAGCTTGTCGCGCAGCTCGACGACCATGCGCTCGGCGGTCTTCCTGCCGACGCCGGGGATGCGCGTGAGCTGCGCGAGATCGCCGGCGCGGATGGCGGGGACGAGCTCGTCCACGCTCATGCCCGAAAGAATCTTCAGCGCGAGCACCGGGCCGACGCCCGAAGCGGAAAGGAGCAGCTCGAAGAGATGCTTCTCGCGCGCGGTGAGGAAGCCGTAAAGCGCGAGCGCGTCTTCGCGCACGTGCGTATAAATCAGGAGGGTCACTTCGGCGTGCAAATCGCCGACGGCATAAAACGTGGAAAGCGGAATGTGCACCAGATAGCCGACGCCGTTCACATCCACGAGCAATTGATTGGGACGCTTGTCGGCGAGTTTTCCGCGAAGCTGCGCAATCATCGCGAATGAGTATTGACGACCCGCGCGACGGTGTCAACGCGCAGCGCTAGCGGGAATAACGGCCAATGAGTTCGGCCTGGACGAGGATGCGGCCTTTCATGGCCCGTTCGACATCGGATTTGGGCGCGCCGGGCTGCAGATTCAATTTCACGTCGAGGGCGTAGAGCTTGAAGAAATAGCGATGCGCAGGGCCGGGCGGCGGGCAGGGGCCGCCGTAACCGATTTTGCCGAAGTCGTTGCGTCCCTGGCGCGCGCCATTGGCAAGCTGCTCTTGGTTGGCGACGCCTTCGGGGAGATCGCGCGCTGCTCCGGGCAGATCGTAAAGGACCCAGTGGACCCAGGTGCCCACGGGCGCGTCGGGATCATCGGCGATGAGCGCGAAGCTTTGCGTCCCGGCGGGCGCGTCGGACCAGGCGAGCGCCGGCGAAACGTCGGCGCCATCGCAGGTGAACTTTTTCGGGATGCTGGCGCCCGGCTCGAAGGCCGTGCTCGAAAGTTTCATGGCCACGGCAGACCCTCCTTTCGGCTGGCCGGCTCCGGAGGGAGCGAAGACTGCGGACAGGATAAGCACAGCAAGCACAGTGAATTCGCAAAATTGTCTCACGGGAAACATTTCCCCCGTCCGACATGCTAGCCCCGGAGGAAGGCGCAGGCAAGGGGTGAAGCGCTTCGCTCGGAATGAGCAACGCAGAGGCGCTTTCTACAAGCCGCTAGAGTTTTTGGCGGAGGAGGGCGGCGACTTCGGCTTGGCCGCGTTCTTCCGCGAACGAGAGCGGCGTCTTGCCGTCGTTGGTGCGCGCCGCAGGGTCGGCGCCGGCGCCGAGAAGCATGCGAACGATTTCGAGACGGCCGCTGGAGGCAGCCTCATGCAAGGGCGTATAGCCAGGGCCGTAACGATGATGGACATTGGCGCCATGCGAAAGCAGCCAGGAGACTACGTCCTTATGGCCGAAGGCAACGGCGCCGGTGAGGGCGGTATAGCCCGCGGAATTGCGCGAAATGCTGTTTACGTCCGCGCCGCGCGAGAGCAGATACTCGGCGACGGCGCGCTGGTTGAACACGGCAGCGAGAGCAAACACAGGAAAGCCGTCGGACGAAAAGCTGTTCGCCAGCGCACGATCCTTTTCGACAAGCTCCTTGACGCGGACGAGTTGGCCTGCAGCAGCGGCGTCGAAAAGGTCCAGCGGAACCCCGCGGGCCAGGAGGAGGTCGCGGATTTCGTTCCTCCCGTTATAAACGGCGAAGAGGATGGCGGACTGTCCCTGCTCATTGCGCGCGGCGCCCAAGGAGGGATCGGCGGCGAGAAGCCCGCTAACCGCGGCCGAATCACCTGCCCGGACCGCGCCAAAGAATTCCTGGACCTTGCTCATTAAAAGCCTCCTGCAAGAAATGCGCGAATCGGAATCGCTCACCCTGGTTGCGGCTGAAAGAGACGCGGCCGCGGCTAGAGATAATAGCGCACAATCCCGTTTGAAATTCCCGCTGCAAAAGCGTATCTCTATACCGCTCGCTCTGAGAGAGAGCGTAGAAAAACAGGAAAGCGGAGGCCATCATGCAGAAACTCATCCTCGCTTGGCTGGGCGCTGTGATTGCGGCCTTGGCGGCCGCAAACTCGACCGGGGCACAAAACGCCCCGCAAGTTTCCGTCACGGTGATTCGCGCGGGAACTTTGATCGACGGCAAGTCCGGCGAGCCGAAAAAGAACCAGGTCATCGTGATTCGCGGCAACCGCATCGAATCGGTTCAGGATGCCGCCTCCGCAAAGATTCCCTCGGGGGCGAAGACCATCGATCTTTCCGGGGCAACGGTTCTGCCGGGGCTGATTGATTCGCACACGCACATTTTCCTCTGGGGCGAGGACCCGGCCAAAGGCGGCTACGATGACAATATTCTCCATGCCGGAATTGCTCTGCGCGCCGCGCGCGCGACGGTTGCCGTGCGCAGCGCTCTGGAGCAAGGCTTCACCACCTTGCGCGACCTGGAAACGGAAGGCGCCGGCTATGGCGACGTCGAAATCAAGCAAGCCATCGAAGACGGCGTCATCCCCGGCCCGCGCCTGTTTGTCGTCACCCGCGCCATCTCCACCACTGGCGGCTATCCCCTCGAAGGCTACGCCCCGGAACTCGACATGCCCAAAGGCGCGCAGTTGATTGACGGGCCCGTGGAGGCGCGCAAAGCCGCACGGGAACAGCTCGACCGCGGCGCCGACTGGATCAAGGTATACATGACGCACCGCTCGTGGGTGGATAAGCAGGGCAACCTTGTCTCGCAGCCGACCCTCACCGTGGAAGAGCTGAAGGCCATCGTGGATGAAACGCACGGCTGGGGAAAGAAGGTCGCCTGCCATGCCTACAACGGCATCGGCTTGCACCGCGCGCTCGACGGCGGCTGCGATTCGATCGAGCACGGCCTGGAGCTCGACGACGCCGCCATCGCGCAGATGGTCCGCCAGGGCACCTGGTACTGCGCGACGATCACCCCTTACTACAACTGGTGGGCGAAGGAAAACACCCCCGAAGGACAGCGCGACCGCAAGCGCGTCGCCGTGCACGGCCCGTCGTTCACGAAAGCGCTTCACGCCGGCGTGAAGATTGTCTTCGGCACCGATGCCGGCAGCTTTCCCTGGAACGAATCGATCGCGCAGGAATTCGCAAGGATGGTGGAATTCGGAATGTCGCCGATGCAGGCCATTCAGTCCGCCACCTCGCGCGCTGCGGAAATGCTCGACCGGCAGGGAGAACTTGGCGTGGTCGCGCCGGGGGCTTATGCGGACCTGGTGGCTGTGTCCGGCGATCCGCTCAAAGACGTAAACGAACTCAAGCGCGTGAAATTCGTGATGAAAGACGGCACGGTTTACAAGAACGAAGTTCGCTGACTGATGCCGGTTACGGTTCGACGCGCACGCCTTTCCAGAACGCGACGCGGTCCTTGATGTTGCGCGCCGCCGCTTTGGGCTCCGGGTAATACCAGGCGGCGTTGGGATTGCGTTTGCCGTTCACTTCGATGTGGTAATAATGCGCGACGCCTTTCCAGGGGCAAACCGTGGTGGTGTCGCTCGGCCGAAAATAATTTCGTTGCATGACTTCCGGAGGAAAGTAGTAGTTGCCCTCGACCACTTCGCAGGCGTCGCTTTGCGCCAGCACCGCGCCTTCCCAAGTCGCTTTTGCCATCGGAAATCCCTCCAGCCAGGTTCCAGAAACTGCCCTTCCAATCAATTCTATTGCGGACGGGCTCCTCCCGCCAGGGGAAACGCGTTTCGGAACTTTCCCGCCGGCAGAGGGTTTAGAATGCTGAAGGAAAATCGCGGCGATGGCGAAATTCAGGATTCCTGCAAACGTTGCCCTTCTTTCGAGCGCGTCGCTCTCTCTGTTTTTCGTGACCTTTGCGCTCGCTTATCCCGGCCAGGCCAATTCTCCCTTTTCCGCATTTCCTGTGCGCTCGTCCTTCGTGGCCTATGCAGGTTCCCCGGGTGTTCCCCATTCTCTTTCGAGCGCGTCAAAGGGAAATCTGCCCATCACCGAGTTGTCCGAAGAAGAAGCCGTTCTTCACGCGCTCAACCGTCTCGGCTACGGACCGCGGCCCGGAGACATCGAGCGCGTCCGGAAGATGGGCCTGCAAAACTGGATTGAGCTGCAACTGCATCCCGAACGGATTGACGACTCCGCGCTGGCAGCGCGCCTGCAGGATTACCCATCGCTTCGAATGTCCATGGCGAAGCTGGTCGAGGACTATCCGACTCCGGAGATGGCCGCAAAGCGCCTGCACGTTCCGGTGGAGGAGTACCGGAAGCAGCTCACCGAACTTGCCAAACTTCCCCCCGGACAGCGCGGCGCCGCCGACAAGCAGCCGCAGCGCATCGCCGAAGAGCTGCAGATGGCCAAGCTGGCGCGCGCCATTTACAGCGAACGCCAGCTCGAAGAGCGCCTGGTGGATTTCTGGTTCAACCATTTCAACGTCTTCGTCTATAAAGACAACGAACGCTACCTGCTCTCTTCTTACGAGCGGGACGTTTTGCGCCCGCGGGCGCTGGGAAAATTCGGCGAGCTGCTGACCGCCACGGCCGAAAGCCCCGCGATGTTGCGCTATCTCGACAACTGGTTGAGCGCCGATCCCCGCGCGTTCGAGCGGCAAAAACATATGCCGCGCGTTCCGCCGCGCTACCGCGTGGCGAAGCCCCCGGTCCCGCTGGGCGGCAAGCGCGGGTTGAATGAAAACTACGGCCGCGAGCTGCTGGAACTTCATACCCTCGGCGTGGACGGCGGCTACACCCAGCAAGACGTGATCGCCGTGGCCCGCTGCTTTACCGGCTGGACGCTGCGCACTCCCAACGAAAACGCCGAATTCTATTTCGATGACCGCATCCATGACCCGGACAAGAAAAAGGTCCTGGGAAAAAAGATCCACGCCGGAGGAATGCGCGACGGACAGGAAGTGCTGAAGCTTCTGGTTCACCATCCCAGCACGGCGCAGTTTATCTCCACGAAGCTCGCGCGCCAGTTTGTCTCCGACGCGCCGCCCGCGGAGCTCGTGGCGCGCATGGCCAGGACGTTCCAGAAAACCGAGGGCGATATTCGCGCGGTTCTGGAGACCATGATTTACTCGCCGGAATTCTGGTCGCGCGACGCCTACCGCGCCAAGGTGAAGCGCCCGTTTGAGCTGGTCGTCTCCGCCGCTCGAGCGCTTGGCGCCGACGTGGATGCTCCCCTGCCCCTGGTCAACTGGGTGGCGCGGATCGGCGAGCCTCTGTATCAATGCCAGCCACCGACCGGTTATTCGGACCACGCCGAGGCCTGGGTCAATACCGGCGCTCTGCTCAACCGCTTGAATTTTGCCGTGGCGCTGGCCAGCAATCACGTGCGCGGCGCGCGCGTGGACCTGGCCTCGCTGGTGGGAACCGATGTCGCGCGAAATCCGCAACAGGCCCTGGAGCGGGCCGTCGCGGAGTTTCTTTGCGGACAGGTTTCTTCCCAGACGCGCGCGACGCTCGAAGAGCAATCGGGCAATCCGCGCGTCCTGCGCGCCACGCTGGACGATCCGGTCAAGCAGGTGGACCTCGGAGTCCTCACGGGGCTCGTGCTCGGTTCGCCCGAGTTTCAGCGCCGCTGAGAAAATGCCGCGCTTGACAAAGCTTCCTGTATTCCCGTAGAAGTCAAACGCATCTCTCTATCCCCCGAGGTGATCCCATGGCCGAGCAGACTTTTCAGAACCACGTCAGGTGGGTTCCGGCGTTTCACTTTTTTGTCCAACCCGTGTTTCTCTTAAATTTCATCTACAGCGCCTACCATCTGTTCAAAGTTCCTTTTTCCTTCGAGTCCGTCCTTGGCGTTCTGGTGGCCGCGGCGCTTGTGACCGCAGGGTTGTGTTCCCGCCTCTTCGCCGTGAAGGTGCAGGACCGCGTCATCCGCCTGGAAATGCGCCTGCGGATGGAACGGCTCCTTCCGGCGGACCTCAAGGCCCGCATCGAGGATTTCACCGTCGGGCAGCTCATCGCGCTGCGTTTTGCGAGCGACCCCGAGCTTCCCGAACTGGCGCGCCGCGTTTTGAACGACAAACTGACGCAACGGAAGGCCATCAAGCAGATGGTCAAGAATTGGAAACCGGACTACCTGCGGGCCTGAGCAGAGCGGAAAGACGGCGCCTCAACAGGCGCCGAGGCAGGGACCTCGAAGGCGAGCGGGGCCGGGCGCACGGATGCCCGCAAAAAGCTGCGGGCCAATCCTGCGTCCGGCCGGCTGCCGATAAAGAAAAAATTCAGGCGATCTTTTGCGGCACGGGGCTCGCGGCCGCGGGGCGCGCAAACGCCGACTTCTCGTGGCTCTTGGCCGATTCGGAGCTCTTTTCGATCTCGATGGCGCCTTTGAAATACGCGCCGTCTTCGATCATGATCCGCGCGGTGGTCAAATCGCCCACCACGGAACCGTCCTTCTTGATTTCAATGCGGTCGCGGGCGCGCAGGTTGCCCTTGACGCTTCCATAGACGATCACTTCGCGCGCGGCGATGTCCGCGGTGACTTTGGCGGCC
>DASWCG010000155.1:0-2551 GCA_036390175.1 Candidatus Acidiferrales bacterium | reverse complement strand
ATTTTTCTCGTCAACGACAACCGTGCGCCCGACGGCGTTGAACATCGCGCGCGCCATCTCGAGGTGCTCCGCTCCTGCATGGGCGCCGCGGCATATGCCCGTCATTCCGCACCCCACAGCCGAAGGCGTATTAGGCATCGCGCGCACCACGGGGACCTTTCCAGTGAGCCGCTGCTCGATGTAGCTCGTCGGCACCGACGCGGCAACGGAAATGACCAGGGTCTTCTCATTCAACTCCGGGGCAATTTCCTTCAATACTTCGCCCACGACTTGCGGTTTAACGGCGAGGAGCACAATGTCCGCGCCGTGCACGGCCGCTCGGTTTTCGGTCGTCACAGACACACTCAGCTCCTTCGCCAGCGCCGCAGCTTTTTCGCCGTGCTTCACGGTGGCGGTAACACGCTTCGGCGGGACAAGCTCTTGTTTCAGGTAAGCTCGCAACAAAATCCCCCCGAGCTTTCCTGTGCCCAAGACAGCCAGTTTTTTGTCCGATAGTTTTTGCTTCGTATTGCTAACCATGGTCCAAGCATTGTTGACTTGAATCAGCAATCGGTCAACCCAAGAGTGTCAAATAGCGTCGTTTCGGAGGGTTTACTCTAGCGGGCACAACGCCTCTGGCGGACAGCGGCCGCAAGCCATCAATGAGAAGATGGATGCATGGCCCCCGCTCCTTCGCTCCCGGATGTGCCCACAGCGGTCGCGAACTCCGCGACGGCGCCGACCGCTGGCAAACGCTCCGCGCTTTACGATTTGATTGCCTTCTTCCTCGAAACCGGCATTAAGATCTGGGTCCGCACTACTGGCAAGCGCATTGGCGAAGCCGAAGCCCCCTGGCTACAATGCCCGCTCGGCGAACGCGGCCGCATCGGCACGGGAATCTACGAGCGCATTGCGCGCGTCGAAAACCTTCAAATGCAAACTCCCCCTGGGGCAGGCTTGATTCCCGATTTCAACGCCCTGCGCGGCCCAGGGTTCAACCCGGACGCCATTCATCCGGCCATTCGTCATTTCTATGAACATGCCGCCGCGTATCATCTCGAGGTTTGGACCGAAGTCGCTCTTCTCGGCCGCTTTTTTCTTTGGCTGCTCGTGGAATTCATCAGCCGTCGCATGGACCAGCTCAACTTTCCCATTTCTTCCCTGGAAGTGGCCAAAGGCATGAGTAGCGAAGTGGTGCAGCTCCTCGAGCCTGCTTCGGGCCGTATCGTTTATACCGGCTGGCTTCGCCGCTTGAAATCTTCCGGTCACGTGATCTACGCGGGCCTCTACTCCACCGTGCGGGTCCCCGGCGAGCCTAACCCATGCGTCAAGGTCACCTTTCCGTGCGATGGGAGCGCAAACGTCTATCTTTGCCCCGTCGCCCATCCGGACGGCTCGTTTGGTCTGGACTCTTCCGGCTCCGCCTGGGGTCGTTCCGGTTTCTATCGCATCGTCAGCTCCGGCACAGGGTATCGGCGCATTCGCTATGTCAAAACGCTCCACGAACTCTTTCACGTCTATGTGGACGACGATGGCGTGCTCCGTACCGAACACACGGTTTCCTTCCTAGGCCTCACAGTCATCCGCCTCCACTACAAAATGTCCCCGGCACCTTCCCCCACTGGCGGCGCTGCCACGAAGCGTTCCCCTGTCCCCATCGAGCAGCCTCAGTAAACTGCGTGGACGCGACCTCGGAGTCAGGCGCGCCGCCCCCAAGAGTGGCATTCCAAGAAATCGTCCCTGCCCGCGGGTTCCAAAAGAACTCTTGACAGTCCGCAGTTCCTGTAGTATTTAACAGGCATGTTATTTAACAGGAGTATTTAATACTTCATGGATCCTGACCCACTGAGCACTACGCTAGCCGCGCTCTCCGACCCGACTCGCCGCGCCATTCTCGCCCGCCTGGCCGCCGGCAAGGCCACGGTAACGGAGCTGGCGGCGCCGTTTGCCATGAGCATGCCCGCCGTCTCCCGGCATCTCAAAGTCCTGGAACACGCCGGTTTGATAACACGCGGGCGCGAGGCACAATGGCGGCCATGCCGGATCACGGCTGGGCCGCTCAAGGATGTCGCTGATTGGCTGGCGCACTACCAGCAGTTCTGGACGGAGAGTTTGGATCGTCTGGAAGACTACTTGCGCGACGTGCAGAAATAGGAGAAAACCATGGGCACCGGAAACATCATGGCAAATGAAGAGCAGGAGTTGGTGCTGACCCGTGTGTTTGATGCGCCGCGGGAACTCGTGTTCAAGGTGTGGACCGATCCAAAGCACGTTGCGCAGTGGTGGGGTCCCCACGGATTTACTAACCCGGTGTGCGAGTTGGACTTACGGCCCGGCGGCGCCATCCGCATTCACATGCGCGGCCCCGACGGCACTGTCTATCCCATGACGGGCGTATACCAGGAGGTTGTCCCGCCCGAACGGCTCGTTTTCACCAGCGCGGCCCTGGACGCGAATGGCAACCCTATGTTTGAGGTGCTGACCACCGTGACCTTCGCCGAAGAAAGTGGCAAGACGAAACAAATTTTGCGGGCGCACGTTATCAAGAGGACGGCCCAAGCCGCCCCGTACC
>DASWCG010000154.1:0-3784 GCA_036390175.1 Candidatus Acidiferrales bacterium | reverse complement strand
GCCCGCGTTGCCCAACTGTGCGGAAAGTGCCATCGTAAAACAGCCGGCGTGCGCCGCGGCAAGGAGCTCCTCGGGATTTGTGCCGACGCCGTCTTCAAAGCGTGTGCTGAAGGAGTATTGCGTCTTTTTCAAGACTCCACTATCCGTCGAAATCGAGCCCTTCCCATCTTTCAAACCGCCCTGCCAAACCGCGGATGCTTTGCGCTGCATGGTTTCTCTCCTTTGGCTCTTTCGTTCGTTTTGAATTCACAGGATTCGATTCTCGGGCCCGGTAGAAGGGTATATTCAGAAAATGGGCTTGTCGAGAAAGTCTTGTAAACCGGGATGAGCGCCGTCCTGCAAGAAGTTGCACATCGGCCCTGGCCTTTGCCCGTTGGACCGTGGGTGATGGTGCAGAGCTGGCACGACTTGCTTTTCGCGCATTGGCCGCTCGACGGCGCAGCGTTGCGCCCGCTTCTTCCTTGGCAATTGCAAATCGACACGTTTGAAGGGCAAGCCTGGCTCGCGGTAGTTCCGTTTCGCATGACTGGTGTACGGTTACGTGGGACGCCGCCCGTGCCATGTCTCTCGGCATTTCCTGAATTGAATGTCCGGACTTATGTGACTTGCGAAGGAAAGGCCGGGGTGTGGTTTTTCAGCCTGGACGCGGGCAATGCGCTGGCTGTTGCCATTGCGCGGGCGTGGTTTCACTTGCCGTATTTTCGAGCTCGAATGAGCTGCACAGACCGGGACGGCTGGATTCAATACGAAAGCGAGCGAACGCATCGCGGAGCACCGGCCGCATCTCTGAAGGGCCAGTATCGCCCCGTCGGCAAGGTCTTTTCCTCGCAGAGCGGGACGCTGGAGCATTTCTTGACCGAACGCTATTGCCTCTACACGGCCGATGAACGCGGCCAAATCATTCACGCCGAGATTCACCATCCGCCGTGGCTATTGAGGGCGGCAGAAGCCGAGTGGACGGTAAATAGCATGGCGGCAGCAGCGGGAGTTACTCTCCCCGCGCGAAAACCGCTGCTCCATTTTGCGAAAAGGCAGGACGTGGTCGTGTGGCGGCCGGAGCGCCTCGGCTGAATCGCCGGAACGCATTTTCACCACTTATGAAAGACGAAAAAGGCGCCGAGGATGATGCACGCGAAGCCCGCGACGTAATTCCACCGGAATTTCTCTCCCAGATATGTGATTGAGAATACGGAGAACACCGAGAGCGTGATAACCTCCTGAATCGTCTTGAGCTGCGCGCCGTTAAATTCGTAAGAGCCGAAGCGGTTCGCGGGCACCTGGAAGCAGTATTCGAAGAGGGCGATCCCCCAGCTAACCACGATCACTTTCCAGAGCGCTTCGCTGCGGAATTTCAAGTGGCCATACCACGCAAAAGTCATGAAGATGTTCGAGATCGTGAGCAATAGAATCGTTCGCATTTCAAAAAGGCGCTCCTCGCGAGTTAGTGTAATACAGCCTTAAAACGGGCAAGGATTCACCTAAGTTACAGGTCCGATAAGCGTTTAGTGCCAGATTCCACACAACGGTCCTTCCGTTCCCTTTCCCGCGCTTGCCCTCTTGGCTACTCTCTGGGAATGTGGTGTGACAATCGTTTGTTTGCTGCTCGCGGAAATTGGCAAGATTTTCCGGAAGATAGAGAGGATTGTGTGCGTATGGGATCGTACAGGCTCCTTACGGTTTTTCTTGGATGGATGCTTCTGCTTTCAGCGGCTGTTCGTGGCCAGGAAAAAACCGTGCTGGTTGAGACCGGATCCAGCATGCCGGAACCGCTTATAAGAGCTGGATCGACGAATTTCACAAACAACAGCCCTCCACGGACATCCGTTACATGGCCACGGGAACGGCGGAGAGCGCCAGAGACGTTCTTGCAGGTTCGGGCGATTTCGGCGGCGGGGACGCGCCGATTCCGGAGGCCCAGTTGCGGGCGGCGGGGCGGCCGATTCTTGAATTGCCCGCCGTCTTGATCGGGATTGTAATCATTTACGAACTGCCTGACGTAAAGGGCGAACTCAAGCTCACGGGGCCGATGCTGGCCAATGTTTTTCTCGGAAAAACCAAATCATGGAACGACCCGGCGATCGCGAAGCTCAATCCGGAAATGAAACTGCCGGAGGTTCCGATTCAAGTTCTCCACCGTAACGAAGGCAAGGGCTCCAATTACATTCTTTCCGACTACCTAGCCAAAGTGAGTCCTGAATTTCTTGCCGCCGCGGGGCGCAGCGAATCGCCGAAATGGCCTGTTGGCCAAGCCTTCCAGCGTTCGCAGGATCTGGTGGCGAAGCTGCGTGTCACACCCGGCGCAATCGGATACACGGAACTAAACCTTGCCGCCGGTTCGGCCGTCCGCATCGCCAGCATCAGGAATGCGGCCGGTGAATTCGTCAAGCCTTCCGCAAACTCGATCGCCGCAGCCGCAACCGCCAGCGGCAGCAAAATGAGTAATGATTTCCGCATCTCGTTGACGAATGCGCCCGGCAAAGAAAGCTACCCAATCAGCAGTTTCACATGGCTTTACGTGCCTGCTACCGCCAAAGATCCCGGCCGGGGCAGCGCGGTGGCCGGCTACTTGAAATGGGTTTACAGCAGCGGCCAAAAGATCGCCCAGGAAAAGGGATACGCGATCTTGCCCGCTGAAGTCCTGGACAGAGTCGTGGCCAGAGCCGCGAGCGTCCACTGAATCCAGACCGCGAATAACTAAACGTTTAGAGTGAGACTTATGAGGTCCGTCCGCCCGGGTGGCGGAAGGGGCGGCATCTTTGAGCGGTCGACGGGATGATAGAGCGTGTCGCGCTCGACAGGAACACGGCCGGCCGCGCGGATGAGGCGCTCCAGTTCATTGCGAGGCGTGAACTCGGACGTTTTCGCGCCTGCATCGTGATAAATCTTTTCCTCAACCACCGTTCCGTCTAGGTCGTTGGCCCCGAAGCGCAGCGCGATCTGCGCGATGCTCGGCGAAAGCATGATCCAGTACGCCTTGATGTGTTCGAAATTGTCGAGCAGCAACCGCGATACCGCGATGTTGCGCAGGTCGGCGTAGCCCGTCGGCTTCGGAATGTGCGAGAGCGCGGTGTTGTCCGGATGAAACGCCAGCGGAATAAACGCCACGAACCCATGCGTTTCATCCTGCAGCTCGCGCAGCTTGACGAGATGGTCGACGCGTTCCTCTTCTGTTTCAACGTGCCCGTAGAGCATTGTCGCGTTGGAGTGCAAGCCGATCTCATGAGCCTGCCGCGCGATGTTGAGCCACATCTGCCCGCTGACCTTGTGGTCGCAGATAATCCTGCGCACCCGCGGATGAAAAATCTCCGCGCCGCCGCCGGGCAGCGAATCGACTCCGGCCTCTTTTAGCTTCAGCAGCGTCTCTTTGGTGGATAATTTTGCAATCCGCGCGAAGTAGCCCACCTCGACCATCGTGAACGCCTTCAAGTGCACACCTGGGCAGCGCTGCTTCAGCCCGCGAATCATTTCCAGGAAATATTCGAACGGCAAATCCGGGTGCAGGCCGCCCACAATGTGGAATTCCCGCGCACCCTCGCGTGCGCCCTGTTCGGCGCGGGCGTAGATTTCCTCCAGCGAAAAATTGTAAGCACCCGGCGCGCTGGGATCGCGGCCAAACGCGCAGAGCTTGCAATGCGCGACGCAAATGTTGGTCGGATTGATGTGCCGGTTGACGTTGAAATACGTAATGTTGCCGTGCTTTTTCTCGCGCACGTGATTCGCCAGCCAGCCAATGGCGAGCAAGTCCGGCGAGCGGTACAGCGCGATGCCGTCGTTAAATGCAAGC
>DASWCG010000153.1:0-10523 GCA_036390175.1 Candidatus Acidiferrales bacterium | reverse complement strand
CAAGATCCTGAATCCCAAGAAGCTCTCGCGGGAAGAATCCTCCAAACGCTGCCTGGAATGTCACGAATTCGGGGAAGAGCACAGCAACTTCCGGCGCTCCCAGCACATGAAGAACGACGTGGGGTGCATTGATTGTCACTCGGTGCATTCCCCCAAAGTAGAAATGAAGCTGCTGAAGGCCGCTCAACCGCAGCTCTGCTTTAACTGCCATCTGGAAGTCAAACCGGACTTTTCAAAGCCGTTCCATCACCGCGTGAACGAAGGCCTGGTGAACTGCACCAACTGCCATAACCAGCACGGGGGGTTCCTGACGCGGCAACTGCGCGCAACGGCCGCGCAAGACGTCGTCTGCTTCAATTGTCATACCGACAAAGCCGGGCCTTTTGCGTTCGAACACGCCCCGGTGAAGACCGAGGGATGCGTCTCCTGCCATACGCCGCATGGCTCCTCAAATCCGAAACTCTTGAAGCGCAGCAACATCAATCTGCTTTGCCTGGAATGCCACACGTTCACGGTGGATTCGGCCGCTCCGGCAATTCCGTCGTTCCACAACCAGGCCCAGAAATATCAGGCCTGCACGATGTGCCATGCGGCGGTCCACGGCTCCAATTCGGACCATTTCCTGTTCAAGCCCTAGGGGGGGGTGACGAAAATGGCCAAGGCACAAAGAAAGTTCGCATTCGCTTACAAATTCGCACCCTGTGCCGTCTTGCTCGGCTCGGCGCTGTTTGCATGGTCACTTCCCGCCCAGCAACCTACTGAGCAAAAGCCGGCGGCAGAAAAGAAACCGCAGGCCGACTTAAGAGACGCACCGGGCGTGAGTGCGGATGCGGCAAGAAAAACCAGCGACCTGGCCACTTCCGTGACCACGGAAACAAATCGAGGGGTGGAAGCCGGTGTTTATAAGATCAAACAGTCGGCGGAATTCGGAGGGCGGCTCTCGGACTTCACCGGAAGTCAGGCCATGTGGGACACCTTCGTCAACCTGGGCACGGGCCCGCGGCTGCTGGAATACACCCTGGATATCCACGCGCCGAATCACAATGGGAGGCTGTTTGACGATTTGTCGTTCAGCAACTTCGGGTATGGCGGCGATCCGAGCAACGTCAGCCGGTTGCGGGTGCTGAAGGGGAAGTACTACACGCTGAATGCGAATTTCCGGCGCTTCCAGAATATTTTTGATTACGACCTGCTGGCCAATCCGCTCAATCCGCCCACTTCCAACCCGAACGTTCCGATTCTGAATTCGCCGCATGAGCTGTTGCTCACCCGGCGGATGAGTGATGTCAGCTTGGGGCTGTTTCCGCTGGCAAAGGTAAGGTTCCGGCTGGGCTACTCGAGAGTGGTAAACGCTGGGACTTCGTTTTCCTCGACGCACCTGGGGACAGATCCCCTGATATTTCAACCAACCCTGAATACCTCGGACAACTATCAGGCCGGGATTTCGTTGCGGTTCATTCCCAAGACCAGCATCAACTACGATCAGTTTTATACCTATTTCAAAGGGGATACCACGGGCCAGCTTAGCGGGTTTGGGCTCCCCACGTTCGCGCTGGCTGGGGGCATTCCGGTAAATCTAGGATTGCCCTTCAATACCGCTGCAGGACAACCGTGCGCCACGCCGATTCTTGCAACGGGTTTCGTGAATCCCGCTTGTAACGGCGTCTTCAGCTACAACCGCTTTGGCCGGACTCGAAATGATTTCCCGACGGAGCAAGTCAGCTTTCAAAGCAATTATTTCCGCCGACTTGACCTGTCAGGAAGAATGAATTACTCCGATGCAGAAGCGTCCATGCCTTCGTTCGCCGAGCTGTTCGACGGCCTGATCACACGGACGCGCGGACGGTCTTTTCAAACCACGGGCGGCTCGTTGAATCATCGTCTTTCTCTCACGGGAGATTTCGGGGTTACGTACCAGGTAACCGACCGCCTGCGGGTCGCGGATAACTTCCACTATGACAATTTCCGCATTCCAGGCGCTTGGAACCTAACGACAAACAACCTCTTCGGCGCCACGCTGCTTTCCGTTCCGAACCAGTTCAATCCGGCGACCTGCCCGCCGCCATTCACGGCGGCCACCTGCCCACAACACAACGCCAGTTCGGGGCCGGATATCAACAACGACCTGCTCAACGTCTTCCTCCGGCAGAGGGAAAAGTTCAACACGATCGAGCTGGAGTACGATTTTACGCGGCGCGTGAGCGCCCACATCGGGTACCGCTACGGGCACCGGGAGATCACGCATGATATTTCCGACGTGCAGTTCCAGACTTTTTTTCCGACGCTGCCCAACCGAGGCGCGTGCGCTGGCCTGCCGTTGTCGCCGACAGGCATATGCACGACCACCGTTGAAGAAGTCGATGGCGATACAACACCGATTACCAGCCACTCGGCGCTTTTCGGTTTCTCGGCGCGTCCGACTGATGCGTTCCGCATCATTTTTGACACTGAGCTATTCTATGCAGACAGAGCGTTTACCCGGATCAGCCCGCGCCAATTGCAGCAGTACAAGCTGCGCACGACTTACAAACCGCTGGATTGGGTGAATTTCGGCGCGGCGCTCTACATCCTCGAAAACCGCAACAATACGGCCGATATCGGGAACCTGCAGCATAACCGCAGCTACGCTTTCACGACGTCTCTGGCGCCGGGGCAGGGAAAGTGGGGCCTGGATCTTTCCTACGATTACAACGACATCTTCTCGCAGACCAATATCTGCTTTGTGGCCACTCCGACGCCGCCTGGTTCGCTGTCGTGCGGAACCCCGCTCCTCTCGGGGATTTCCATTTATAAAGACCGCTCGCACGTCGGCTCCGGGTCGGTCTTCCTGAAGCCTGTCTCGCGCGTCACTGCGGCGGTGGGTTACACCGTGACGAGCACTGCCGGAAACACGCTCATCCTGAATCCGATTGCTCCCACCGGGCCGCTGAGTTACAACTATCATCTGCCTACGGCGTCGCTGGCCATCGAGCTTTCCAAGCGCCTGACCTACAGGACGGGGTGGAATTATTACGATTACAACGAGAAGTCGCTTCCCGGACCAACCCTGCCTCGCGATTTCCGGGGAAATGTGTTGACGCTGTCTATGCGCTATGCGATGTAGACGCGGGAGAGGAATCGGCAGGAGAATCCCGTGAAGCGGTTCGCCGGGGCACCGTAATCAGGAGGAACTCGGATGACGCACATTCGGAAAGTATGGTTGGTTGTGGTGATGGTGGGAGCGGCAGTTGCCGTTATTGGCCTCACATTAGCCCCTGTCCATGCCCAAAGCACGCCGGAAAGTCTATACAAGGCCAAGTGCGCGGTGTGTCATGGGCCGGATGGAAAAGGCGACACGACGATGGGCAAGAAGCTCGGAGCGAGGGATTTCCATTCCACCGAAGTCGTCAAAGAGACGGACACAGAGCTCTTCGACATCGCCAAGAAGGGCAAAGGGAAGATGCCCTCGTTCGACAAGAAGCTGACGGACGACCAGATCAAAGAGCTGATCAAGTACATCCGCTCGCTCAAGTAGAACTCAAGCAGCGATTTGCAGCGCGCCGACAGCCCGCGGGATAGAGCTTAATCGATGCCTCTGGAAACAATTCTGATCATCATTCTGGTTTTGCTCAGTGTCCTGCTGATCGGTGTCCTCGTGCTACGTCCGGAGATCACCGCAACTCGTGGCGGAAAGATAATGGCGTTTCTCGTGCTGTTTGCATTGCCGCTTTTGTGCATGGGAATGGGAGCGTCCAGCAAATTAGAAAACTCCAAGAGCACGCGGTTTTGCCTTTCGTGTCACATCATGCAGCCGTATGGAAAGAGCCTGCGCCTGGACGATTCACAGCACCTGGCCGCGGCGCACTTTCAAAATCATCGCGTGCCGGCGGACGAAGCCTGCTACACGTGCCACACGAATTATGCGATGTTCGGCGGAATCAAGGCCAAGCTTGGCGGGCTGAGACATATCTATGTGTATTACCTCCGAACGCCCCCAGCGCCGGAAAACATCCGGCTCTACGAGCCGTACAACAATCGCGAGTGCTTGCACTGCCATGCCGGTGCGCGTTCCTTTGAGGAAGGCGCCGTACATGCCGCAGATCCGGACTTACTGCCCGCGGTCAAAGCAAACAAAGTGTCGTGCGTTTCGAGCGGCTGCCACGCTGTCGTCCACGAAGTGGGCAGCTTGAAAGACGCGAAGTTCTGGAAGGGGGCCGGTTGATGCTCAGCACAAGTCCCCTCGAACGGAAGCTGCAACTTTCTGGGACCATCCTGATTCTCGGTCTGGCGGTGGAGGCCCTGTGCTTGCTGGGTCACGGGCCGATTGCTTTCATAGTCTTTGTGAGCCTCGGCGGCCTCCTATTCACGGCTGGCACGCTTATTTATTTGTATTCCCTTGTAAGCGCAAATGTGAAGTCCCCCAAGCAATAGAACCAGGACGCCTGACAAACCCGCAGGAAACTGTGCTGTCGGAGTCTCCCCGGAAGCAATTTTGGAAAGCTGCGGTGCGTAGTAACATCAGAGGCGCAATGATCCCAGTCAGAGACGGTGTAGCTCTTCAGACCGAGAACGTCACGCGCCATTATCAAATGGGCTCGGCGCTGGTCCGCGCCGTAGACGACGTGACGCTCACGATCCGCAGCGGAGAGTTCTTGGCGCTGCTGGGAAGCTCCGGCTCGGGGAAATCCACGCTGCTGAACTTGATGGCGGGTCTCGACCGTCCCACGTCGGGCGCGATTCGCGCCCATGGGCGCAACCTCGCCGAAATGGATTCGCAGGAACTCGCCGAGCATCGCAGCCGCACGGTCGGAATGGTGTTTCAGGCGTTCAACCTCCTCCCGCGAATGACTCTGGAAGAAAACGTGGAACTGCCGCTGCGGCTCGCCGAGGTGGACCGCGCCGAGCGCCCCGCGCGCGTCCGCGAAGCGATCCAGCGCGTGCGCCTCGGGGCCCGCCTGACTCATCGGCCCACCGAGCTTTCCGGCGGAGAGCAGCAGCGCGCCGCGCTGGCGCGCGCCCTGGTGAATCGCCCCACAATTCTTCTCGCAGACGAGCCGACGGGCAATCTCGATAGCGCCACGGGCGACGAAATCATGCTCCTGCTTCGCGAAATCAACGAAACACTGGGCATGACCATCGTTATGGTCACGCACGAGCGGCCGCGCGCCGAGAGGTTCGCGCATCGCATCCTCCAAATGGCCGACGGAAAGCTGACGAGCGACGCGAGCCGCCAATGAAACCGCGCGACCTTACCGAATTGGCCGGCCGCAACCTCCGCGAGGCGCTGCTGCGAAATTCTTTGACCACGCTGGGAATCGCCGTCGGCGTGGCTTCGCTGGTCGCCATGCTCTCCCTCGGCGTCGGCCTTCAGGAGCTCGCCAGCAAGCGCCTCCTGCGCACGGGTCTGTTCGACGCCGTATATGCTTCGCCAAAAGTGAACCTACGGGGTTTCGGCCGCCCCGCACGCGACAATCTGGCCCCCAACGAAGAACCCAAACCGCTCGACGAAGACGCCCGGCAGCAGATCGCGAAGCTGGCCGGAGTCGTCGAGGTGTACCCGGAGATCCGCTTCTTTACGGAAGTCCGGTTCGCCGGCAGTCCCTTTCCCACGGTGGTCGCGGGAATGCCTGCGTCGGCGCGCAACAACGGCGCGTTCGACGGCATCAAGGGTGCGTTCTTTTCCGGACCGGCGGCCGATGAGGCCATCCTGCAAATCGAATACGCCAAGGAGCTTTCCGAAAAAACCGATACGTTGATCGGCAAGGAACTCGTATTGCGGTATGCCGAACGCCAGGCCCTCCCTGCAGATTCCAGCGCAAATGGTTCCGCATCCGGAAAATCGGCCGCGGAATCTCCCGCTGCCGGCTTCTCCATCATCCCCCGCGAGAAAAAGTTGAAGATCGTCGGCATCGTGGAAACCGAGCCCGCTGCGGGAGTGGGCGGCTTTGGCCGCGGCCGCGTTTTCATTCCGCTCGAAGTTGCGCAGGCTCTGCGCGTCGCGCAGGGGAACGACATCAGGAGCGTGTTGCGCGACAATTCCGCGAAGCCCGGATACGCGAGCCTTACCGTGCGCGTCACAAACCCCTCCAAAGTGAAGGACGTGGAAGACGCCATCAAGAAGATGGGCTTCAATGGGTTTTCGCTCCAGGACGTCACCCGCGGCCTCCGGCTCGTGTTTGTGGTGTTCGATCTTTTTCTGGGAATTTTCGGCAGCCTGGCGCTGGCCGTGGCCTCGCTGGGAATCATCAATACGCTGGTGATGGCCATCCTCGAACGCCGCCGCGAAATTGGCGTCCTCAAAGCCCTGGGCGCCTCGGACCCGGATATTCGCAAGCTCTTTTTCGCCGAAGCCGGCGCGATGGGCCTGCTGGGCGGAATTTTCGGAGTGCTCCTCGGGTGGCTCATCGGACGCGCCCTGACGCTCGGCACCAATTTTTATCTGCACCGGCGGGATTTACCCTCCATTGACCTCTCGCTGGTGCCGTGGTGGATGGTCCTCGGAGCGATCGCCTTCGCCGTGGTGGTGAGCCTGGCGGCAGGCCTGTACCCGGCCGCGCGCGCCGCGCGGCTGAACCCCGTCGAGGCCCTGCGGTATGAATGAGGGCGGCCGCGGCGGAATTCCAGCAGCGCTTTTCTTTTTGTTTTGCGCTCTGGCGGCTGCACCGGCCCGCGCCACGGGACGCGCCGAGTGCCTCTCGCTTTCGAGCAAAATTCTTGGCCGCGCGGTGCCGTATTGCGTGCTTTTGCCTCCGACTTACGACGCGCAAAAGACGACCCGCTACCCCGTCCTTTATTTTCTCCACGGCCTGGGAGAAAACGAGCAGATCCTTCTCCAAGCCGGCGGCATGAACCTGGTCGAGGACCTGCGCGAGCAGAACCAGCTTGGCGAGTTCCTCATCGTCACCCCCGCCGGAGACAGAAGTTTCTACATCAACTCGCACGATGGCCGCGAGCGCTACGAGGATTTTCTGGTGCGGGAATTTCTGCCGTACATCGAGCGGCGCTATCGCATCCGGTCCGGGCGCCAGTATCGCGGGATCGCGGGGGTTTCCATGGGCGGCTACGGGGCCCTGCGGCTGGCCTTTCGCCATCCGGAATTGTTCGGCTCGGCGAGCGCGCACAGCGCCGCGCTGGTGGAAAAGCTGCCGAACTTTTCCAAGGCCAATGGGCAGCAATTGGCTCTCTCGCGGGTCCTGGGCAACGTGTTTGGCTCGCCGCCGGATTTGGCTTTCTGGGAACGCAACAGTCCCTTTTCGCTGGTGCGGAACGGCCCGCGTCCTCACGGCCTGAAGATTTATTTCGACTGCGGGACAGAGGATGAGTTCGGCTTCAACGCCGGCGCCAAAGCGTTTCATGATTTGCTGCAGTCGCGGGGCATCCCTCACGAATTTCATCTCTATCCGGGCGGCCACGATTGGCGATATGTGGCGGAACATTTCTCGGCGTCGCTGCAGTTTCACTCGCGCGCGTTCGGGCTCGGTCCCTCTGGGAAGTGAGGGTCGCTGGAACACGTGATGAAAGGCTAGCTTCGGCATATTCGGCTCCGCGATCGAGTTCCCTCCCCATCAACCTTGCTGCGGTTCTTGCGAGCCGGGGTCGAATTCAGGGACTTCTGTAACTCGCTCTACCGGGCCATCTCCCTCGGAAATCTGGCGTTCAAAATCCTCTACGGCGGCGCGGTGCCGGGCCTTACGGTACAAGCGATTGATAGCTTTATGCAGACTAGGCAGCGCGTGGGCGTAGGAGAGTTCCAGGCGGACGGCGGGAAGACTGTTGAGGAGCAACTGGCTGAGATAGGCCAGAAGCGCGGCCTTGCGGGGCTTGATGCGGTCGCGCGCGGTGAGCTCGAAGACCTTGCCGAGGATGTGATTGACAGCCGCGGCGGAGCGGAAGTCTTCGACGCCGACGAGGAGATCGTCGGCAAGGTCTTCTGTTTCACGCTGTTGCAGACGGGCGTGGTGGGCACAGAGCGAATCGTGGTACCAGGCGCGGAACATGCGGCAGCGATGATTGTGGGTGGAAACGAACCGGCAGTGGTCTTCGGAGTGTACAAAGGCGGTCTTTCGTTTGGTGGGCATGGCGGGCTTTCTGGAGGTTTGAGGGTAGATGTTGGAGGTTAGACTGAGGAACTGCGACCTTGCTACCCCCTCCCCCCGGTGCTGTTTTTTAGAAGTATGTGATTCTAAAGGGTTTTAAGTCCTTTGTTTTGTAAATATGTGAGCCATAAGGAGTTGCGGACGCGTTTTTGCGGATATATGTGATCCTAAAGGAGTTAATGGGGAAA
This sequence comes from Candidatus Acidiferrales bacterium, assembly GCA_036390175.1. GTDB lineage: Bacteria > Acidobacteriota > Terriglobia > Acidiferrales > UBA7541 > DASQHY01. The sequence goes on along the minus strand of DASWCG010000153.1, from coordinate 2,260 downwards.
GTTGATAGTCGATAGTTGAAAGTTGAGAGTAAAGCTTCCCGGCCAGGTGGCGGAGGCGCGTTCGACAGAGAGATCATCGTCATTTTCCAGGGCGCATTTTACCATACGGGCACTTAAAAGTCAAGGAATTTCTATAAGTTGTTAGGAATGAGGAGTTTGCAAAGGGGCACGCCGGACCCAGCCCTTCAAAGCCCGCACAGGGTATAAAACCTAAGCGACGAAGCCCAAGGCCCCACCCTTGCTGGAGTGCGCAAGGACGCGGCACCCCCAAGGCTACCTCGCGCTGGAGGGTGGGCCACCCGCCGGTTACCGGAAAAGTGAAGCATTACTTCAAATGTCCGGTAATCCGAGTTATCAGGACTTGGGTCGTCAAAGCTGCTATATCCTTGTGCAGACGGCTGATTCGAGGCTATCCGTGTCCAGAGGCCAATTTGCCTGACTCTTACGAACTCGTTATTTTCATGACTTTGCCCGTTGGCGTAGATGAATTGATTATTCCGGGCGTTCTCGCAAGCAGAGACATCCCAGTTCACTTGACCGAGCGATATTTCGCGCGTCAAGGACGATATGTAGAGATTCGAGTTCCGGCTTCGCGCCTTGAAGACGCGAGACGAGCGCTCGATGACGCGAAACGCGTTGGAGAAAAGCTAGACTCGGGCACGGAAGTGTGATGCGGTACCACATGGCTTAGAGTCCCGATTAACGCGGTAATCGGAAAAGTGAAGCATTACTTCAAATGTCCGGTAATCCGAGCCATACAGCCACTTGCGTGCAGAGCGAATTTGGCGCCCTCCCCTGCACCCTGGCTTTTCTCCTTTACACCCTCACTCCCCTGTACTATCCTCAGGTTTCCTCCGGCCTGGTCCGACGGCACCCCAGCTCCGCGGCTTCGGAGTTCGCAGCATGGAGGTGTCTAATGTGGCCTAAAGCTGAAGCAAACAAACCGCAACCTTCTCCCGACACTACGCCTTCCTCTGTTCCTTCACCGCAGCGTCCTGCCGATGCAGCGCCTTCAGTTTCTCCGAATGCGCCAGCGTGCGTGAGCCACGGCCTCAGGATCAAAGGAGAAATCTCCGGTCGGGGGGACCTCTGCCTAGATGGCGAGTTCGAAGGAAAAATTCGCATTGGCGATGGGAGTTTCACTGTCGGTCCCAACGCGCGCGTCACCGCGGAAATCGAAGCCCGCGAAATCATCGTTCACGGTGAAGTGATTGGAACGCTCAAGGGCGAGCGCGTCCAGGTTTCCAGGACTGGCAGAGTCACAGGCGACATGGAGACGCGCGGCATTGTCATCGAAGATGGCGCAGTCTTGCGCAGCAAGGTCCAAGGTCGTCAAGAAGACCAACCGGCGCAGCTTTCCCCACCGGCGGTTGCCCCACGCGCCAAAGAGGCCGCTGCCGCAGCCGGGGCGCAGGCCAAACAACGGGAGCAGTGACGCAGAGGATTTTTTGATGGTTGCACTGTGAGCGGTCTCCTCGTCCGCCATTTTTCCGATCATGTACGAACCGACCCAAGCGCGCTAGGACTGTCCACATGTCCGGTTAGGCGACTTACCAGGACTTATCCACCTTTTCTGCTATATTCTTTCGCTGCTAAGACAATTTTGCGCTTGATACGCGCCAAATTGAACAGAAACACGCGATGTAACGGTGCCAGGTTTCCCAGAGTGAAACCACAAATTCGAGACAATCTAATTTACTTGGCTGTAGGTATCTGTGTCGTCGCCTTGGTCGCCGCAGACTTCTTTTATTCGGACAGCCATGGCACGAAGATGTGGATGCCATCGAGATTCGCCTTTCGTGCCGTGACCAGCTCGGGCCTATTGACGTACTTTGTTGTCAGGGAAATGCGCAGAAAAAAGGCAACGATTATGCAAATCCTGGCGTCGGTCCTTTTCGCGACGCTAGTGCAGCTCGGAGTTCTGTTCGCTTTGCCTGAGACAATCAATCAACTTCCCGGCTTGAGCTACTCGGCCATAGTAGCGGTCGAGCTGTTTTTCGTGTGGCAATTGACGGTCGAAGGTGTTCCATACCTTATTGGCAGGCGTAGGTGATTCGCGAATTGCTGATGTGAGTCCTGGTAAACGCGGTAACCAGACAAGTGACTCCCTGTGTCGAAAGCATGTGGTTTCGGCGCGGCCTGCGATACAGGAATAGGGACCTGGTAAGTGATAAAAATGCAGATCAAGCCGCAAGGAGCCTTTGGGCACGACCTCAGGGCAAGCGGAATGACACACTAACAATGTCGCATCGCAAGGGGC
>DASWCG010000152.1:0-3306 GCA_036390175.1 Candidatus Acidiferrales bacterium | reverse complement strand
ACTTCCCCTGCTGCTCCATAAAGCATATCGCCCACCACAGGATGCTTCAGCGCGGAAAAGTGCACTCGAATCTGATGCGTGCGCCCAGTGTGGAGTTGGACTTCCACCAGTGTCGTGCCGTCGATTTTCGCGAGCGCTTTCCAGTCCGTGCGCGCCTCCCGCGGATTGGCGATACCCGCGCCGTGCCAGGCTTTGCGCTGCGTTGCCATGCGCGTGCGATGAATCGGGTCGCGCCCGATCGCCAGTTCGATTCGGCCGCTCTTCTCCGGGAGAGCGCCCTGCACCAGCGCGATGTACGTTTTCTGGATGGCGCGCTGGCGAAAGGCTTCGCCGAGCTTCGCGTGCGCCGCGTCGTTCTTCGCCACCAGGATCACGCCCGAAGTTTCTTTGTCCAGCCGATGCACGATTCCCGGCCGCAGCGGATCGCCCGTCTGCGAAAGCGCTTGCCCGCGCCCCAGCAGTGCATTGACCAGCGTCCCCGAAACATTTCCCGCTCCCGCATGAACCGTCATGCCCGCGGCCTTGTTGATGGCGATGACGTCGTCGTCTTCGTAAAGCACATCGAGCGGAATCGATTCCGCTTCGGCACGGGTCGCCGGACGGGGATGAGCACGCACGGTGATGAGTTCACCGCCGTGAAGTTTCTGCGAAGATTTCGCAGGTTTGCCGTTGACGAGGACATGGCCGCCGTCGATCAGTTCTTGCACGCGCGAGCGCGAGAGTTCCGGGCAATGCGCGGCCACAAACCGGTCCAGCCGCGTCCCAGCGTCCGTATCCACCGCCAGTAGTTCATGCATCTCGGTTTGCGCCCCAGCCGCCACAAGCCGATTGTAGCAAGGCGAACAAGGGGGATGGGTTTACCTCGTCAGGATGGCGTGCTGCTCGTCTTTCGCCGGAAGCGCCGCCAGAACTTGATCACGAGCCAGCCGAGCGGAGCGATCAATACGAACCATGGGATAATCGTCACAATCGCGGTAATGAGCCAAGCCACGCTAGCCGCAAAATCGGAACCCGATTCGCGCAGTGCATCCCCGATAGGCGTCCATGCGCTTCTGCCCCTCCCGCTCCTTTCCACTCCGATAGAGATTTCGACCGCCACTTTTTCGGTTTCATTTGCCAGAATCTTGCGCTGTGCGGTCTCGCTGTCCAGTTGCGACTGCACTTCGGTCAATTGCTGCTGAATCTCGACAAGGTCTTTGACGCTCGCTGATGATTTCGCCAGCATCGTCCGCAAGCTATCTCGGAAGCTCGTCAGATTCTTAATCCTGGCATCGGTGTCCAGCACCGTTGTGGTTTTGTCTTCGCTCTCTGTGGCGTGCCCCACGACCTGGCCGTGCTTCTCGACCTGATCGAAGAGCTTCTTCAAGTCTCCCGGGGAAACTCGCAGGGACATACTGCCGAACGGCGGCGCATCCCGCCTCTGCGCCACGAGATTGGAAGAGACCACCGTGCATTCAATCGTCCCGCAGTAAGCGATCACCGATTCCCATGCTTTGGGCAGATTCGACTCCGATGCAATCACCTCAAGCTTGTGTCGGGTAGCGACAAAGCGCTGGGAATTTCCTGCCGCACCGCCCCCGGCGAACCTGACTGCATTTTCCTCCGGCACGCCGGCCATCGCGAATGCTGAAACTTGCTTGGATTCGCTCACCTTCACAGCTTTCTCGCAGCCCGCCGTGACCAACAGTAAACTCCCCAAAACCAATGTGCCGCACTTACGCAACATGAATGGACCTCCACTAAACTACATCAATATAGACTAGCTACTGAAGGAACCGATGCCGCCATTTGATCCACCCATTACTGCTTAGCAGGAACGACGAGAGGACCGGTGTAGTACCCCCGGCGGGTCTTGGTGGTGACGCCTTCTCGTGTGGTACGAACTTCCACCTTGTGATAACTCGCGTTCCGGTTGTTGCCCTGGGGCACGTAGGCCAGTGTGTACTCGTGGCGAGCTTCTTCGGTTATTCGCGAATAGAGCCTTTCCATGCCTGCGCTTTGGGCGGCGTAATAGATGTCGCCGCCGGAGTCGTTCGCATAGTTAACCAGGCGGGAGAACTTTCGCTTTAAGGAGTGGCCGACAGCCAAGCTGTATACAGATATATTGTCGTGAAGGAGCGCCTCGAGAGTGTCCGGGTAAGTATGGCGGTTGAATCTTGGCCCGTTAAGGCCGTCGGAGATCAGAAGTATGATCTTGCGCCGGCTGGCTCCACGGTCGTGAAGCAACTCAGCGGCCGAATGGACGGCGTCGTCTAGAGCTTTGGTTGGGCGGGAGCCAAGGTTAGTTGGCGCCGCCTGGGGCGGTTCACCCACTCCGAGTTGATGGCTCGATGGCGAAGTGACGAAGGGGACGGGGCCGGAGGTCGAAGGGCCGCTGTGGTCTTGGGCGTCCTTCAGTTCGGCCCATAGCTTGTTGAGGTCGCCGCTAAACCCGTCGCCTGGATAAAACGACAGGTCGAAGCGGCAAATGATGGCTTCGTCCTTGGGACTGATTCCAGCAGTGATGGCGCGTAGAGTGGGAGCCATCTGTGCGGCGTCCTGCGATTTCAGATCGTCGTCCATGAGGACCACAAGCGATAGCGGAAAGGCTTCGACAGTGAAAACGTCGGTGGCTTGTTCGACGTCATCGTCGAAGATGCGGAACTCGTTTTTCCGAAGATCGGGGACAAGGTTGCCGCGGCGATCTTTGGCGGTGACAGGAAGGACCACGAGATCGGAATTAACGCTGATTTTGGTTCGGGCTTCGCTTTGCTCGGTGGTAAGTTGTGGCAGTGGTTGCGTTTGGGTGCGTGGAATTTCCTCTGTCGGCGATTGCTTGGCTTGAACGAGGACAGAGCCAGCAGCCAGCATCGTGGCAATCAGGCTTCTCGGCATAGGAATGACTCTCAGACCTCAAATCGTACTGGAGACTTTGACGCCGATTGCCGGAGAAAAGTGGCCAACCTCAAAGGCCGGAAATGCCGGGGAAGATCAAGAAATACGATTGTTCAAGGTTGCCGGCGATCCGATCTCCCAGCAGCCTCTGAGCGGTCAAAAGCGCCTTCGGGTTTTTCTTGACGATGACCAGGAGTTTCAACGCCGCTTGTTGCGGTTTCCGCGTGCCTTGTTCCCAGCTTCGGACGGCATTGGCGCTCACATTGAGGTATTGCGCGAACGCCGCCTGGTTGGCATTGAGCTTCCTGCGAATCCGCCGGATTTCCCTCGGAGTAAGCTGTTTGGGAGCAGAAGGAAAATGTGTGACGCGGAGGTTGACGTCCTCACCCCGCTCGTACGCCCGCACGTCTTACAGCGCCTCGCGTAGATTCT
>DASWCG010000151.1:0-11269 GCA_036390175.1 Candidatus Acidiferrales bacterium | reverse complement strand
GGGCGTGTTCGTGGCCGCGCTTCTGTCGGGTATGGTGCTCATGCTGAGCGCCGCCCAGTGGAAGGAGACCATCGTCCGGACCGCGCGTCGCATGAAGACCCCCGTCCTGGTCATCGGCCAAGTGCTGGGCCTCGGATTCCTCACCCGCTACTCCGGCACCGACGCTGTCCTCGGCCTGGCATTCACCGGCGCTGGCGTCATGTACCCGTTCTTCGCGGCGTACCTCGGCTGGCTCGGCGTCTTCCTCACCGGCTCGGACACCGCCTCCAACGCCCTCTTCGGGAGCCTGCAGCGCATCACCGCGCAGCAGCTCCACTTGAACGAGGTCCTGGTCGTGGCCACCAACTCGACGGGCGGCGTCATGGGCAAGATGATCGACGCCCAGTCCATCATGGTGGCCTGCGCTGCCTGTTACGATGATCCCTACGAGCGGTCCCATGCCCTGGGGCCGATCTTCCGCAAAGTGTGGTGGCATTCGGTCGCGGGGGCGGCGGTGATAGGACTGATCGCTCTTCTGCAGGCCTATGTGTTCACGGGCGCCATTCCGATACCTCCCGTCAAGTGAGGGCCAGGGGATCACCCGACCGAGAACGCGGTGCAAGCGCGAGCGGGGTCATGGGCAAAATTGTGGACGCGCAGTCCATCACCATCGCCACTTCGGCGACCAACCAAGTGGGCAACGAGGGCATGATCTTCCGCTTTGTCGTGTGGCACTCCGTTGCGCTTGGCGCAATCGTCGGCGTCATCGTGATGCTGTATGCCTACGTATTTGCGTGGGCCGTGCCTCACGGGCTGACGTTCATCAAGTGAAAGCGCTTGGTGTGGGCGGCATCACTCCCAGGCATGCTCCCCGCATCGCGCATACGGAGCGCACGGGCGCGGCGCGTGCGGTACAATCTTGACGGAGCCTGCGTCAGCCACAGGGGGACGAGGCTCCTTTCGAATCCAGCCATCAGGGGGCATGGGCACGCCCGCCTGATTCGGAGAGGAAGGGAGCTATGGTCGCCGGCACCCTCGGCCAGTTTCGAGAAATCGTCGGCGAGGACGGCCTCATCAGCCAGCCCGAGCAACTGCATACCTATGAGTGCGACGGCCTCACCAACTTCCGCGTTCTCCCCGCGGCGGTGTTGCTGCCGACATCCACAGCGCAGGTGCGGGCAATTCTCCGCCTCTGCCACAAAGAGAAAATCCCCTTTGTGGCGCGCGGTTCGGGGACCGGCCTGAGCGGCGGCGCCTTGCCCGTTGCGGGCGGCATTGTGGTCAGCCTAGCGCGCATGAACCGCATCCTCGAGATTGACATTCCCAACGCCCGCGTGGTCGTCGAGCCCGGTGTAATGAATCTCAGCGTGACCCAGGCCGTCGCTTCGCACGGTTATTTTTATGCACCCGATCCGTCTTCCCAGCAGGTGTGCAGTATCGGCGGAAACGTGGCGGAGAATTCCGGCGGCGCCCACTGTCTGAAATATGGCTTCACCACGACGCACGTGCTGGGCCTGGAGGTTGTGCTGCCGAACGGTTCGCTGGTTCACCTGGGCGGCAGAACGCTCGACCATCCCGGCTACGATCTTTGCGGCGTCTTTGTGGGTTCGGAAGGGACGCTGGGGATCGCCACGAAGGTCATTCTTCGGATTGTGAAGCGGCCCGAAGTTGTCCAGACACTGCTGGCCGCGTTCCATTCTACAAATGAAGCGGGCGCGGCCGTCAGCGAGATTATTGCCGCGGGCGTCTTGCCTGCAGCCGTCGAAATGATGGACAACCTCGCCATCCAGGCCGCCGAAGCCGCGGTTCACGCCAACTATCCGAATTGCGGCGGCTTGCTGCTTGTGGAACTGGACGGGCCGGCAGCCGAAGTCGAACACCTGATGGCGCGCGTGAAGGAGATTTGCACGGCGTGCGCGGCCTGGGAGATTCGATTGGCGCAGTCGGATGAAGAACGCGCCGTATTCTGGAAGGGTCGCAAGGCCGCGTTCGCCGCCGTCGGACGCATCTCGCCGAATTATATCGTGCAGGATGGCGTGATTCCGCGCACGGCGCTTCCGCAGGTGCTGAGCGAAATTGACCGGCTCAGCGCGGAATTCGGGCTGCGCGTTGCGAATGTTTTCCACGCGGGCGATGGAAACCTGCACCCTTTGATTCTCTACGACCGGAGCATCGAGGGGCAGGAGCATAAGGCCGAGAAACTTGCCTCTCGGATCCTGGAGCTTTGCGTCGAGGCCGGAGGGTCCATCACCGGCGAGCACGGCGTCGGCGAGGAGAAAAAGGGTTTTATGTCCGCGATGTTTGCCGAACCTGATCTCGACACGATGCAACGCGTGCGCTGCGCATTTGATCCCGAGCAATTGTCGAATCCTACCAAAGTATTCCCGCGGCCCCGTCTGTGCGCGGAGAAAACCGGCCCGTATGAGCCTCACCCCTTGGAGACTTCGGGCGTGGCGCAGTTCTTCTAGGCGCGGCACATGGCTCAGTCCTTCGAACCGGCGATGAAACAAATGACCGCTCCACCGCGAGAGGAAATTGCCGCCATCGTTGGCGCGGCAAACATTCGCTCCGCGACCCAGGCGGACCAAGTGGATGGCGTTCTGCCCGGGATCGTTGTCGAGCCGGGAACGCAAGAGGAACTGGGGAAGGTCCTCGCTTGCGCCGGCCGCGCAGGGCTGGCCGTAATTCCGCGAGGCGGCGGAACAAAAATTGGCTGGGGAAATCCGCCGCGGCGCGCGGACCTGGTTCTTTCCACCGCGCGGCTCAACGGTATTCTCGAGCACGCCTGGGCGGACATGACGGCGACAGTGCAAGCCGGATGCAAAGTGGCCCAATTCCAACGTACGCTGGCCGAGCATGGGCAGCGGCTGGCGCTCGACGCGCTTTGGCCAGAACGCGCCACCATCGGCGGCATCCTCGCTACCAACGACAGCGGCGCATTGCGCGCGCGGTTTGGTTCTTTGCGCGACCTCATCATCGGCGTCACGCTCGCTTTGGCCGACGGAACTTTGGCCAGAAGCGGCGGCAAGGTGGTAAAGAATGTCGCGGGATATGATTTGCCGAAGCTGGCGGCAGGATCGCTTGGGACGCTGGGCGTCATTACGGAGGCGGTGTTCCGCTTGCACCCTCTCGCGCACGAAGCGCGATCGCTGACCTTCACGGCGTCTTCGCTCAAGATGCTCTCCTCACTGGCGGATAGAATTCGCGATTCGCGGCTGGCATATTCCTGCCTGCAGTTGCGCGCCGAGTCGAACAGTGAGCCTTCACTGGACGTCGCCTTTGAAGGAACGCGCGCGGGATTGGACGCGCAGGAAAAGCAGTTGCGCCAGTTGGCCGCGAAAGCGGCGCCGAAGGATTCCGCGAACTGTTGGAATGCGCGCGAAGCACTTTGGAACGAAGGAGATGCAAAAGTCGTCGCTACGTTCAGCGTGCTGCCAACGCAGATCGCAGAATTCTGCGCGGCTCTGGGAAGCGCCGGGACAGCGCAAAAATTGACGTGGAAGGTCGTAGCGCAAGCCATTGGCGTGGGCCAACTGAGCTTGGGCGCATCCAGCGAAGACGCGCTGGTGGCTGCGCTCGAAAGTTTGCGCGCCAATGCAGAGGCGCTCGGGGGGACAGTCGTCGCGCTGCGTTGCTCGCATCCGCTCAAATCCCGCTTCAACATTTGGGGCGCTCCGAGCGATTCCGTGGCGTTGATGCGGCAGGTCAAAGCGCAGCTCGACCCCGGCCAGGTTTTGAATCCCGGCCGGTTCGTGGGTGGAATCTGATGACCGACCACGATTCGGCCGGCGGAGAAGCGGCGATTAACGCGCAGGGTGTCCCCGCTGCGAGCCCAGCAGCGAAGGCTGTGCCGGCCTTCGACAATCACAACCCTCCCTCGATGAAACTGATCAGCGAATGCGTGCATTGCGGCTTCTGCCTGCCGACTTGCCCGACGTACGGTTTGTGGCATGAAGAGATGGATTCGCCGCGCGGGCGGATTTACTTGATGAAACTGGCCAGCGATGGCCAGGCGCAGATGACCGATACCTTCGTCGCGCACTTTGACCATTGTCTGGGCTGCATGGCGTGCATGACCGCATGCCCTTCCGGCGTAAAGTACGACAAACTGATCGAGGCCACGCGCGCGCAGATTGAGCGTAACCACCCGCGGCCGCTCGGCGAGCGACTTTATCGCCGGTTGATCTTTGCCGTTTTTCCGCACGCGTCGCGTCTCCGGCTGTTGCTGTTGCCCGTCTGGCTTTACCAGGCCCTGGGGATCCGCTGGCTCGTCGAACGCCTTGGCGCGCTCAAGATTCTTCCCGCGGCGTTCCGCTCGATGGACGAGCTGCTTCCCAGAATCTCTTTTCGCTCCTTGTTCTCGAAATCGGCGGAACGGGTGCAGGCGCAGGGCACACCGCGACTGCGCGTTGGCGTCTTGCTCGGGTGCGTGCAGCGCGTCCTGTTTCCGAACGTAAATGAGGCCACCGCGCGGGTCCTCGCCGCCGAAGGCTGCGAAGTGATCCTGCCGCGCGAGCAAGGCTGCTGCGGCGCGCTGATGATCCACGCGGGCCAAGAAAAACCTGCATTGCAACTGGCGCGGCGGCTGATTGACGCGTTCGAGCGCACGGGTGTGGACGTCATCGTCAGCAATGCCGCCGGGTGCGGCTCCAACCTCAAGGACTATGGTTACCTGCTGCGCGACGACCCTGCTTATGCCGCGCGCGCCAAGGCTTTTTCCGCGCGCTGCAAGGACATCTCGGAAGTGCTCGCCGAGCTCGAACCGCGCGCGGCACGCCAGCCGCTGGCGATGCGCGTCGCCTATCACGATGCCTGCCATCTGCAACACGCGCAGGGCGTTCGCGCGCAACCCCGCAAGGCACTGGCCACAATCCCCCAGCTCGAGGTGGTGGAAATTGCCGACCGGGAAATCTGCTGCGGCTCCGCGGGTATCTACAACCTGATCGCGCCCGGACCCGCGCAAGAGCTGGGCGACCGCAAAGCAGAGAGCTGCGCGGCGACAAACGCCGATGCGGTGGTTTCCAGCAATCCCGGTTGCCTGCTGCAAATTGCCGCGGGGCTGAAGCGTAACGGGCGCACGCTGCCCGTCCTGCACATGGTGGAATTGCTGGATGCGGCGATTCGAGGCGTGCAGCCGGAAGGAATGAACTCGAAACGCGCAGGGTAATTCGGAAAGCCTGCCCCATTCTTCTCTGCCGGCACCGATTTCGATTTGACCTTTTTTGACCGGTTTTCGAGGGGTTACCCCTCCCCCTCCCCCCCTTTTTTGTAAGTGTTGATTCTAAAGGGTTTCAAGTGCAGTTTTCTTGTAAGTGTTGATGCTACAGGACTTGCGGATGCAAATTTCGTAAGTGTTGATGTTAAAAGACTTAGCGAAGAATAGGCGCTGGAGGTTAGATGTCGGGAGTCGGACGGAAAGGTCCCTCGCGAGGAGACACACGTCTCCCGTGGTTTGTCTCTAAGGGACCTACGGGCATCGCGGTTTCTTTTTGACCTTCCTGACTGCCGAGGACTGCGACTGCGGCGGTTCCGAGGGCCCTTCGTCCGGGTCGGCGGACGCAAGGGCAAGTTGACGACTAAATTCAAAAGCATTATATCAAAATAATAGCTACTTGGCAAGGAATTTCTTTGGGACACAGGCATTATAATGCTCCACTAGGAGACTCGATGGCAAAGAAACTGAAGCCGGTGCATCCGGGAGAGATTCTTCGCGAGGAATTCATGGCCCCTCTGGGGCTGAGCATGAACCGAATGGCGATGGATTTGCGCGTCCCGGTGACGCGGATCGCCGATATCGTGAACGAGGGCCGCGGCATCACTGCCGACACGGCGCTGCGCTTCGCGCGTTATTTCAAAAATAGCCCTGCATTTTGGATGAATCTGCAGACGCGGTACGACCTGGAAGTTGCCGAAGACAAGATCGCCGCCAAGGTGGAGCGCGACGTGCAACCGCTCGAAACGGTGACGGCGCCCAAATAATAGCTGCTTGGCAAGAAATTTCTTGAGACGAGAAGGAGAAGGCGGAGCCCTGGAAAAAACTATTCCCTTTTTGCGGCTCGGCGTTCCCCCTTCGTTGACTGCTACTTATCTTGGCCCGCCCCCGCCCGAGATAATGTGTTCCTCGGAGACAAAGTAAGCGACTTTGCTGTGGTCTATGAAGTTCGCTTCGTCTTCATTCGAGGCTCTCCATTCGGGCGACTGGCGAGCCGTTAGCAAGGCCTGCACGTCGTCAAACCAGAGTTCCGCCATGCCGTCGTAGTCAGGCCGGTGCTTGTCTCCGGGGACGGAGAGGCGGTGGCTCTGGACCAATCGGCGCAGGCGAGGAATCCGGGCACCGATCGGGCCGTGGACCTTTTCCCAGTAATGAAAGAACTCCTCATCCGACAAGCCCGGCTTCTTCGTGATGCAATAAACAAGCTTGATCATGACCTTGTCTCCTGCGGTCAGCCCTTGACGGCGCCGACGGTGAAGCCGGCGATGAAGCGGTCGAGGAAGAGGTTATAGAGGAAGGCGATGGGAATGCTGGCAATCAAGCAGGCGGCCATCAGCGCTCCCCAGTAATACACGTCACCGCGGACCAAAAAGATGGGGACACCCACACCCACCATCTGTTTGGATTCAGGCGAGATGAAGGTGAGAGCGTAAACAAATTCCTGAGTCACCAGCGTAAACGCGAAAATCACCACGGTAAGAATGCCGGACAGGGAAATAGGAACCACGAGCTTGACGAAGGCACCGAAGCGCGTGAGTCCATCCACCATAGCCGCATCTTCCAGCTCTCTGGGAATGGACTTGAAGAAACCCATCAGCAGCCAGATGGAAAATGGCACAGTTACGCTGGGATACACCAGCACCAGCGACCAGATGGTGTCCTGGAGTCCCAGCACGGCCACCACCCGCGACAACGGAATGAACAGCAGAGTCGGAGGGACCAGGTAGGTGAGAAAAATAGCGATCCCCAGCCGCTCTCCCCACCGCCCGGTAAGCCGCGCCAGCGCGTAAGCAGCCGGCAAGGCCAGAAGGAGCGTGATGGCCACGACGATGACTCCAACCAGCGCGGTATTGCCCAACCAGCGAACGAACTGCGTTTCGCCAAACAGATAATGCAGATGGTTCAGCGTCGGCGGCAGGTTGAAAGTGAAAGGATTGTTGTCCGTTGCGTAGAGGTCAATATTCTGCTTGAACGTGGCGATGCCCATCCAATAAAACGGGAAGGCCAGCAGCACGGTAAAGATCGTCAGCACCAGCATCTGCACGGTCTTGGGCCAGGCGCTCAAACCGCCAAACGCGTGCCGAACTTCGGGTCTCTGCAGGTACCAGATCAACATGGCGGCAATGCAAAACTGGACGATTAACTCGACGGCAAGCCGGTGCTGCGACTGGGGGAGCGCGTACACCAGCAGCGCTACCAGGCTGGTCAGCGCGTCCAGCGCAATCAAGAAAAACAGAAAGATGCGCGAGCCATTCCTGAGCCTCCACAGGCCCATCGCGACCACGGCAAAAATCAACACCGCAAGAAGCCGGCCCACCCCGGCCATCCACCCGGCGTGCAACAAAACAGTGCGCGCTAGAAGGGCGACCGCTGCAAGGAGCAGCAGAAAGCCGAGCAGGGAGATGCCAAGCGGTCTCTTCCCTTGCCGGGCGTTCGTCACGACACCTCCGCGCGATGCGCCACTCGAAGCATCAAATAGGCAATCAGAACCAGTACCGGAACGAGGAAAACCGAGATGGCCGCGCCCGCCGCCAGGTCGCTCGCCTGAATTCCCTGAGTGAAAGCCAGCATGGGCAAGGTTTGCGTGGAATCATACGGCCCACCGTTGGTCAGAATATAGACCACGGTCATATCGGTAAAAGTGAAGATGGTGCCGAACAGCACGGCAACGCTGAGGATGGGCGTCATCATGGGCAGGTTGATCTGGAAAAGCGTGCGCCAGAAGCCCGCGCCGTCAATGGCTGCCGCCTCCGGGATTTCTTTGGGCATAGCACTCCGCCCGGCCAGCAGGATGACGGTGGAGAACGGAATCAGACGCCAGCAATGGACCAGAATCACCGATGCCATGGCCAGCTTCGGTTCTCCCAGCCACATGGGAGTGTTGTACGGGTTGACGATTCGCAGCCACACCAGCACCCAGGTAATCACGCTGTAGATCGAATCCAGGATCCACTTCCAGCCGATCGTTCCCAGCGATACCGGGGCCACCCAGGGCAGCAGGATGAGGAAGCGCACCAGTCCGCGGCCGCGAAAGGGTTTCTCCAGCGCAATGGAAAGGATGTTGGAGCAGACCAGGACAACGATCTGGGCGACGATGGTGAAAATAATCGAGTTCTGCACCGCTTTGTGGAAACTGGGGCTTTGCAGGATGCTGCGAAAGTTTTCCAGCCCGGCAAAATGGAGTTCGGTGTTGCCGATGCGGGCATCGCTGAAGGCGTAAAAGATGGCCAGCACAAACGGCGCGCCAATGAGGAGCAAAATGTAAAGCGCCGCAGGGGCAAACATAGCCGCGCCGAGCATGGGGCTTTGCGCCGCCCCGACGGACTTGTCCTTGGCGCGGCTCACTGCCACAACAGAGCCCTCGCGTCAACCCTTGGCTCCAGCCGCTTCTCCGTGGCGCGATCAAAGAACTTCAAGTGGTGTTCGGGCACGGCGAATGGATATGTGGTTCCCGCTTCGATGGAGTGCCCCAGAAGGAGCCGCGCGATCACCTTCTTGCCCTCGAGGCGGCCGTCCGCAAGAGATCCGGAAAGAATGTACTCTGCGCCCAGGTACTCCACGTTTTCCACGCGGAAGTTAAAAGCGACTTTTTGAGCATCGCCGACCGCTTGCGCAAGCCTGAAATGCTCCGGCCGGAAGCCGACGATGACATCGCCGTTTTCAATCAAGTTCATGGGCGGAGACCCGAGGAACGTGGCGACGAAGGTGTCCGCGGGATTGTCATAGACCTCCGTGGGCGTGCCAATCTGGCGAACACAGCCCTGATTCAGAACCACAATGCGGTCGCCCATGGCCATGGCTTCCACCTGATCGTGAGTGACGTAGATGGTGGTGGTGCCGACACGCCGGTGAAAGCGCTCCAACTCCTCGCGTGCCGAAAGGCGGAGCTTGGCGTCGAGGTTGGAGAGAGGCTCGTCCAACAGGAAGACCGAGGGCTCGCGGACAATAGCCCGGGCCAGGGCGACCCTTTGCCGCTCACCACCGGAAAGCTCCCGCGGCTTGCGCTGAAGCAGCGAGCTGATGCCGAGCAGCGAGGCCGCCCATTCCACCTTACCTTTGCGGAGTTCTTTTTTTACGTTTTGGGCTTTCAGGGGAAACGCGATGTTGTTATAGACGGAGAGATGGGGATACAGAGCGTAGCTTTGGAACACCATGGCAATCCGGCGTTCCCGAGGGCTGAGGTCGTTCACCACCCGGCCGCCAATCAGAATTTCGCCGGCCGTGGGTTGTTCCAGGCCGGCGATCATGCGCAGGAGAGTGGTTTTGCCGGAACCCGAGGGCCCGAGGAAGACCAGAAACTCGCCTTCGCGAGTTTCCAGGTTCACGTTGTTTACCGCTCCGAGTTCTCCTTCTTTGAATACTTTGGTCAGGTCGCGTGTTTCAACGACGGCCATCGAGCCCCCGTGTTATTTCCATCTGTCGAAGATGCGCTTGTACTCCTGCTCGGCTGCCGCGGCTGCGCTTTCCGGGGTTTCGTCGCCACGCGCCACTTTGGCGAACATGGTTGGGATGACCCAAGTCTTGAAGGACTCGTCAATGGCGGCGGTGGCGTATCCCGGATAGCCCACGTTGGTGGCCCACTCCAGCACGTTGCCCAGGACTTTGTATTTGTCCGGGGGATTGGCCCTGGGATCGTTGGAGATCTCAGCCTTCAGATTCGGCACGGTGGCGGGGAAACAGGGGAAGTTGTAAAACTGTCCGGCGACAAAACCGTCATGGAAGCTGTCCATGTAGTCGATCAGGAATTGCTGCGCGCCTTCCTTGTTTTCCGCAAAGTTCCAGACGACGTAGCAGTTCATCACGTGTTCGGCAGCAATCCGGCGCACCGGTCCTTTCAACGCTGGACTGATCATGATCTTGGCGTCGATGGGCAAGTGCTCTCTCTCCGACTGGCGGGTGATGGAAATGGCATTCATCACGAAGGAAACTCTGCCGGCGAGCATGGCCTGGTTGTTGGACGGAGGCGTCCAGGTAAATACCTCCGGCGTTTCCGACTCCTGGTACAGCGCCTTCATGAACTTGAGCGCTTCGATGGTGTTTTTGGAATTGATGGTCACATTGCCGAGCTCGTCCTGCTCCGCGCCTCCAAACGACCACAATATAGCGCGCATGGCCATGCTGGTATCGAGTTCCTGCCCCAGTCCTAGACCGCAAGGATGGCCGGTCTTGTCGCGGATTTTCTTGGCGCCGGCGCGCAGATCGTCGTAGGTATCGGGCCCGTTCGGATAGCCGGCCTCGGTCCACCAATCCTTATGCCAGTTGCCCGGATCGCAGGTGTAGGCATCAGAAAACGCGAAATACTTTTTCGTCTTGGGGTTGTAGGTGGACTTGTGCGCCAGATCAATCTTCTTGCCATGCTTCTTCTCCACCTCTTGGTAGACGTGGGTCATGTCCAAGGCCTGCTTCTCATAGGCCGCTGGTGGCGAGAGAAACATAAACAGGTCGTGGCCTTTTTGGGCCTGCGCCTCAGACGCTGCCCTGGCTGGAAGGTCAACCAAGTTGATGTTGTCAACGATTACGTTGGTATTGTTCTTCTCCCCCCATTGCTTGGTAAAAGTCCCGTTGAACCACGTGTCCCAAGCGGGAACGAAGTGGCTCCATTGGAGAATCTTCAGCGTTTTCTGCTGCGCCTGGGCCCATTCCGGAAACAAAAACGCCGGACCGAGCCCGGCAGCCAGTGCTCCAGCGCCGGTGACTTTGACGAAATCTCTGCGAGAAATTCCGCCCCGATTTTTCCTCGCCATGGCTTTATCCCTCCTTTGAATCACGCTTGAATTATTTCCCACAATTCGGGTTTGAGAATCCGGTGTAACCTCCTCCGGTGTCACTTGGGATTCGGGTGTGTGCCGCAATCTGCTTCCACGCGGTATATAGAAAATCGCGCATAAAGGCAAGGAGTTCTTGCAGGCCCTCCGGCGGCTGGGTTGCCGAGCCGACCGGCGCTTTCAACTCTCGACTCTCACCTATAGACTGTCAACTGTGAACCACAAGTTTGCCAACCGCACCAACTGGAACCTTGAAGTCAATCGCCTGAGCGAAGCCCTCGCCCGGCACCGCGCTGCCGGGCTCCCCTTGTTT
>DASWCG010000150.1:0-5424 GCA_036390175.1 Candidatus Acidiferrales bacterium | reverse complement strand
CGCGACTCCTCGGACGTCCCTGCCAATGCCGAGCGGCTGTATTCGGCGCTGCGTTTGCGTCTGGGCGAACGTGAGATGACCGGGGTGTTCCGCGACCATCACCTTTCGGACCTCGTTGGATTTGTCTACAGCCGGATGGATCCGAGCGCGGCAGCGGCCGATTTGCACGGAAGGTTGCGGAATCTTGCTGAGCGCGTGAAGAGCGGCCGTCCGCTGACCGTCTCGATCTTCCTCGACGGAGAAAATGCCTGGGAATATTATCCGGGCAACGGCCGCGAATTTCTCCGGCAGTTTTACCGGCGCATCCAAGACGATCCGGAAATTCGCGCGCTCACCGTGCCGGAAGCGCTGGCCGAAGCGGGCGACATTCCCCGGGTTGAGGGAATCTTTCCGGCGTCGTGGATCAACGCGAACTTCAATGTGTGGATCGGAGATAGCGAGGACATCGCTGCGTGGGATCTGTTGGGCGAAGCGCGAGACGTTTATGCGCGCGCAGCGGACAGCCGCGCCCGCGGCGACGGAGATGCTCCGGGCCAAGAGCAACTGGCCGAAGCGTATGAAAATATTCTCGCGGCCGAGGGGAGCGACTGGTGCTGGTGGTATGGACCGGAACACTCTTCGGCAAACGATGCCGAATTCGACGCGCTCTACCGGAAATACCTCGCGAGCGTTTACCGCGCCCTGGGACTGACGGCTCCCGATGCATTGGCCGAGCCCATCAAGCGCCGCCCGGAGCGGGCCGTGCTGATTCCTCCCTCGGCGTATCTGGACGTCACCGTGGATGGCCGCGACACTTCGTATTTTGAATGGCTTGGCGCGGGGCTTTTTGCCGCGCAGCGGAGAAGCGGCGCGATGCACGGACGAAGATACTATCTGCACGAACTGCGCTTTGGATTCGGCGAGCATTTCTTTCATGTCCGCGTGGACGCGTTTCCCGAGGCGCTTACGGCGCTGGACGAATTCGAGTTCCGCGTGACGCTGCGCGCGGCCGAGGAATTGCGGGTGGTTGCCGCAGTGCGGCACAGCAAAGTGCAACGGTTCGGCGTGGAGAAAACGGAAGCGTGCCTGCTGGCGCCGCAAGAGCTGGCGGCGGTGGCATTCGATAAATTCCTGGAGATTTCCGTGAGCAAAGAATTGCTGTGGATGAACGGGCTGCGCTCGTTTCGGCTGGGCGTTGCGCTGTGGCATGGCGGGCTGCCGGTGGATGTCCTTCCGGCGGAAGGATTTCTCGAGGTGAAGCTCGGAGAAGAAAATTTTGCCTGGCCATTGGTTTAGAAAAGTTTCACGGCGATGTCGTGCGGATGACGGCCGACCGGGATCAGAGTGATCAGGCTTCCGGTGCGAACGCGAATGACGGCGAGATCGTCGGAGCCTTCGTTGACAACAAGCAGAAGGTTCTCCTCGGGATCGAGGCGGGACTGGCCGGGCTGCTGATCCGCGGGAATAGGCCGGCGGAGCCGGCGAGCTCCGATATCAACGGGCATGATGCGGCCCGCAGCGGCGTCGGAAATATATAGGACGGCGGCGTCGGAAGTCAGGATGCCGCGCGTGGGTGCGGCGCCGAGGACCAGCGTTTGCGCCACCTCATGAGTCCAGGTGTTGATCACTTCCATTCCGTTTGAGGCGGGCGAAGTGACGTAGAGTTCGCCACCGTCGGGCTTCAAGATCAAATCGGCCGGAGGTCCTTCGACGGGAAGATTGGCCAGCAGCGCGAAGCGGCGCAAATCCACCACGGAAATCTGGTTGCTCGCGACGGCGGAAACGAAGGCAACGGAACTGTCCGGCAGGACGGCGACCTGCTCGGGACCGGCGGCAACGGGAATCGTTGCAGCGGGCAGCAGCGAGGCCGCATAGAAAACCTGCAGAGTTCCATCTTCGCGATTGGGAACCAACAGGTACTTTCCATCGGGAGTGATGCGCGCAAGCCACGGCCTGCGGCCCGTGCGTCCGTGCGCGACGATTTGGCGGGTGAGGCAATCGATGGCCACAACCGTGGAAGATCCCGAAGACGCGACGTAGGCGCGAGAACCGTCGGGAGAGAAGTCAATGGCAAACGGGTTTGCGCCGACGGGAATCCGGACGGCGACTTTGTCGGAGGGCGCGTCAATTACCCAAACGTAGTTTCCCGTGGTGCTGACTCCCCAAATCTCTTTGCGTGTGGGATGCTCGCGCATCCCGGACGGCGCCGGGCCGACAGGAATTGTTGATACGACAGCCAGGCGCGGCAAATCAATTACGGTGACGTTGCCGTCGTCGCTGCCGACGTAGGCGCAGAGGCGCAATCCGGGGCGGAGAATCGAGGGGCGATGCTCGAGCGCGACCTCGGTCGTTGCGGCGGCGAGCAGTACGACAACGAGCAGCAAGATCCGGTGGTTCTTGGAGCGGGGCATCGGCATAGATGGTGAAGACATTTAATTTTGAAAACCAAACAACTCGCAGAGGATTCCTCGACTACGCTTGCGCTGCCGTGCCGGCCTGGAGTGGCACGCTATCCATGGTCAGTTGACTGTGCGATGAACCACCGCAGCGATCTGGCGGACTTCTTCGGCGAGGAGCTGAAATTCGCCAGGAAGAATGGATTGCATTCCGTCCGAGAGGGCTTTGTCGGGCTCATGGTGGACTTCGACGAGAAGGCCATCGGCGCCGACGGCAACAGCGGCGCGCGACAGCGGGAGCACTTTGTGGCGGCGTCCGGTTCCGTGGCTGGGATCCACGAGAATGGGAAGGTGGCTGCGCTTCTTCACTGCGGGGATGATGGTCAGGTCGAGGGTGTTGCGCGAATGGTCCGCGAAAGTGCGCACGCCACGCTCGCAGAGGATCACGCTGTAGTTGCCCTCGGAAAGGATGTATTCCGCAGCCATCAGGAATTCGTCGAGGGTGGCCGACATGCCGCGCTTGAGCAGGACGGGCTTGCGGGCGCGCCCGGCACGTTTGAGAAGCGAAAAATTCTGCATGTTGCGCGCGCCAATCTGAATGACGTCGGCATACTCTTCGACCAGGTCGAGGCTTTCGTTGTCAATCGCCTCGGTGACGATGCCCAGGCCAAAGCGCCCGCGAACCTTCGCGAGGATTTTCAGGCCCTGTTCCCCCATGCCTTGAAAGCTGTACGGGGAAGTGCGCGGCTTGTAGGCGCCGCCGCGGAACAGGCGGACTCCCGCGCCGGCAACCTGTTCGGCGATGGCCATGGCCTGGGCTTCGCTTTCGACGGCGCACGGACCGGCAATCATCACGATGGCCTGGCCGCCGATGGAAACCTCCCCAGCGGGAGCGGGGATGCGAATGATGGTGTCTTCCTCTTTGGCATCGCGGCTGACCAGCTTATAGGGCTTGCTGACGGGAATACACTCGACGACGCCGGGAAGAGATTCGAGGGTGCCGATGTCAACGGCGCCGCTATTGCCCGTGATGCCGATGGCGGTGCGCATCGACCCGGGAATGGGGTGGGCTTTCAGACCGAAGCTTTCGATGCGCTTGCAGACTTCGCGGACCTGCTCTTCGGTGGCGTGGGCTTGCATGACGACTAGCATGGACGGCTCCCCGGACAGCTCATGATTGCGGATGAGAGATTTGCAGTGTACTGCAAGGCAGAGCGGGTCTGCAAATTGGAAGGGTGACACGCGGCTGGCAATTTGTGACTTGTGCCCTCAATGGTTTTGAAGGTGTTGATTCTAAAGAGTTTGTTGCGAGACCAGTCAAGCCGCTACGAACCAGCGAGCCAATCACCTTTGGGAGAGGAGAGTTGCAGGCCGATCACTGTTGCGGTGCCAGCCAAGGGCTGGGAGTAAACTACGCGCCCCTGAGACTGGAGGCTGCCGCGACGAGAGGAAATCACCACCTGGTCGCCCGTCCGCCACTGGCCTCGGGTCAACACACGAGCGCCATGACCACTGATGTTTTCTGTGAAGCCCGTTTCTACGGGGGCTAATTGATCGGACCTGGAGAGGTATATGGGCACGACGGTGACGATGCGTGTTTCACATCTCCCGGGCTGGATGGGCATTGGGTTTTCCCCTGCGAGGCCTCGGGGGACCAGTGGGCCGTCGTTTCCCGAAGCCACTTGAAACATGGCCGGTCACTACCGGCGTGTAACATAACAGATACTAAACCATTGAACAAATCATGGCTACTGGCACGAAGGCCAGTTTGAGGGCGGGGAATACCAAGCTGTCCGCCATTACTAGTCCCCGCAACATGGAGCGGCCTGCAAACCCCGCAGAGACTAGGCAATGCGCCGCAAGCCAGCGTCGCGCGGCAAAATGAAGGGAAATTCCGGCAGAGTGCCTCACCTAGTCACCACCACATTCTTGACGACGTCCACGATGAGCCGCGTGCTGCGGTTGAAGACCACGATGTGCGCGCCAATGATCCCCCGCTGATAGGAAGGCGGGCAAGGGGGAAGCTGGCGCTCGAGTTCGGGGGGGAACGGCTGCAACTTCTTTTGCAAGCCGGGCGGGAGCGTACCGTTGCGCTCGAGTTGTCTTTCGAGTCCCGGCGGAAGGTGGCCGCCGCGCTTGGCGAGACCCGGGGGCAAGCCGGAGCTTCCACCCTGGTAATACTTAACAATGAGGTCGCGGTCATGGTCGGCAAAGACGGGCAGTTTTCCGGAGCGGTCGTCGTCGCCCTGATCAGAGTGCCCTTTGCCCTTTCCTTTGCCTTGCCCCTTTCCCTGGGCGAGGCTCCCAGTAGGAAGCAGCGCCAAGGCAAACAGCAAAATCAAGAATCGGCGAATGTTTCGTATGTTCATGGGACCTCCTTCACAGCCAAGCATGATTCTACTTTGCGCGCGCACATTTTCCCATAGGAAGATTCGGGGCTGTTTTGCTAGAATGAAGGCGTCGCGCCTAGCCCTCAGAACGCCTCTACAGGGAAGGTCTCAGATTTAGCCCCAGCCGGGAGGGAATATTGCTCTCGGAACACGTCTTTACGATCTTTCACCGGAGTATCTCCATTTCCGACCGCGACATGATCATCGCGGCGGCCACGGCCATCACCTGCATCTTGATTTGGGCGGTGCTGCACTTGTACCGCAGCAACGTCGTTGTGCTGCACCACGCGGGCGGCGTGGACCATCTGGTGCAGGAACTGTCGCGCATCGCGGACGCGCTCGAACGGATTGCCAATCAGCCGGCGGAGCGAGCGCTTGCGGCCTCCAACCGGCGCGAGCGGCAACGAGGGGACAACGCGCCGGTCCGCGGCGGTGTGAGCTACTCGATGTTCGCGCGCTAGGGCTTGCGCGCCAGGGCGCGCGGGAGTCCGGCAAAATCGCGTGCAGACGGCGCGCTTGGAGAATGTGCGCCGCTCGGATAGAATGGTGTGTTCCCGTGCGGCCATGACGGCCACCTGACGCATGCCCGATCCGCAGCGCACCGCAGAAACCCTCTACGACGACGAAGACGAATACCGCCCGGAACCTGAGCCCATTCC
>DASWCG010000149.1:0-2553 GCA_036390175.1 Candidatus Acidiferrales bacterium | reverse complement strand
ACGTCGATGCGTGCGACTTGATTCAACGTGAGGACAAATGCCGGGTATGCGACCGAAGCGAACCCCGTCTTTTCCACTTTGAGTTCATAACTGCCAACCGGGAGTTGCGCGATGCGATAAATACCGGATTCGTTGGTCACGGCCGTATAAGTGAGGCCGCGCTCCACCGACTTTGCTGTAACCGTGGCCCCCGCGACAGCCGCGCCACTCGGATCCATTACTGTGCCTGTGATCGATGCCGTTACTTCCTGTCCCCACGCTGGACTCGCATTGCACAGCAGCGCCACCAGCGTCATGACTACAAACTCCAACCCCAAGGACTGCATCTTTCGCATCTTGATTCCTCCGATTCGGGGCGGTCGATTCTCCGACGCCCTCTCCCCCGACTGAATTTGCTTGGTAACCAACACGCTATATGGCCGAATGTTGGCTAGCTATATAGCACCATTTTTCTATTGTCAAGCATTAAATTGTGCTTTATATATGTCTACGGACCCCGGACTATAGCAGCGCTACTCGCCGCTCTATAACACCCTGGGTCCTGGTAAGAACGACCGCGCTTTCGGGACTTGGCGCAAGCGTGAAACTGAATATCGCCCCTGCCACGAACCAGGTTCCAGTCCGGTGCCCGCCAGGCGGTCCCGGGTTAGTCCGAGGAAGAGAATGCCAGTCAAGAATCGCAACGGCTTGCCGGCCTACCAAAGGATTCAGAGCGCCATCCGCAAGCGCATCGATGCCGGACACTTGCGTCCCGGCGACTCCGTGGCGTCCGAACGCGACCTCGCCAAGATCCATCAAGTTAGCTTGATGACCGCCCGCCACGCCCTGGCCTCTCTCGAACGCGAAGGAATCGTCGAGCGCCGCCGCGGCATCGGAACTTTTGTCGCTGCCCCAAAAATTCACTTTAATAAATTGATGAGCTATACCGAGCAGATGTCCAGCCGCAGCCTCACCGCCGGCTCCAAGGTGCTCTTCGCGAAAGTGCTGGACAACGAAAACGAAGCCGCCGCGCGCCTCTCGCTTCCCCCCACCAGCAGCGTCCTCAAACTCGAGCGCTTGCGTCATGCTGCGGGCGAGCCCTTTGCGCTGGAAACCTGCTACCTCAGCGCCGCTGAATTCTCAGGGCTTTTGGACGTTCCGATCGGCCGGGAATCTCTTTTCGGAATCCTGGAACGCAATTATAAGATCGACCTCGGCTATGCCGACGAAGAGATTGACGCTACCGCAGCCGACCCGAGAATCGCCGAGATCCTCTCCATCCCGCGCCGCGAACCTTTGCTGCGCATTCGCCAGGTCATCTATTCCACCAAAGGCCGGCCGATCATGTATGTGCTGGGTTTCTATCGTTCGGACCGTCACAATCTCGTCATTCGCCGGTTCCGGTAAGGCTCACGAATCTCTTTCCGTGGCTCATATTTGTTTCAGGTAATAGGTACAACGCAATTCAGAGAGGACGCCGCATGCTGGTTATCCTGAAACGCGACGAAGAAGATATCAGCCGTCAGGCCGCCCAACTCATCGCCAGCGCCGTACACAAGAAGCCTGCATTGGCGCTTGGATTGGCCACCGGCAGCACCATGGTCGGCGTCTACAAACAGCTCGTGCGCCTGCATAAACAGGGCTCGCTCGATTTCTCAAGGGTCGTAACCTTTAATCTTGATGAGTATCTCGGCCTTTCCGCCGCGCATCCCCAGAGCTTTCACTATTTCATGCAGGAAAATTTCTTCGCGCACATCAACGTGGATCCTCGCAACATCCACATTCCGGACGGAACCATCCGCGGCAACTACGATCAGTACTGCGCCTCCTATGAAGACGCCATTCGAAAAACCGGAGGCATTGACCTTCAGCTTCTGGGCATCGGCCGCAACGGCCACATCGGCTTCAACGAGCCCACTTCCAGCATCGGCTCCCGCACGCGCCTCAAGGTCTTGAGCCGGGAAACGATGGACGACAATTCAAAATTCTTTGCGCCTGATGAGGAGAGCCCGCGCTGCGCCATCACCATGGGTATCGGCACGATCCTGGAAGCGCGAAAGATTCTTTTGCTCGCCACCGGTCAGGCTAAGTCCGCTTCCGTCGCCAAGTCCATCGAAGGCCCCATCACCTCCGCGGTCTCCGCTTCCGCCCTTCAACTCCATCCCGACGTGACTTTCATCATCGACGATGCAGCGGCCTCGCAACTCACCCAGCGCGATTACTATCACCGCGTCCTTGAAATGACCGCTCTCTTGACACCCGAACGTCTCTCCTGATTCCAAATTCCCTGCGCTCTCGGCTTGACCCGGAGTGCGATTGCAGGTCAGATTTACCTTGGACTTGCTGTCCAAGCTTCAGCAAGGAGCGCGCCGCCTGAAAACATGAAGCCTGCAAAGCTCTTCCCCATGTTCCTCAAGCTCTCGGCCCGGCGGTGCCTCGTCGTCGGAGCGGGAACGATCGCCGAGTCTAAAATCGCCAGCCTCCTGGAAGCCGGCGGGCGCGTACGCGTGGTGGCGCCCGAGGCGACCCCCCAAGTGCGCTCTTGGGCGCAATCGAACCGTATCGAGTGGCTTC
>DASWCG010000148.1:0-10603 GCA_036390175.1 Candidatus Acidiferrales bacterium | reverse complement strand
GCGTTCATCGGCTTTGAAGTCATCCGGCGAGTCTCGCCGCTGCTGCACACGCCTCTGATGTCGCTGACAAATGCGCTGGATGCCATCGCCGTGGTCGGCGCCATCATTCTGGTAGGCGAGCACAAAAGCACTTTTTCGACGGTGCTCGGAACCATTGCGATCGTTGCCGCCACGAGCAACGTCGTAGGCGGCTTCGTGATTACCGACCGCATGCTGGGAATGTTCAGGGCCAGCCGCGCTCCGAAACCATGACCTCGATGCCGGCCACCGAAAACATCATCGAGATTACCTACCTGATTGCCACCGCGCTCTTCATCCTTTCGCTGAAATGGATGAGCTCGCCAAGCACAGCCAGGCGCGGGGTGCGTGCCGGCGAGGTCGGCATGGTGCTGGCCATTGCCGGAACGCTGCTGCATCACGGAATCGTGGACTACCGGTGGATCGCCATCGCGCTTGTGCTCGGCTCGATCCTCGGCGTTCCGCTGGGGATGGTGCACATGACCGCGGTGCCGCAGCGGACCGCGCTGAGCCACGCCTTCGGCGCGCTTTGCGTCACCCTTGTGGGCACTGCGGAGTTCTACCTGCGCGCGCCCGACGTTCCCCGGTTCATGATGGCGGTCCTGTCCATGGAAGTCATCCTGGGGTCGCTGACGTTTACCGGCAGTCTGATGGCCGCAGGAAAACTTCAGGAAGTCTTGCCGCAGCGCCCGCTCACGTATCGAGGACAGAACCTCGTCAATCTTTCCCTGCTGGCCATCGCCGTGGGAGTAGCGATGTACCTGGTCTTGCATCCCGGCGAAAAGCAATTCTTTCCCTGGATCGTTGGCATCCCGCTTCTTTTCGGCGTGCTGATGATCATTCCCATCGGCGGCGCCGATATGCCCACGGTCATTTCCCTGTTGAATTCCTACGCCGGCCTTTCCGCAGCGGCGATGGGGTTTGTTCTGGACAGCAAGCTGTTGATCATAGCCGGCGCACTCGATGGCGCTTCGGGTTTCATCCTCTCGGTGAACATGTCGAAGGCCATGAACCGCTCTTTCTCGAATGTTCTGTTTGGCGCGTTTGGACAAGAGCAAGTCTCGAGCGCGGGCGCGCGCGAGTCGCGGCCGGTGAAGAGCGCAACTGCTGAAGAGGCGGCGGCGATTCTGGCCGCGGCGAACAAAGTGGTGATCGTTCCCGGCTACGGCATGGCCGTCGCCCAGGCGCAGCACAAGGTGCGCGAACTCTACGACGCATTGACCAAACGGGGTGTGGACGTAAAGTTCGGCATTCACCCCGTTGCCGGGCGCATGCCCGGACACATGAATGTCCTGCTGGCCGAGGCGGACATCCCCTACGACAAATTGCTGGACATGGGCGAGGTGAATCCCGATTTCCCACAGACGGACGTGGCGCTGGTGATCGGCGCGAACGACGTCACCAATCCCGCCGCGCGCAGCGACTCCTCGAGCCCGATTCATGGCATGCCGATTTTGGACGTGGATAAGGCCCGGACGGTCATGGTCATCAAGCGCAGCATGGCCGCAGGGTTCGCGGGAATTGATAACCCGCTCTATTACCTGGACAAGACCTTGATGCTCTTTGGGGATGCAAAGTCGTTTGTGGGCGCGATCGTGCGCGAATTGACCGGAGGCAATCACAGTTAGCTACATTTGGCGTCGGCGCTCGCTCGCAGTGAAACCAACCGCTGTTACCGGCCGAACCAGCGCGGCAGCGCCGTGGTGAGCGCTGGAACGTAGGTAATCAAAAGCACTCCCACAGAGAGCACCAAAACCACGGGCAAGACGGCGCGCAGGACCTCCGGCACAGGTTTCCTGAAACGATAAGACGACATCAAGAGGTTTAGTCCCACCGGCGGAGTCAAGTACCCCAATTCCATGTTGGCCAGGAAGATGATGCCCAGGCGAACCGGGTCAATCCCGTAGGCGGCGCCGAGAGGAACCAGCAACGGAACTTCAATGATGATGGCCGGATAGATTTCCATCAGGCAGCCGACCACCAGCAGGAAAAGATTCAACAGAAGCAGGAAAAGAAATTGCGAATGAATCGTGCGCGTTGTCCATTCCACGGCGCGCGCAGGGATTTCCGCGTCCACCAGATAGTTCGTAAACCCCAGCGACACCCCCAGGATCAGGAGCACGCCTCCGATGAGCAAGCCGCATTCGGCCATTACTCGCGGAACGTCCCGGGAGATTTTCAAATCGCGGTGAATGATGGCCACGATGACAAAAGCGTAGAGCGCGGTTATCGCCGCGGCCTCGACGGGCGTGGCCAATCCGCTGAACAGCGCTGCGGAGGCGACCACCGGCATCAGCAGCTCCCACTTGGCGTCCCACAGGGCGCTGCGCGCCTCTCTCCAATTGAACTGCGGGGCAGCACCCTCAAGCTTCGGCCCTTTGCGCACGCCCCAGAGAGAAGTCGCAATCATCATCACGAACGCCGGCACGATTCCCGCAAGGAACATTCGCTCAATGGGCACCTGGGCGACGATGGCGTAGACGATCAACGGGAGACATGGCGGAAGCAGCAGGCCCAGTGAACCGGCGCCCGTCAGCAAGCCGAGCGCATCTTTGTCTTTGTACCGGGCTCCGGCGAGCACGGGCATCAGCAAGCCTCCGAGCGCAAGAATCGTCACTCCCGAAGCTCCCGTGAACGATGTGAAGAAAGCGCAGACCAGCACGGTGACAATCGCCGGCCCTCCTCGAAATTGCCCGAACAATGCGTAGAAGACGCGCAGCAGCCGCTTCGGGCATTCTCCTTCGGCCAGGAAGTACCCCGCCAGGGTGAAGAGCGGCAGCGTCGGGAGCGATGGGTTGATCACGAGCGAATAATGCGAAATGGGAATCGAGGCAATGGGCTGGCCCGCGCCCCAAAACAGAATCAGCGCGGTGCCGCCGAGCGACACAAACGCCGGGACACCCAGAACCGAGGCGACAAAGAGAATACCCAACCCCAGGGGAACGAAATAGTGAGAGCCGACCGGCCAGAACGCGGCGGCTCCCACAAGCAAAACAGCGCAGGCGCCAGCCGCAGCACGCAATGCCCACTTTTCTGAGGTGCGTCGGAGAATGCGCAGCGCAATCACGCCGAACCCCAGGGGAAGAATCCACTCAACCACCCAGACCGGAATGCCCAGCGCCAGGATCTTCGGCGATTCACTCTCGGTCCGCACGAACTGATAAGCCGCCAGGCACAAAAACGCGCAGACGGCCGCAGAAACGCCGCTGGTGAAAACCCGCGCCATCTCCTTCAGGCGTCCTTTCAGTGCGTTTTCTCCCACCGATGAAAGAGTCAGCAGCCTACCCTCGCGCGCCGCGATGGCTCCTCCGAGCATTCCGACCACGAGCACCATGTGCTGAACAATCGTAGTGGATGCCGCGATCGAGACGTGCAGAGTGCGCCGCAGTCCAGCCTCAGCCAGAGGAAGCAGCATCATGACCGCGAGCGCACCGGAGACCGCTAGAGTCTCTCCGTCGCGGGCCGTCCGGCCTGCTCGCCCCATCCATCGTTTCGACTCCCGGAACGCCGCTGACGGCAGGCCCCGCAGGCTGAGGACTAGGCTACTCATGGTTGCTTCACCTCTTCCGGGCCCGGTACTCGGCCACCAAGCGCCGCACCTCGTCGAACATATCGGCCGGAACCATGGTGCCCCGCATTTTGGGATAAATCCCTTCGGCGAACTGCCGCCATTCGTTCTCCAGCTCCGGTGGCACGGCGTGAACCTGCAGTCCTCGCTTCTCCATGGCTTCGAGAGCTTCGCTGCTTTCCGCCCGGCTTCGGGCCTGCATTTGTTTGCCGGCCTCGGCAGAGGCTTTCAGCAGCGCTTCGCGTTTATCGGCAGGAATTTTTTCCCAAGCCTTTCTGGTCATGACCGTGGCCCCGACCAGCGGGACCCATTTCACTTCCAGCATGTGCCGCGCGACCAGATCGTATTGCCCGGCGAGCGCGAGAAATGGGGGTGTTGGGACCGAATCCACCAAACCCGTCTGCAAACTGGTCAGGACATCCGTCCACGCAAGAGGAACCGCCTGAAATCCCAAACCCTTCGCGATCGCGATCTCGTCTTGGTCGCTGACTCCGACAAAGACCCTGGTCTTTTTGAAGTCCTCCGGCCGCAACGCTGGTTTGCGCGAAAAAAAATGCATCCATCCGGCGTCCGCCCAGAACAACACGATGAAATCCTTCTGCGCCAGACGCCTTTCCATTTCAGGTTGCATCTTCGCCCGGACGTACTCCACCTCCTCGAGGGAACGGTACACCATGGGTATTTTCTCCAAGGCTCCTACGGAGGGATCAATCTCTGAAAGTCCCGCCACCGAAAGCGTGGCCGCCTGAATCTCTCCCACGCGCATGCGGCGCACGGTGTCTTCCTCGGTGCCCAGCGTTCCGTCCGGATAAATCGTCAAGGTGACTCCGCCGTTGGAAACCGCCTTCCACTGCTGGCCCATCCCCTCGAGAATGTGGAAGTGCGAGCCGCCGCGCGGCAGCAGAGTGGCCAGGCGGATGCGTGTCTGTGCGTGCGCACTGGCGGGCGCCAGAAGCGCAAGCAGAGCCAGAGGCAGCAAGCCCGAGGCCAATGTTCTTCTTGCGTTGAGAGTTCTCATCGCGAGACCTCCTTGTTCGTTATGCCCGCCGGCTTAGCGGGAGTGGCTCGTTCGGCCTCCCCGCGCAAAAACAATTCGTCCTCGCGGGACAACAGCCAGCGAGCCCGCCGCTGCATGATCAAATTGCTCAGCCGCCATTCCGGCCGGGATTCCGGATCCACTGCCAATGCGCGGTTTAGCAAGGACTCGAATTCCGCCGGGTTCTGCTTCTGAATCGTCACGGTTTCGGCGTACGCCACGAAGGGCGACGCCAGTTGGCCGTCGGTCAGCGCGACCGCGCGCTCGAAGTGCTCCCTGGATCGAACCGCGAAATCTCCCGTGGCTCCCTGGCGGGCCGACTCGTAGCTGATCAGGAATTGCTCAATCACGCCGTGATCGTAGCCGGGGTCGAGTTCATAGGCGCGGTCAATCAGCGCTTCCACTTGCGGCTGCTCAGCCACCAGTTCGGGATGGTCCTTGGAAAGAGAAATCGCGGCGCCCCAGGACACCGCGGTCCAATAAAGCAGCGGGACGTCGCGTTTCTTCGCCGCGCGCACTGCGGATTTCGGCTCCTGGCGCAGGGTCCGCGAGAATCCGGAATGCTTCGCGTTGAGTCCGCGCAGGCCGTAATCGCGCGCCCGCAGATAGAGGTTTCGAGAGCGCGTCCGCAGCACATCCGATTTCGGCAGATCCTCGCTCTCGATTTCCTCGGAGGGCTGCTGCACATACACATAGGAATACTGCGTGAATCCGCTGGCCGCCGCGAAAAGCAGCCCGCGATGCTTGGGGCTTTCCGCCAGACAGCCTTCGATGAGCTTGAGGCTGAACGGCACAGCCTGGCCGACGAATTCGGGGTCGTTGTCGGAGGCAAAGGTTGTGCCGCTGTTGGCCAGCGAATCGCCGAGCTTGTTGATGGCGAATTTCTTGACAGAACAGCCACCCACCACAAAGGGAATGATGACGCCCACCAGTGCCACCCTTGCCCAAGACGGGCGTCTTCCGCCTGCCACACAGTTGGCGGTCTCCGCCTCAGCGAGATTTCGATTCCGCATTTTTGTCCTCCAATCTCTTTTCCTTGGAATCGCCTGTGGGAGACTGTTGGGACTTTCGGACACGGACGAAGTGGAATTGCGGAAGATCCTTGACAAATGCTGCGGGATCGTCGGCGTAGGTGCGCGCGAAGTCTCGGAGCTTCTTGGGCTTCGAGGCCAGGATAACCGTGTCTGGGAACCCGAATGCGCCACTCCCCGAGTCAATCCGTCCTTCCACTTGGAGTTTCTTTTCCCTCAGCTTCCGAGCCACCCAGTCCGAATCGAATGGGAGAGCCGCGAGAGAATCTCCGTCCCGATCCAGCTTGTAGAAACTGTGGAGATCCCAACTGCATTCATTTTCCGCCGTCGGCTCCAGGTCGGCAAATCGGTGCGTACCAATCTGAACAAGTTCCCCCCAGAATTTGACGCTTTTCCCGTTGTCGATCCAGCATCCGTCGCCCTGTTTTTCCGCTGGGGCGCTGTACTCGACGTAGTACGACGCGATGCGGTTCGCCTTGCGGATTTCGAGCGTGCATCCGTTCTCTTCGCTTCGCCATGCGCCAACCAGCGAGGGATCAAACACGGTTTGGTTAGCGTCGTCGAACAGAGGAAAAACCGAGGTGACCAGACATCCTTGGAGAGGTACAAGCAATGTCATGGCAACGAGAACGACCCAGATGTGTTTCGCCCCAACAGAAAATCTTGTTCGCATCGCCGTTTTCACTCCGGCGTGGAGCAGACGGTGCAGGAGGTAGCCCAGCGACTCCGGCGTCACGCAGGGACACACCGTCCAAATTGCGACCGCCAGTAATGTGCCCAGGGGTCCTTCCAGAACCATTTCACCACCTCCTGCAACCGCCCTTTGTGAAGGCGACCGCGTTGTGCCGACCCTACGCGGACGCCGCCACGCCGCGCAAGCGACATGGGGCGCCAGTGGGCTTTCCGGTGTCCGATGTCGCCGAATTTCACGCTTTGTCGTGCCCCTGGAGGCCCTTTCGCATGGCAAAAGGGCTTAGGTGGGCCCGCCAGGCCTGGGAAACCCGTTTGGAAGTGGAAGACGAAAAGGAGTTATAATCGCGGCCAATTAGCCTACTCAGAAGGTAGAGGTATGTCTGATCCAGGAACTCGCGCGGGTGCTATGCAGGGCGCGTCCCCAGCCGCTCAGCGGCTGGAGTCTTGGAAAGAGATTGCCAGTTATCTCAAGCGGGATAAGCGGACGGTCCAGCGGTGGGAGAAGGAATACGGTCTGCCCGTGCACCGCCTCCAGCTCAATACGGGCAGCACTGTCTATGCCTATGCCGCCGAGCTGGACGCTTGGTATATCGAGCGCCGGCCGCCGAACTTCCCGCCTGACACGACGGCCAACGACTCCGATGACGCGGACGACCCAACGCCAGTTGAGATGTCCACCGGACCCACGGGCGCCGATGCTTCGGTCGAGCCCCAGGTCAATTCCGCCGCAGTGACACCGGCCGCTGAATCGCAAACAGAAAGCGCGGGAAAAGAATCACAGTTTGCCCGCAGGCGCGTCATCCAGCTGCAAGTTAGCGTCACTCTCGCTTCCGTTGCGATCGTTGCGTTTCTTGCCTACTCGCTGAATAGCAGCTTGTTTCGCCCAAAGCCGCCCTCGGTAAAAACTCGCTTGGTCGTTCTGCCCTTCACGAATCTCAGCGGCGACTCCCAGCAGGATTACTTCAGCGCCGGCCTGACCGACGAAATGATCACACAGCTCGGCCGCCTCGACCCGCAGCATCTCGGCGTGATTGCCGCTGGTTCCTCGAAGGTCCTCGCCGGAAAACCCATCCCTGAGCTCGGCCGAACGCTCGACGTGCAGTATGCCCTCGAAGGCAGCGTACGCCGTGGGGGTAACCAGGTTCGGATTGACGTCCAGCTCATTCAAGTCAGCGACCAGACCCACTTATGGGCCGATTCCTATACCGGCGACCTCGGAGACATTTTGCGCGTTCAGGACGAAGTCGCTGCCGCCGTCGCCAGGCAGATCAGCGTCGCGCTTCCCGTGAGCTCCGTCGGTGCGAACAGCAGCGTGCGTGCGGCGCCCCGCGCAGTCAACCCGGAAGCCTATGACGCTTATCTTCGCGGCCGCTTCTACTGGACCAATCGCGGCGATTTCCGCAAGAGCATTGCTGCGTATCAGCAGGCCATTAGCCTCCAGTCCGATTACGCGGCGGCCTATGTGGGCCTAGCTGACGACTACGTCCTGCTCGGCCAGGCGCCCAACGACGGGTTGCCTCCGCTGGAAGCCAAGCCCCAGGCCCGTGCCGCCGCCGAGCGCGCCCTTGCGCTGGATCCGAATCTTGGCGAAGCGCACGCCGTCCTCGCCCTAATTGCTTTCGGGTTCGACTGGAATTTTGACGCCGCCGAACGCGAATTCCATCGCGCGCTCGAGCTTGGGCCGAATAACCCCACCATCCACGAGTGGTACGGCCACTACTGCATTGTCCGCAACCGCCTGCCGCAGGCCCAGGAAGAAACAACCCACGCGCTCGAACTCGATCCCGTCTCTCCTCTTTTCAACACCGTTCGCGCGGAAACGTTCTACTACGCACGCGATTACGACGCAGCCGTCGCCCAGGCCCGCCGAACGATCGAACAGTACCCCAACTTCCTTTTCGCGCACTACTGGCTCGGCTCCGCCTATCGCGAAAAGAAAATGTACCCCGAAGCGGTCCGGGAGTTTTCCGAGGCGCGCAGGGTCTCCGGCGACAATCCCGCAATGATCGCTGTGCACGGACACGCCTTAGCTCGATCCGGCGACGCTGCAGGAGCGCACAAAGCGCTTGCCCAGCTACAGCACATCGGGCAATCCCGCTACGTTCCTGCGGTCTACTTCGCCGCGATTTACCTCGGCCTCGGCGATAACGAAAGCGCCATGAACTGGTTCGAGCGCGCCTACAAGGAGCGTAACGATCGCCTCGTCTACTTGGCCGTGGATCCCATAGCCGATCCCCTCCGCTCCGAACCGCGGTTCCGCGACTTGCTCCGCCACATCGGGTTACCCCAATGAGAAGACCATAGCCAAACGTCGCGTTTTTTCCACGTATTCGTCCGGCGCGGAGAAGGCGGCACCGGCGGCTCTTAATCCATTCCGCCTGCGCTTCGGGAATCTCTCAATTGTCAAGGGACTGGCCTCCAGAGGAAATCGCCGGTTCCCGCCACGCATTGTCCGCGCTCCCGGAATGTGCCATACAGTATGCTGTGTTTCGCGAGCTTCAGGCCAAGAGGCGCTGATGGACCTACGTCTTTCTTACACGGAGAGCGAAGACACATTTCCTTTGCCGGCGGGGATTAGGGAGCGGTATGGCCCGTTTGGGTTTCCTGAAACGGGCGGCCTCACCAGGCCTTATATTTCGTCAAATCTTGTAATGGGACTGGACGGCAGAACTTCATTCCGAGAGTTAAAGGTTGATGCCGGAGGCAGGGAAGTTTCCAGGAGCAAAACGGATCGCTGGCTGATGGACTTTCTGCGGGCGCACCATGACGGTTTGCTCCTCGGCGCGAGCACGCTCCGTGAGGAAACCGGTCCTGACGGAAAGGGCTGGGATTATGGGATCAACGACGAAGAATTGTTGCAATATCGCCGCGAAACGCTAAAGCTTGGCCCGCAGAGAATCATCGTTCTCAGCGGCTCCGGGAACATTGATTTCAGTTACCGGCTCTTCGCCTCGCAGCGGGTCGAGCCCTGGATCCTTACGTCTGCAGACGGAGAAAAGAAGATCCGGGCAAATCTGCGGCAGCAGGGGCGGGAGGGCGAAATCAAGATCATCTCCGCGGGCGGAAGCGCTCCGCTCGATCTGGCCGCTGCCGCACAACTCCTCCGGCGAGAGCACGGCATCCGCACGCTGCTGTGTGAGGGCGGGTCCAATGTTTACGGTGAACTTCTCAAGAAGAAACTCATTGATGAAGATTTTCGGACGATTTCTTTGCAAGTCTTGGGAAGTTCCACTCTGCCCGGAACTGATCGCCCGACGGCGTACGGGAGTGCCGGCTATACGCCGGAAACCGCGCCGTGGTTCCGGTTGATCAGCCTGCACTACGCTTTGCCTTATCACATTTTCCTGCGCCTTCGATACCAGGGGCCGAGAAAGTTTTAGCGCGCGCGGGGAGTAATAACCGAAAACAGCAATTCTTCTACTTCCAGCCCTCCTTAACTCCTTTGTTTTGAAGCGCAATAAGGAGTTCGTTTTGCAAAAATGGCTATTGGAGCAAGCATTGGGGCAGAAGCCCCCCCATTGAGCTTGGCGGAAAGTGAGGCCCTACGAAAGCGAGTAGCTCGACCAAGATGCATGGCGGCGGCTCTTAGGGAGAAGGTCAGATAAGAGGCCGAACTCCAAGCGAGTCTTGCACGGAGATGGGCGGAGAAACGAGCGGGATACTACGAGAGGTGCGAGACGGCTAGTTGTGACCAGCAGCTATTTGGAAGTATGAGCCAGAGGGCGCTTTGCTGACTTCCTGTTTCAGCGAGGCTTCTTGGAAGGAGTATTGAGGAACAATTTCCTTGATCTTGGCACGGACCGGCGCCGGTCCCTTGACGGACATCGATGAGCGGAGTTCTTCGAGTTGGCGACATAGCTCGGACCAGTCTCTGTTCGCTCCGTTTGTTCGCTTGATCTTTTCGCAAGTGGTCGGAATTATTACTTCATGCTCATAGAAAAGTTCTTCCTTGAGCTTTTCTCCTTCGCGCAAGCCCGTAAACTGGATTTCCACATCATCTTCAGATTTGCCGGAAAGACGAATGAGGCTTCGAGCCAGGTCCAGAATTCGGACTGGTTCTCCCATATCCAAGACAAGGATGTCGCCGCGGCTTCCAATCGCGAAGGCTTGTAAGACTAACGCCACAGCTTCGCGGGTGGTCATAAAGAAGCGTTTGATCTCCGGGTGAGTCACTGTCAGAGGTTGATTATCGCGGAGCTGCTGCTTCAGGACGGGGATTACACTACCACTCGAACCCAAGACGTTTCCGAATCGAAC
>DASWCG010000147.1:0-21984 GCA_036390175.1 Candidatus Acidiferrales bacterium | reverse complement strand
AGATTTGTTTGCGCGATTTTCTCCTGTGCCGGAGCCGGCGAAAGCGGTGCCAGCGCCGAAACGAAAAGGACCAGCGCCAGAAGATAGGCTTGTTTCATGATTGCTCTCCTCAAGAGATTCCCCTGCAGTGCCGCGACGCATTATACGACGTTCCTCGGTACAAGCGCTTGAAAAAACGGTCCCGTTCCACTGTTTTGCAAAAAGCGACCAGCCGATGATGGACTTGCGGTGTTTTCGATTCGCCGAAGAATCTTCAACGCAGTCTTCCCGGAGGATCGGCAGGCTCCGGAACATGCGCGGTCAAGCCCTGCCCCGAAGTATTCGGTGAAACCTTCGACGGCGCAGGCTGTGGAATTCCCACGCCCCGGTTCAAATCGTAGTGCTCCTTCGCGCAGCGGGGGCAAAATCCTTTTCCCGTATCATCATCGCGCAGGCTCGCGAGTTCGTAGCATCCGCAGACGCAGTCGCAATACCCCGTTTCGGAAGCTGTCTTGATCGGCACCAGAGCCATGAAATCTCCTCCGCGGATGGATATTACGATTGCCGGGAAAAATTCTCAAGCGATTGCCGCTTCTGAGGAATCGGATGCTAAACCACTTTGAGCTGCGACAGGCGGAACGGAGCGCCCAGGTTTTCGCGCAGCTCGATCCACAGCGATTCCGGCAGCGAGAGAAACACCTCGACCACGTCGGGATCGAATTGCGTGCCGCTGCACCGGCGGATTTCATTGCGCGCGTGGGAAAGCGGCAGCGCTCGCCGGTACGGCCGGTCCGAAATCATCGCATCGAGCGCATCAGCGACGGCGAAAATGCGCGCCCCAAGGGGAATCTCTTCACCGCTCAAGCCGCGCGGATAGCCGGTTCCATCGAAGAATTCCTGGTGCGAGAGAACAATTTCGGCCGCATCGCGCAGGAAAGGAATTCGCGTGACCATGTTGTACCCGATTTCGCAGTGCCGCCGCATGACCTGCTTTTCGTCATCGGTCAGCGGCCCGGGCTTTCGCAGGATGCTGTCCGGTATTGCCATTTTGCCGATATCGTGCAGAAACGCCGCGCGCGCAATGGAGGGCATAACTTCCTGCGGCACTCCCATCGCCCGGGCAATGGAAATGGTGAACGCCGTTACGCGCTGGCAGTGGCCTTCCGTCTCGGCGTCCTTCAAGTCCAGCGCGCCGCCCAGTGCTTCCAGAGTGTCGTCATAAGATTGTTCGAGTTGTTCCAGTGTTTCGGAGAGTTTTGCGGTCCGTTCTTCGACCGCCTGCTCGAGGTTGCGCTGATAATTGCGATTCTCCATCACCAGCCGGCGGTGCTGCAAGGCCCGCCGCACTCCAAGAAAGAGCTGGTCCTTCTCAAATGGCTTCAAGATGTAATCGTATGCACCGCGACGGATGGCCTCGAGAGCGGTGGAAAGGTCGTGCATGGCCGTAACCATAATCACGGGGACATCGGGGTCGTGCGTCCGCAGCCATTCCAGGAGTTTCAGGCCATCCATTTCCGGCATGACCATGTCGCTGAGGACCAGATCAATCGAGTTCTTCTGCAAATAGTCCAGGGCAATGCGCCCGTTTCCCACGGCGGCGCACTCGAATCCCTGCGCTTGCAACATGGTGGAGACAACCTCTCGAATCGCTTCTTCGTCGTCCACAACCAGGATTTTCTCAGGAGACAATGGTTCACCCCGGAATCTCCCATTATATGCCAAGACACAGGGCGCCAGGCCCTCGTTGCCCAGTTAGGAACGGTCGTGCTAGCTTGAATTTGGATCTGCTTCTCTCGAATCCGGAACCCCTCCCGGGCGCTGCCGGGGTGTCCGCTCATACGGAGGCTCATGGAGGATTTTGCCAATCAAGGCCTGCTCGGGATCGCGTTCTTCGAAGCCACCGCGCTGTTTATCCTGCTGGTGCTCTTTTTCCTCTTAAACCGCGATCTGCCCGCGCGTTTCTTCCGCCTATGGCTGATGGGCTGGGCTGCTTTCACTTTTGCCAGCGGCCTTGAAGTTCTCACCCTGCTTTCTCATGGTCCCAACGTGCGGTTGTTGCTGCTCGGAAGCCACATGACCGGTATTTTGTTGTTCCTGGCAGCGGTGACGGAGTACGGCGCTGGAAAAGTATGGCGAGTCGCACAAATGGGGCCTTTGGCTGTTATTTGCCTGTTGGGAACGATCTATGCTGAGCGCCACGGCACTGGCCCGTACGTAGCGGTCGGCTGGCAAACAGCGATTCTGGAGAGTGCGATCCTGATGATAACTGGGTCAGTGCTGTGGCGTGCCGCGCGTGCGCGGCGTGGCCACGGGAGCCAGCTCCTGGCCGGTGCTTTCTGGTTGAGTGGCCTGCATGGCATTGACCGTCCCCATTGGCCTGAGCACCCCTTTTTCCTGTTGCGAGTGGCCTTCGACCACTTGATGGGGGTCTTCATTGGAATCGCCATGGTCGTAATGGTGTTGGAAGCAGCGCGAACCAGAACCGAAGATCTAAACGAAAAGTTGCGCCGCCTCACATTGATCACCACAGCCAGCACGCAGTCCCTGAAGGTAAGCGATGTTCTGGACCAAGTCCTGACGCATCTGGTGCAAAGCCTGAATGCGAGTCATGGCCTGGTTCGACTGACCGAGGGCGCGGGCGAATCGGCGACTCTGGTGCTTCGGGCTTCGGTGGGTTTCACGGATTCGTTTAAGAAAAAATTCGAAGCCGTTTCGGTCCAGGAAAGCTGGGTCCGGAGAGTTCTGAATCAAGAGTGCTCGTTTCTTACGCTGGAGTCTGAGCAGGATCCAAAAGTTCGCGAGAAAATGGCCCAAGACGGAATCACGGCCATGGTTGTGGTGCCGTTGCCGGGCAAGGAAGGGCCACTCGGGGTGCTGGCCGTCGGGGTTTCAAGCCGAAGCCACTTCGAGCAAGACGAAGTCAACTTCATCATCAACGTTGCCAACCTGCTGGGGTTGACGATCCAGAACGTCGCGTTATTCGAGAGGGCCGCCACGGCGCAGCAGCAGTGGGCCTACACGTTTGATTCGATTCAGGACCCGATTTTGGTCCACGACTGCTCGGGCAAAATCCTGCGCGTCAATCAACGCCTGGCCAAGTACTTGGACCGCGGCCCTAAGTCTCTGGTTGGGCGGCCGGTCGCTGAGATTTTGGATCGTAAAGGGCTTTCCTGGCACACCTGTCCTTATTGCGAAGGTATTGCGGGCGCAGGGGACGAGCCCGATCCATGGCTCAAAGGGTTTTTCTTGCCTTCAAATTCCGACTTCAGCGATCCTTCCGGAAATCGTCTCGGGACGGTACATGTGCTGAAGGATATTACCGACCGAAAGCGCGCCGAAGAGAAATACCGGACGCTGGTCGGCAACCTCCAGGAAGGTGTGTTCATCTCCACGCCGAGTGGGCGCTTTGTGGATTTCAACGACGCCTTCATGCGCATGTTTGGCTACGATAACCGCGAAGAGCTGCTTTCCGTGGACATCCCCGCTGCCTTTTACGTCAATCCATCGGACCGCGACCGTATGAAAAAACTGATTCAGGAACACGGAGCTCTGGAGGACTTCGAGGTACAGCTCCGCCGAAAAGACGGGGAAATCCTGACCGTGCTGGAGTCCAGCGTGGGGGCACGGGACGCCTCGGGAGCGATTACTGCCTACCAGGGCTTCATGCTGGACATCACGGAGCGCAAGCGGGCCGAGCAGGAAGTGAGGCGCCGGAACCGCGAGTTGATGGTGTTGAACTCCATAGGCCAGATTTTGAGCCAGGCGTTGGAGCTCCCCGATTTGTTGTCGCGGTCGCTGCGGCAGATCACCGACCTGTTTGGCCTGGACCAGGCAGCCATTTATTTGCTCGATGAAGAGACCTGTGTGATGCGGCGCGCGGCCGCCGTCGGGCATCGCTCGGAGTACGTCCGCCACTTCCCGCAGACAGAAATCCACCGGGAGCTGATCAATCACATCCGCGCCGTGCATGCCTCGGTTCTTCCGATCCAGAGTCTGCCGCTTCCAGCGGTCTTCCGGGATGTCCACCAAAAGGAGGGAATTCAAGTAGCTCACGTGGTGGTCCTGTGGTCCAAGGGCCGCATCCTCGGATGCCTGGTGGTGGGAAGCCGGACGCTCATCGAATTCACTCCCGCCGATTTGAACCTGCTGGCCGCGACCGGCACGCAGTTTGCCGCCGCCATCGAGAAATCGCTCTTGTACCAAGAAGCGCGGCAGGCCTATGAAAATCTCCGCCGGGCGCAGGAACAACTGGTTCAGAGCGAGAAGATGGCCGCCATCGGACAACTGATTTCGGGCGTAGCGCATGAGTTGAATAACCCGCTCACGGCCATCCTCGGCTATAGCCAATTGCTGGCCTCGAGTGACGACATCGGCCCGACTGGCATCGAGTACGTCGAGAAGCTTCACAAGCAGGCCCAGCGCACGCATCGAATTGTGCAAAACCTTCTGAGCTTCTCCCGCCAGCAGAAACCGGAACGCCTGACCATCAATCTGAACCAGATTCTGGAAGATACCCTGGCGCTGCGCGAATACGACCTTCGCGTGAACAACATTCAGATTCACCGGGACTTTGCGCCCGATCTCCCGCCGACGGCCGCAGACCCTTATCAGCTCCAGCAGGTCTTCCTGAATATTCTCAATAACGCCGTGGACGCAATTCTAGACAAAGGTCAGCGCGGAGAGATCTGGTTGCGATCCTGGATAGAAAGCAATCAGCTCCTGGTGGAATTCACCGACAGCGGGCCGGGCGTGCAGGATCCTTCAAAAGTTTTCGACCCATTTTACACGACAAAGCCTGTGGGGAAAGGAACGGGGCTGGGCCTGAGCATTTGCTACGGAATCGTTACCGAGCACGGCGGAACAGTTCAGGTGCGGAATTCTCCGCCGCGGGGCGCCACATTTACGGTAACTCTGCCGCTGCAGCCCGCAACGGGGGAGCCGGGAACGAAACCAGCGGAAATTACACAAACGGCCTCCGGCGGCCGCGTGCTGCTGGTGGACGATGAAGAGCCTTGCTAGAGCTGGAACGAGAGATTCTCGAAGCACGCGGCTTTTCCGTGCGAATGGCCCGGAATGGACGCGACGCCCAGCAGATTCTGTCTCGTGAAGCGGTGGACCTCGTTGTGACCGACCTAAAGATGCCTGGCGAGGTCACCGGGCGAGAACTTTATGAGTGGATTTCCAAGCGCGACCCGGATCTGGCAAGCCGCGTGGTGTTTACAACGTCCGACGCGAGGAGCGATGAAGTCAAAGCCCTGGCCGAGGAAAAAGGGCGTCAGGTGGTTCAAAAGCCCTTCGATATGGAGAGTTTCTCAAAAGCGATCCAGCAGGCGCTA
The DNA here is from genome assembly GCA_036390175.1 of Candidatus Acidiferrales bacterium. Lineage (GTDB taxonomy): Bacteria > Acidobacteriota > Terriglobia > Acidiferrales > UBA7541 > DASQHY01. The sequence goes on along the minus strand of DASWCG010000147.1, from coordinate 16,669 downwards.
CGCCAGGTGAGTGCCCCCGCCCTGCGTCGTTGACCCGAATCCAGCGGCCTGCGCGGAGATCTGCTCCAATCCAGCGGCCACCGCATCCGCACGCGATGCCAAGTAGGCAACAACATTCGTGACGCGCTCCAAGGACTCCCGGCAGTTCAGCCCCGTTTGGAGCCGCAGCCACGCGAGCCCGTAGAGACTCCGAAATTGCAGCCCGAGCCAAACCCTTTCCCACTCAAGACTGCGGCTGACTTTGGGAGATAGGGCCGCCAAAGTTCGCGACAGCCGTTCCACATGGACAAAGTCTTCCCGGAGCCCCGCGAGGTACTCGCGCGTCACATGGTGCCGCTCTGCGCGGGCGCGCCGGCGACTCGCCGGCCCGACTTTTCTTGACAGATACGCCACATCGTCCTCCGATATCGCCCGGCGGATCGGCGCGAAATACCGGGCATGCCGGGGAAACCATTCTTCAACTGGAAGGAGCGACTTCTGCGGGGCCGTCTGCAGAGGATCGCGGTGTTCACGAGCAAGAAAAAGGAGAGCGATAAGAAGCGCCACGCCGATGCCAACAAAGATAATCATTCCGATCATGTTTTCAGCATTCCCATAAGTCTATCGTTTAACAAGCGCAGGCGGTAATTGAACTGCGGAGCGAACTCTTCGTACGTGGCCTGCGGAATCAAAGCGGGAACAGCGGGCCGGATGGGAACGAGTTTATACAGGGCCCGGCACCATGCGACGAGAACCAGGGAATAGCTGGACATCTCGATTCCATTCCATAGGACCGCATGTCGCTGAAGCCACCACGACAGGATGGTATTGTTCAGCACGAATATGCACGAAAAGAAGCAAAATCCGACAGCGAGCGCTTTTTGCGGGTGGCGGAGCACGATTCCGTAATAGCGGGCAAGAGTCAGAAGGGAGAGGAGGACCGCAGCAATGGCGAGCTCCAGCCCACGGTCGGCGGCCAGAACCGTTCTGGCAAGAGCAAGCAAGAACGTTTTGTGCCTTGCGGAGAGCCAGGCCAGCGCCGCATAAGACATAACGACCGCAGCCACTCCTGCGATGATAAGCCGTCCCAAAGCCCAGATGCCCCGGTAATCGCGCAAGGAGTTCTTGCAGACCTCGGCGACAGCCAGGCCCCGGGCCACTACTACGACGGCCTGGGCGGACCATGCAACTATATAACCTGCCCACGAGGAGAAGCCCCAGACACGATAACTTACGAGTATGACAGCCGAGCGCGCAAGATCCGAAAGCAAGTAGAGGCTTAAAAACGGGAGCCACTTATATGCGCGGCGGCGGACGAGAAGATAGCCTAGTGCAATCTGTGTGCCCACATTCAGCACCCAGAGCCATTGTTGCCAGTTTACCAGGCCAGACATGACCGGGCGCATCTTAGCAGTTTATTACGTACCGTGTAAATGACTAAGATGCGCCCAGTCTCGGCGACATAAGAGGGACTTGGTTGCGAGCTAGCAGCAACCAGGGGGCAAGGGCGGTGTCGGTCCGCCGTCGGTCCTCGGGCTCGACGACTGAATGTTACTTCGTTGGGTGTTGACTTGAGAACTAACTGGTTGTAGAGTGAGCCCCGCCAAAACAAAAAGGAGCAGCAGCGTGCAAAGCTTTTTCACCGGGTGATACCTCCTGACCGTGATTCTGCGCAGACGGGAGTCAGAGGCTTCGCTCGAGACGAGAACGTTCCGGAAACAGAACGGGGAGAAACTGTGGAGACTCTGGACCGATTTCAACAAAACCGGCGAATCATCGAGGACTTCACGTCCAAAACGTTGGCAGCGTTTCCCAGCGAATTTGGCAAACTGGTGTACCTGGCTTCTTTGCGGGACCTATCGGCGGGTAATTACGAGCACGCGGGACTGCAGACGCTTTATCCGAAGGAGGCCGTGCAGCAGGCTCTTTCCCGCTGCCACGAAGAAATCTTCATTCGCATCCTCGAAATGCCTCTCGAAAAGCAGAACGAGGATCTTCGCATCTGCCTGGAGGCCCAATCGAGAACTCCCGGCGAAGCGGCAGAGCGTTGGCAAATCCTTCAAGCATATCGTGTGCTGCTTCCGACAGACGTTCCGGGGTATTTGCGGGATCTCTTCTGTTCAAATCTGCGCGTTCTTCTGGAAATGATTGTTTCCGGCGAAGTTATGGTTCCGTCAAACGCATCGCAACGCCCACGACCTGCCCAATGACTTCCGCGTGTTCCGGGGTCCGCCAGACCTCCGGCAAGCACTGGGAAAGCGGATGGGGCTGTAGGATGAGGCGGTCCGCATCCTTCTGAAACCAACCGCACCGATAACCAAAACGGACGTCCACAAAGTAGATGGGGCGCTCGAATTCATTGTTCCAGCCGGAGTTGTGAATGGTGCGCAATGCCGGGTCAACCTGGACTACGCTCCCCGGCCGCAGAAACGGCGCCATACGGCGGTCGTCGAGCCCGATGTAGCCGTACCGATACCGGCCCTGGCTGTTGAACAGAGATCCCTCCAATTGCCCCCATTGTTCGACCATTCGAGAGAGGTAGGCAGTCCGACGCGGGTCAAATCCCGGATCAAAGCGAACGGGAAGCCGGAAGGAAGTTGGAGACGCCGCGAGGTGCGTCCTTGGCGCGCTTACGGGCCCGCCATCACTGAAATGACTTTGGAACGGGACGTCATACCAGGAGCACACGTCGAGAGGGTCCAGATGATAGATTGCGGCGAGGGAATAGAGTTTGTGCAAGGTCGGTGTGACGCCGCGGTTTTCGAAATCCGCAAGCCGACTGATGTGTACGACGAATTCGGAGCGACCCCGGTGAGCAGCCAAATCGTAACTGGCGCGCTCGACGTCGCGGTAGGTCAGTCCGAGACGCTCGCGCGCCTGACGAAGCCGCAGGCCGGCTGGTAAAGATGATTTTACGAGCGGCAGCATGAAAAGGAATGTTTAATATTTAAAGTATAGCAGAATCACTTTCTGTTATGCATTCGGAACAGGTTTCCCGCCGAAGGGCTTAACTTCCGGCGAAACCTTTGCCGTTCCGCTGCTGTGTTACACACAGAATTAACATGAGAGAGTAACGCTCCCGCGTGCCCCCGGGAACGCTGATTGCAGTTCCGCCTTCCGGAGATTACAGTAGGCATCTTTATGAGATGCGAATCAAGGTCTGTAAGCGTGACTCGCAGCCAGGCGCTTCGCCTTTTTGTTCTACCCCTAGTTGTCCTCGCGGCCTTGTCTGCAGCGCGGCCGGTGGCCGGAGCCCCAGCCGGTAAGCGCCTCACAAGCTCGATAGAGAACAAACGTGCCGAAGAGTTCTCCCGGCTGGTAGCGCAGCTTACACTGAATCGGCAGCAGGGAGCAGAGGAAAGTGAGACGCAACAAGAGCAAGCCCTGGGCATACTCGATGCTGTTGTGCTGGACGGCTTGAATGCCGGCGGCCGTCCGAACCCTGCATTGCTGAACGAGCAACTCGCAGAATTTGTCTCCCAAACGCCTCCTGTGGGAGAGGACTACCGCCTTTTAGCTCTCGATTCTAGTTCCACTGTGTATGCACTCGTGGCAAACCTGGGGGTCGGTGGTCCTTCCGCCGTGCGGCTTTATTCCACACGGGGCGCCGCGGCTCGTTACCAACTCGCGGCGCGAATTGACCGCTATACGCAAAAGGACTTTTTCGACGAATACCTCGACCTGATCCCGGTGGTCACACCCGCGGTTGTTTTCGTCACCGTTTCTGGACGAACCGACGAATTACACACAGGCTCCTTTAACGCCTGGCAGTTCGACGGACAGAAAGTCCGGCTGCTCTGGGCGTCGGACCTTCTTGCACTCTCGAGCTACGAAAACCGCCCGGACGGATTCTCTCTCAGTTTTTGCGGCGAGCCGGACGAAGAAAAGCCGGGGGAGTGCCGGAAAATGTCCCAGGATCGTTACCAGTGGGATGGCGCGGTCTGGAAACTCGTCGAGCACAAAGCCATTCCGGTTGCGGGTCATTGACTCGAAATCGCCGTTCTCTTGACTTCGTTACGGCGCGATGAAAATATACCAGGCCGAATTGGTTGATTGCCCGGGCGGCCCCAAACAAGATGACCACATCCTACACCGTGCGAGACTTCATGACGGCCCCCGCAGTTTCCCTTCCGCACACGGCGCGCTTGGTGGATGCGGCTCTGGCCTTGCGAAGCTCTTCCATCCGTCATTTGCCCATTGTGGAAGGGAACCGCCTCGTGGGAATTATCACCGATCGTGACATCCAACGATGTGCGCCTTCGCGCCTGGTGCCGATCACCGAAGAACAATACAACAGCATCTTCGAAACCACCCCTTTGGCCCGCGTGATGACGCGCGATCCCCAGACCATTTCTCCGGACGCGCCGCTTTCCGAGGCCGCCTCTATTCTCCAGGGAGGAAAATTCGGCTGCCTGCCCGTTGTGGAGAAGGGCGAACTCGTGGGAATCCTCACGCGCGCGGATCTCATGGGCGTGCTGCTTCGTCTGTTGTCAGGCGAATCGCCGCTTCCAGGATCACGAACCGGACGGTAGCGTTTGGCCGAGACTCTTCGACCTGCCTTTTGCAACCCGCGATGCCATCAAAGAGTCTGGAGTCTGCCCGGAGCCGAAGACAAAAGTTGCCGTACTTCCTGTGCCGCCCAGCAGTTATGACGGTTACGCGGCGCGCTGAAGCACGAGAATGGTCAAATCGTCGGTGCGCGCCGCGCCGGCAGAGAAGCCACGGGCATCGGCCAAATAACCAGCGAGAAGCTTTTCAGGCCCGAGTTGGTGATTCTTTCCGAGAAGCCCGTTGATCCGCTCCAGACCGTATTCTTCGCCTGCAGAATTACGGGACTCCGACAAACCATCGGTGTAAAGAACCAGACGGTTGCCGGGCTCGAGCCGGGTCCTATGCGAGCAATAATGGCTGTTGCAAAACATTCCCAGCGGCACGCCCGTGGCATCAAGCTGCTCGACCGCTTGCCCGCGAGCCACCAGGACCGGGCAATGCCCTGCGCTGACCAACTCCACTTCGCCGGAAGCGGCTGCGCGTCCGAACACCAATGTTGCGTACTGCCCCGCCATGGTGCTTTCGCAGAAGACGCGATTGGCAGCCTCGAGCATTTTAGCAAGCGAGAGACCGACGCCGATCAGGCTGCGAAACGTTGCGTGGAGATGGCTCATCAGCATCGAAGCGGCGACGCCTTTGCCGGCGACATCTCCCACGACAAAATTGAGCGCTCCGTCGGCTTCGATCAAATCGCAATAGTCGCCGCTGACCAGGCCGAGCGGCTCGTAGTGATACCGCGCTTCCCACCCCGCCGCGCGAATCTCCGGACGAGGAAGCAAGCCGCGCTGGATGCGTGCCGCAAGCCCCAGGTCGCCTTCAAGCGCGCGCCGCTGTTCGCTTGTCAAATGGTCCAGGCAAAAGCGCACCAGGGGATCCGCCAGCAGCCGGTCGGCCTCGATAGTTTCGTGACACTCCTCGCACAGGCCGTAAGTCCCGTTGTCCATTTGATGCAGCGCCGAATCGACTTCACTCAAGAGCTGGGTGAGAGATGCATCCGCACCCGGCGAGGATAGCGCCGACTGGAGCCTCTCAAGGCGTTTCACCAATTCGGAACGGAGATAAGTCTGCTCAACAGTGGCCATGATGTCTCCTTGTTCCTCCAGCCTCGCGCAAAACAGGCTCTGGAGACCATCCGCTTCTTGCGGGCAAATGCGGCGCGTTTGAGTCGCTGCTCATCCGGGACCCGGTCTCTGATTAGATTCAGCATCCGCCGAGGAAGGTGCAGGAGAATTGGCGGACCGCGGAGGCTTGTGATTCCTTTGCGTTTGGCGTGTCTCCAGACGCTCGAGACGTGTCAGGCGGCGGCGGAAGCGCGCTTCCAGGTTGCTGGCGCGCGACTCGTCGAAAGCGCCCCACCGGGAGCCTCTCGCACGAGCCAGGAACGCAAGGGCCCTGCGCGTGAGCGCGGCGGCGCGATGCGGCTCCTTTTCGCGGTGTTCGAAATACATGGCCAGTTGCTCGTAGGCCCGGAAGGCCTCCTGCGGATCCCCCTGGGGATTCTCGGCGAGTTCGCTCCAGAGCGCATTGGCGCGTTCGAAATCGCCAGCGCGTTTGGCCAGCAGGGCGAGTTCGCGGCGCGCGGCGCGGCCCGCATCCCGGGGCAGACCCGCGCCCAGAGCGGATTCGTAGAGCTGCCGCGCGCGGGAGGCCTCGCCGCGCCGCTGCACCAGGCGGGACAATCCGAAAATATCCAGCGGATCATCCGCAAGGCCTAGCGGTTCGGCGCTTTCCAGCAGCGCCAGGATTTTTCGGGCGAGTGCGGCGAGACCCCGCAAATCCATCTGATTGTGGCGGAACACACCCGCCAACGGTTCGGATGAGCCTCCGCGCAAATAATCAAAATAGATTTGCGGGATGAGCGCGGAATCAATGTCGTGGTCGCGCCGCCAACCCAGCCGCGGCGCGTCCAGGACATGCCGCTCGAGCTCGGTGAGGCGCACCGAGCCCAGCCGCAGCTTCCACAGGGCGCGCGCGGTGTGCAATAAATCCAGATGCGTTTCCGGAAGATGCGGCTTGACGCTGCGCGTCATGGCATAGCGTGTTTCGAGCAGCGGCCAATCAAACGATTTCCCGTTGAAGGTAACCAGCACGCGCCGCGAGGCCATGCGCGCGGCCAACTCCACCAGCAGCGAATGCTCTTCGCCATAGTCGCGCATGAAAAGCTGCTCGACCTGCAATCCCCCGGACTCCCACCAGGCGAGGCCGATCAGAAACGCGTACGTTCCCGTGCCACCGGCCAGCCCGGTGGTTTCCGTGTCCAGGAAGAGCCATTGCGATGGGTCGGAGAGACGTTCGTTGAGCGAAGGCGGAACTCCTGGCGTCCGGGGTTTGACGGGAAGCAAAAGCCGGAGCGCTTCCGGATTCAGGCCGCAGGGCTCCGGCGAAGAAAACCACTGCTGCACGACAAGATGTTCGCCGAAACGATTCTTCCCGATAGCGGCGCCCAGCCGCCGCGCCAAAGCATCGGACTCATCCGCAGGGCGCGCCGCGAAGTCCTCTTCTGCAGCGGGCCGCCGCTTTGCCGGGCGGAGCGCCGCGAGGCGCGACAGTCGTTCAGGGAAAGTGGGCATCTCTAGCTGAGCAGCCTTTCCAGAATCGCCAGCGCCGCATCCTTGGCGCGCTCGCCGCGTTCTCCGGCGGGGCCCACGCACGATGGGCAGCCCTTCTCGCACGGACATGCGGCAATCAGCTCGCGAGTCTTCCGCACCAGCAAATCGTGAACGTGAAAGAGCGGCTCGGAGAAGCCGATTCCTCCGGGGTAAGCGTCATAAAGATAAAGGTTCGGTTCGAAAAATTCCTTTTCCTGTTGCCCCGAACGCGCCCCGGAAAAGTCTGCGGAGGAGAATTCTTCCCCTTCATCGCCCACCCCGGGAGAAGGTGGACGCTCGCCGATGGCCGTGCTCAGGTCGCGGCGGTCGCACATCAGGAGCAGCGTCGCGACCGACTCGAGCGCGTGCAGCAGGCCAAACATGCCGCTCTGCCGGTCGCTGATGGAAAAGGGAAGCGATTCGACCAGCGGCCGCTCGAGCGTGAGCCAGTAGGCCGTGGTGTGCATTTCGTTTTCGGGGAGTTCGAGGTTGCCGGCGCCGACGTTTTCGTTGGTGAAGAATTTGATCTTCTTAAAACCGACCACCTGCGAGCGGACCAGAACGTCGCCATGCGCGCGCGCTGCGGGGATTTGCGGACGCTGGTCCGAAGCGCGCGCCTGCCCCGCAATTTCCAATATGCGCACCTGCGTGTAGCGGACCGCATCGGTGTAATAATCGGCGTCCACGCGCTTGACATAAGCCTTGCGCTCCGCGAAGTCCAGCCGCTCGACGTGATATTGCTGGCCGCCGTGCAAATAAATGGCCTTGGGATGAACGGTGGCAAGCGCGCTGGGAAAATCCACTTCGCCGATCACCTCCGGCCCCGCGGTGGTGTCCACGATCACAAAATTGTCCGAGGAGACCGACCGGAGGCTCACCGTGTCCGCGGGATACGCTTCCTGCGTCCAGTGCCAGCGGCCGCCGGTTTCGTGGAGGAATCCCGCTTCCGCAAGACGGGCGCACAAGGCAGGCAAATCCACACCGCCGAATTTTTCTTCCCGCGAAAGCGGAAGCTCGAACGCGGCGCACTTCAGGTGATTCACCAGAATTTCGAGATTGTCGGGCTGAATGAACGCATGCTCGGGAGAATTGCCGAAAAAGTAGTCCGGATGTTTGACAATGAATTGGTCAAGCGGCGCCGAAGAGGCCACCAGCACGGCGCAGGAGCTTCCGGCACGGCGCCCGGCGCGTCCGGCGCGCTGCCACGTGGAGGCAATCGTGCCGGGATAGCCCGCCATCACGGCGGCATCCAGAGATCCCACATCGATGCCCAGTTCCAGGGCGCTCGTTGAAACGACGCCGCGGATCCGGCCGTCGCGCAATCCGCGCTCAATCTCGCGCCGTTCGCCGGGGAGATAACCGCCGCGGTAACCGCGGATGGCATCGGGCTGCCCGGGCTTCGCCGGGTTGGCCTGCTGCAAATAGGTGAGCAGGACTTCCGTGTGCAGGCGGCTGTTGGCGAAGACGATGGTTTGCAAATTGCGAATCAGGAATTCCTGCGCGACGCGCGAGGCCTCGTTGATGTAGCTCCGGCGGATGCCCAGAGCGCGACTCACAACGGGAGGATTGTAGAAAACAAATGTCTTCTCCGCCGCTGGCGCGCCATTGGAATCCAGTACTTCGGCTTCCTCTTCGATCAGGCGCGTGGCGAGCTCGCCTGGGTTGGCAATGGTTGCCGAAGAGCAGATGAACTGCAGCTTGCTGCCGTAGAAGCTCGCGATGCGCCGCAGCCGGCGCAAGACGTTACATAAGTGGCTGCCGAAAACGCCCCGGTAGGTGTGCAGTTCATCGAGCACGACGTACCGCAGATTCTCGAACAACCGCGTCCACCGCGTGTGGTGGGGCAGGATTCCCGTGTGCAGCATGTCCGGATTGGTCAGGACGATGTGACCCTGCTCGCGGATCGCTTTACGGGCGTCCGAGGGCGTGTCCCCGTCGTAGGTGTACACGCCGAAGCGGTTATCCAGCCGCTGGCAGAGATCGTGGAGTTCGGCAAGCTGGTCTTGCGCGAGCGCTTTGGTGGGGAACAGATACAAGGCGCGCGTGTCGGAGTTCTCAAGAATTGCATTAACAACCGGCAGGTTGTAGCAGACCGTCTTGCCCGAGGCGGTTGGCGTGACCACAACAAGGTTGCGTCCGCCGCGCACAGCTTCGGCCGCCGCGGCCTGGTGCGAATATAGTTTGCCGACGCCTTTGGCCTGATACGCAGCGGCCAGGTTGGGATGAACCCAGTCCGGCATAGCGGCCCACTGCGCTTCGCGCGCCGGGATGTGGCGAACGGCCGTCAGGATTTCGCCGGAAGTGTCTCGCGCGGCAAACCCGTTGAGGATTTCCTGCACGCGCGCCAGTGAAGATGCCGCGGCGGCGCGAACCGCCAGTGAATTGGGCATGCCAGAGCCTCCGCTCGGCCAGTTTCTCGCTTTCGCCTTTTATTCGCTGGAAGGTAACACGCTGCGTGCAGCGGCGCAAGAGACTTTTTGACCGATCCGGTGCGATCAAAAACTCTGCTGTGCGTAGGGGGATGCCAAACACGCGCTCTACTTTTCCTGGAAGTTGGTCTCGAAAGGCCTGAAGATACCCTTGTCAGGTCAGCGTTTCGCTGATTTACCAGGGGCGCCGGCCTTGGCGCTGCCGAAGCGGACTTCGTGTGCTTCCAAAGTATCACCCACGGGCTTGGCGTGAATTGCCACGCGGTCGCCCACTTTCAAGTCCTTCCATATGGCATCCTCGCCGCTCTTCACAAACTTCGTCTCCGCGACGATCTTCACGGTGACTGCCTCTTTGGCCTTGGTTTCGACAGTGATTTCCGTGGCCGAAATCTTTGTGACCGTACCGAGGACGTGCTTCTCATTTCCGTGGGCCAAGAGCAATGGCGCGAGCGAAACGATGAACAACAACGCTAGCAACGTTTTCTTCATCGCGATCTTTCTCCTTTGCGGGCCGGAGCTTTTGCCTTCTGGGGAGGGGTGTTCAAGAACTTCTGCTCTTCTTGTTCCTCTGTCTGTTCCGCCTGACTGCGCGGATTGTATTGTTCCATATCCTTGATTTCATCGGGCGTAAGCTTTGGCAGATGGCGGATGAAAAGCACCAGATGCCAGCTCTGATGGTCGTCGGACCCGCCTTCGCCCCACGCCGGCATGCCCGTAAGACGTACGCCATTCTGTATGATGTAATACAGCTCGCCATCGGTGAGCTGCTGAGTTTCCGGCAGGCGCATATCCGGAGCCCTGGGATACAGTTTACCGCCCACCTCCGTCCTGCCGCTGCCGTCATTGCCGTGGCAGCTCGCGCAGTGATCGGCAAAGTGGCGGCGTCCCTCGATGAGAAGCTCAGGGCTCGCGCTCATCGGATTCTGCAGCTCGCGAGCCTTCTGCGGAATGGCGAACCGCCGGGCCTTGCGTGCCAGAGAAATCTCCAGCGCGCCCGGCTCCGGCCGCGCACTCAGTCCAGTGCTTTTCAGCCAGATGGCCATGGCGGCGAGGATCACCAGGATGGCTGCCAGTCCGAATAAAAACAGGCGGCGAAACGCTTTCATCTGTTGTTCTCCTCCGCTTCGCCAGACCGCGGCGCCCGCGCCTTCGCGAAGCTAATAATGAAACTTGTAGCGTAACTCGACATAGATTTCTCGCAGGTTGTTGAAATGAGTGCCTCCAAACGTCAAGCTATTATCGAGCAAGAGGTGACGGTTGGCGACATTCAGGCCGTTCAAAGAAATCCACACGCGCTCCCCGAATCCCTTGCCAAGCGATAAGTCCAAGGTCGTGTGGCCGGGAAGGTGGTCCGGCGGGGGATTGCCATTGGAGAAGCCAGAGCCGTAATAGACGTTTCCCGAGGCGGATGCTTTCCAGGGAAGGGCTACGTCCACGCCCGCATTCAATGTGTTTCGCTGGTCGTGGTCGAGAGCGAAAAATCCTGCCGGCGGGGAAAAATCAGTCAACCCGCCGCTGATTGCGCCCACTGCTTCGGCAACCTGGTTGGAATAAGCCAGATGGACTTGGCCGCGGCGCCAAATCTTGGGGGACCGCAGCGTCAGTTCCCACCCGCGAATCAAAGCCCCATTGATGGTGAGAGGAAAGAAAATGTCGGAATTGCCGACGGTGTTATGGTCGAAGAAATTCTTTGCGCGGGTGCGGAACGAGTCCGCGTCAAGCAGCCAGCCTTTGAACGGAACCGCGACTCCAACCTGGGCTTCCTCATCGCGCTCGCCGCGGAGCGGGATGAAACCCAGATTTTGGTTGGTTACGAACTGCAGCAAGGGCCCGGAAGCGGTGAGCAATGGCGGGGCCTGGTAGGACTGGCCGTAAGACGCGCGCAGCACCCAGTTCAAATAAGGAATCTTGATGGCAACTCCGGTGCGGGGACTTGTAGCGTTCTCAACGATCCCGCCGGAGAAGTGAGTCTGCCGGACGCCGCCGCTCAGGGTGAGCCACGGCGTGATCTTTAATTTGTCCTCGAGGAACAAAGCCTCAAGGTTTCCCGGCACCTTCTCCGGATCGAGGAAATTTGGATTGTTTCGGTCGTTGAAGGTCAGGCCGAAAAGTTGATTGTCGCGCTGGCCGAAGCCATAGAATCCCGCCACAGCGTCGTTTCTCCAGAAGTGCGCGCTGAGCGTCGCCTGGCCGCCTGCATAAGAAGATGCGCGGTTGTCTGTGGTGCTGATCGGGAAATCATTGCTACCACCCGCAAAGTTCGCGCAGTTGTAATGGTAGAACGGCGAAACGGTCAGCAGCATTCCATGGCCGAACGTCCGCACCCAGGACAAGTTCACAAAAGCATCTGCCTCCTGTTGCGCATCATGGATGCCCGCCGTTTGTTGGTCGGGAGTATTCGGAATCTGATAAAAGTCCCGGCGCAGCGAGGTCACCAACCGGAGTTGGTTTCTGGGGTCCGTGTTGTAGATGAGAGAGCCGAAGCCGCCAAAGCCATTTTCGCGGTCATGCAGGATTTGGCCCACGGGGGATTCCAGACCGAGGTCGCTTCGGTTCCCGTTGAAACTGGCGTAGTAAGCAAAGCGCTGTGTGTGCCCGCCGAAATTAATTTGATCATTGGTCTGATAGAAATTGCCGAAGCTGGTGATCAATTCCCCCTGGTTATCCCGCTCAAATCCGGTCCGCGGGACGACGTTGAACACGCCATACGTCCGGTCGCCATATTCGGCGTCGTTACCCCCGCGCTGGACTTCGAGATAATCAACATCTTTCGGGTCAAACTGCGGACCCACATTGCTGGCGATGTTGGTATTGGGCACCGGAACGCCGTCCACGAGCCAGCTTACCTGGTGACCGCCGCGAAGGTGCAGTTGGTCGTGCGTCATGTAGGCCCCCGGAACGTAGTCGGTAATGACGGCGAGGCTGTTGGTGCGGTCCGCTCCGGGAGTTTTTTCGATGTCTTGTCGGCTCACAAGTGTCCTCGCGGCGACGGAATCGGTCGAGACGGATTCTCCTTGCTCCGAAACAACCGTTGTCTCCTTCACGCTGGCCAGACTGAGAGCAAAGTGCAGGACTGGCGAGCTGTCCGATTTCACCACGACGGCCTGCTGCTCCTGATTGAAGCCCTGCTGCGCCACGGTCACTACATACTCCCCGATAGGTACGGCGGCAAATTCGAATTCTCCGCTGTCGTTCGTCTTTGTAGTTTGGACCCAATCCGAATTCCTTGCCTTCAGCGTGACGCTTGCGCCCGGAATCGGCCGGTGTTGCGGGTCGTGAACAATCCCGCGTATCAATCCAAAGATGGTCGCATCAACGGATGCCGCTAGGAATAGCAAAACGAAAAAGATCAGAAGCCACTGCCTTCGCATGGAAGCCCTCGCATCTGGTTTGCAAGCGGTTCGCGCGCCGCAAAGAATCAGCGGCACGGGTGTGGATCAAAAGAATAATTTGTGACCGCGATTGCAGTTAGCGGAGGGCGGGACGCGGGGGCGGAGAAGGGATTTCCGGGGAGTACGCGGGAGCCTGAGCCGTCGGCGCGGCAATTGCCCACTCCATCGGCCATTCGAGATTCACAGAGGGCCCAACAGCCGGCAAAAAGATCTGCGCGTTGACCGCGGCCTGTTCCTCGTGGTGGCACGGCTGCATCGAGCTATCGTCAAGTGGCTTTTCCGCGGGAGCGTGGCAATCCGGTTTCGGTGCGGTGCGGCGCTGATGATGTCCTGCAGGACACATGCCCGAGGCGCAGCACTCGGCGGGGTCAGCGGCGGCCAGGCGCACGAGCGCGCCCGGCGCTATTGCCAGAAACATCGCCGCCAGGCAAATCCCTGCTGATTTCTTTCGGCTCATGTCCTCGCGCTGGCCAAAGTGCCGCTCGGACAGCAGGGCTCATGATAATCGCTCTTGATTCGCCGATGCAAACGAATTTCCGCTTTTCCTTGACTTTCGAACGAGGCTCTCGCTATACAAACAGGTATGTCATACACCTACTTGATTTTCGATTTCGCAGAGAACGAGGATGCCGCGCAGCGCGCCCGGCACAAACTCGAAGGCTGGAAGCAGGCCTTTCGGCTGGACAAGAAGCTTCTTTTCAAATTTGAGCGCGCCGAAGCGGCAAAAGCAGGAGCCGCCGCGGCCGCCAAGCCAGAAAAGGGAAAGGCCGGGGAGAAATCCAAAAGTGCAGAAGCCGCCACCGAAGCGGGCGGGCGGATTCGCCTTCTCGTGCGCCTCGATTTCTCCGACCATGAAAAACTCTCGCAGCAGCGCTGGCTCGAGCGCATCCCCGCCGATGACCACTTCAAAGATGCTTCCTCGAAGACCATTCGCGCCGGCGACGCCGACTTCTCGAAGACCGCCGAACTGTTCGATTCGCTGGACTAATCCGCCCGGCCTTGTTCCGATTCAGGGCCATGAATTCCGCGCGGCCGCTTCACTTTTTCGCGCCCAGCCCCGCCAATTCGATATAATGGGGCGTCTACTCGGGAACAGGCCCCATCTTTTCTGACGAGGTCAAACCGCATGCCGGTTCAGGCGCGCGCCAGCACTGCCAAGTTCGACGCCAGCAAGTATCACGGGCTCGGCCGAGACAGTCTTATCCGGCTTTTTCGCACCATGCATCTTTCCCGCCGGCTGGACGACCGCGAAATCCAGCTCAAGCGGCAGAACAAAATTTTCTTCCAGATCAGCGGAGCGGGTCACGAAGCCGTCACGGCGGTGGCCGGGCTGCTCCTGCGTCCGGGCGAGGACTGGCTGTATCCCTATTACCGCGACCGCGCGCTCGCCCTGATGCTCGGTGTCACACCCTACGAGATGCTCCTGCAATCGGTGGGCGCCAAAGACGACCCCAGTTCCGGCGGCCGCCAGATGCCGTCCCACTGGGGCCACCAGAAGCTGAACATCGTCAGCAGGTCTTCGCCGACGGGCACGCAGTTTCTCCAAGCCGTCGGTGCCGCGGAGGCTACGCTCTACTACGGGGAATTCCCGCATGCGCTCGAGCAAGCGCAGCAGGCCCCGCTCGGCCACGCCGTGCGCCACTATCCGGAAGAGATCGTATATGTTTCCGGCGGAGACGGCTCGACGAGCCAAGGAGAATTCTGGGAGTCCCTGAACACCGCTTGCAGCAAGAAACTTCCGCTCCTGTATCTGATCGAAGACAACGGCTATGCCATTTCCGTTCCCGTGGAAGTGCAGACCCCGGGCGGAAGCATCTCAAAACTGGTCCGAAGTTTTCCTGGGCTGCATGTTGAGGAGTGCGACGGCACGGAGCCGCTCGAGAGTTATGCGGCTTGCAAACGCGCCGCCGGCTACTGCCGCAAGCGCCTGGGCCCCGCGCTGGTCCACGCGCACGTCACGCGGCCGTATTCGCATTCGCTATCCGACGACGAAAAACTCTACAAGACCGCTTTGGAGCGAGAGCAGGAAGCGCAGCGCGACCCGCTTCCGAAATTCGGCTTGTTCCTGGTGCGAGAAGGCATCCTCGACGAAAAGGAAATCGAGGCCATCGAGGCCGAAGCCGACCGCGAAGTTCGCGACGCTGCCGACCAGGCGCTGGCGGCCGAGCTTCCCTCGAAAGAATCCATCCTGCTCAATATCTATTCGCCCGACGTGGACCCCGCGTCAAAGAACTTCGAAGCCGCGCCGCATTTTCACGGCGCACCAAAGACCATGGTGGAAATGATTTCGGCGACGCTGCTCGACGAAATGGCCCGCGATGAGCGTATCGTCGTCTTCGGCGAAGACGTGGCCGACTGCAGCCGTGAGAATAACCTCAAGGAAGTAAAAGGGAAGGGCGGCGTTTTCAAGGCGACCGCAGGTCTGCAAAAGAAATTCGGCCCCGGGCGCGTTTTCAATTCGCCGCTGGCCGAGGCCAATATCGTCGGCCGCGCCATCGGCATGGCCACGCGCGGCATGAAGCCCGTGGCGGAGATCCAATTCTTCGATTACATCTGGCCGGCCATGATGCAACTTCGCGATGAATTGTGCGTGATGCGCTGGCGCTCCGCCGGCACGTTCAAATCGCCCGCAGTGCTTCGGGTGCCCATTGGCGGCTACCTGACCGGCGGCGCGATTTACCACAGCCAGTGCGGCGAGGTGTTTTTCACGCATTGTCCGGGGCTGCGTGTGATGATGCCTTCCACGGCGCTCGACGTCTGCGGCTTGCTTCGCACCGCCATTCGCTGCGACGACCCGGTGATGCTCCTCGAGCACAAGCATCTCTACCGCCAGCCTTACAACCGCTCGGAATATCCCGGGCCCGATTTCACGATTCCGTTCGGCAAAGCGCGTCTCGTTCGCGAAGGCTCGCAGGTCAGCCTCATTACCTACGGCGCGCTCGTCCACCGGGCCGAAGTCGCCGCCGCGCAGCTCGACCGCGAAGGAATCTCCGTCGAGATTGTGGATCTGCGGTCGCTCTCGCCGTATGACTGGTCGGCTATTGCGGCCACGGTGCGCAAGACCGGCCGTGTCCTCGTCGCTTACGAGGACACTCTTTCCTGGGGTTACGGCGCGGAGATCGCCGCGCGAATCGCCGACGAGCTGTTCGGCGATCTCGACGCTCCGGTGCGCCGCGTCGCTGCCCTGGACACGTTCTGCGCCTACCAGCCCAAGCTCGAAGACGAAATCCTGCCGCAGACCGAAGATCTCGTCGCGGCGGTCCGCGACCTGTTTGCCTTCTGAGAGATGCGGATGTATCGTTTCAAACGAAGGGCCATGAAACCTTTTGCCCGCTCCGGTCGTATCTTTCATTTAGGGGAATGTGGGATTCGTCCGGAATGATCCTGGAGGTGAAATCATGATCTGTTCCAATTGCCGGCGCGAGATTGCGGCTTCTTCCAACTTCTGCTACATCTGCGGAGCGCGCCAGGCGGCCCCAGCGGGTCCGCAGAGTTCGGCCCCGCCAAAGCGGCTGATGCGTTCTTCGACCGACCGCAAAATCGCCGGTGTTTGTGGTGGCTTTGCCGCCTACCTTGACATTGACCCGACGGTCGTCCGGCTCATCTGGGTTCTGCTCGTGATTTTCCCCGTCCCGTTCGTGCCGGCCGTGCTCGGCTATCTGCTAGCCTGGATTGTGATGCCGGTTGCACCGGTGCCGGTTGTCGTGTCGCAGGGTGCGCAACCCAGCGG
>DASWCG010000146.1:0-11030 GCA_036390175.1 Candidatus Acidiferrales bacterium | reverse complement strand
ACTTTAAGTCCTTTGTTTTTGCAAGAGTGTGATTCTAAATGGTTTGCAGACGCGTTTTTCGATAAGAGTGTGAATCTAAAGGAATTAGAGCAGAAAAGCCGAGAGTTGACAGCCGAAAGTTGAAAGCGAGCGGTTGAAGGCGGAAGGGCGAAGGCGTTCGAGGAGGGCATGGCAGGCAGGAGGGTATGGGGGTGTCAGTGGTCGGCTCTCAGTGGTCGTCGTCCATCTTCCGGGCCAGATTGTTCCATAATCCATGAGTTAAGTCAATAGAAAGTTAAGTCCCATGAAATGAAGAAGTTAGCAGAGGGGTCCCTTCGGGACGCAAGGCTCGCTGCGGACGAATATCCCTGTCAGATATTCGATTAACTTCTTCGGATTGAGCGTGTTAGCAGAGAGTTCGTATATCAAGGGGTAATGATGCGGAGGCGAGGGAGGATAGACACAGGGCAGGGCGGCAGAGGGACAGTAAAGATGCCGGATGCGAGCGCCCGAGAAGAGTAGGCACAGCCCCCTACGGGGCAAGCAGGAGTGGCTGTGCCACTAGAGGCGCTCGAAGATTCCGGCGGCGCCCATGCCGCCGCCGACGCACATGGTGACGAGGCCGTAGCGGGCGTTGCGGCGCTGGAGTTCGCGAATAACGGATGCGGTGAGCTTCGCGCCGGTGCAGCCCAGCGGATGGCCGAGGGCCACGGCGCCGCCATTGACGTTGACGCGCGCGGGATCGAGTCCCGCGACTTTGATGACGGCAAGCGCCTGCGCGGCGAAGGCTTCATTCAATTCGATCACATCAATTTGCTCGAGCTTCAATCCCGCGAGCTGAAGAGCTTTGGGAATGGCGAAGGCCGGGCCAATGCCGAATTCTTCGGGAAGGACGCCGGCGGTGGCGAAGGCCACGAAACGAGCAAGCGGCCGGGCGCCCAGGGCGCGGGCGCGTTCGGCGCTCATGACGATGGCGGCGGCGGCGCCGTCGCTCATCTGCGAAGAGTTGCCCGCGGTGACCTGTCCCTGGGCGTGGAAGGCGGGCTTGAGCTTGGCGAGGGCTTCAAGCGATGTGTCGGCGCGAGGGCCCTCGTCGGTTTCGAAGATGACCTTGGTGGTTGCGGGCTTGACGGCAACGGCGGTGCCTCCACGGCCGCTGCCTGGAAGCGCAGAGCCATTCGAGCCGTTTTCGACGGCGGTGATTTTCACTTCCACAGGTACGATTTCTTCTTTGAATTTTCCGGCGGCGATGGCGGCGAGGGCTTTCTTGTGGCTTTGCAGGGAGAATTCGTCGGCCTGCTCGCGCGTGATGCCGTATTTGCGGGCGAGGTGCTCGGTGCCGAGGCCCATGCTGATATAGGTGTCGGGAGCGTTGTCCACCAGCCAGGGATTTGGCGAGACTTTATTGCCGCCCATGGGAACCATGCTCATGGACTCGGTCCCGCCGGCGAGAATCACTTCGGCGTGGCCCACCATGATGCGCTCGGAGGCCATAGCGATGGCCTGGAGGCCGGAAGAGCAGAAGCGGTTGATGGTCATCGCCGAGGATTCGATGGGCAGACCGGCGCGAAGAGCGGCAATGCGCGCGACGTTCATGCCCTGTTCGGCTTCGGGCATGGCGCAGCCGAGGATGACGTCTTCGATTTCGTGCGGGTCAAAGCCGGGGACGCGGGCGATCGCGCCTTGGATGGCGACGGCGGTGAGATCGTCGGGGCGCGTGGAACGCAGCGTGCCCTTAAATGCTTTGCCAACAGCGGTACGGACGGAGCTGACCAGGACGGCTTCGCGCATGAGGAAAACCTCCGCAGGATTAGATGCAAAACACTATTGGACGACGCACAGGAAGAAAAAGCAAGAGAGATTGAAACACAGAGCACCCAGAGAACACAGAGACGGAATGCGGAAAGACATAGGGGGCGGAGGGAAAAGAACACAGGCCCTTCGAAGCTCAGGGTGAACTGAAGCACATTGGCCGCGCTCAGTGCAAGCCTCTGCTACCGTTTCCGGGGGATGAAGATGGGCGTGGGCGGCGCGATGCCGTAGGTTCGGGAGAAATTGCGCTGGTTGAGAGCGAGGCCCATTTGGCCGCGGGAGTCCACATAGAGGAGGGGCCGGCCAACGGCGACGTCCATGAAGGTCTTGACGTAGGACGCGGTGAAGGGCTTGTCGCCGAGGCGAAGGGTGACTGTGTCGCCGAGAGCGTAACCGAGCTTGCGAAATTCGTCGCCGGGGATATCGGTGATCAGCGAGCCGTAGGGATCGTCGAGGGCGATGATTTCGCCGGTGATTCCGCCGGCGTTCGTGGTGGAAACGCGCGGCTGAAGGCGGACCAGTTGGGAAACGACCGGGCCGACCTGCGTCCAGTCCCATCCAGCGGCGAGATGCGCCGCCGCAGGGGAAAAAATGTCGCGGCCGTGGAAGGTGGAGGAAACCGCCGGCGTGAGCATCCAGGAAGTGTTGGTGATTTCGCGGGCGGCGTCGAGGCCGTCGCGATCGAGGACCGGTGTGATGAGTCCGTTGTCGGGGAGAACGAAGAACTGGCCCTTTTTCGTCTTGACGACGACGGCCTTGCGCGAGGTGCCGACGCCGGGGTCAACTACGGCGAGAAATATTGTGCCGGAGGGATAGTACCGCGAAACGCCAGCCAGAAAACGCGCGCCTTCTTCGATGGAAAACGGCGTGACCTGGTGAGTGATGTCCATGATGCGAACGCCGGGGGCGATGCCGATGATGACCGCTTTGCAGATGGCCACAGAATCGTTGGCGGTCCCGAAGTCGGTCATGAAGACGATGGTGGGAGGAGCTGCGGGAGGATTTTGAGCGGGCTGATGGGTACAGCCGGAAAGAATGGCCGCGATGGAGATTGCGGCGAGAGGAAGGATGCGGCTCATCCGAGGGCGGGCGCCGCAGAGCGGAACCGAGCTGCGTCGGTACAACACACGTCCTCACAATTTGGCGGGGAACGTCACTTCTTTTCCCGGGCGCACGCAAAATTGGCTGCGTCATTGGTGTCGCCCGAGCCATTGTACTTGGCGATCTGCGGGTACGGGCACAGAGGCCGCGTCAACTTGACGCCTTGCCCCGGATCGAGGTCGTTCACAAATTTTGTGGCAATGATTTTATCCGGCGCGATACCTTTCTCGACCCATTGTTCGAGAGCCAGGCGAAGATTGCGCTGCGGGTCGGCCGGACCGGCGCCGAACTGGCCGAAGGAATTCGGCCCGGGACCTCCGCCGCAGTGCTGCATTCCGGGAACCATGTAGAGGCGCACGAACTGGCTGGTCTCGGGGGCTCCCATCTTGGCCACGACGCTGTCGTAGTAGTCGATGGTGTTCAACGCGGAGATGGCCGCGTCGCTCCAGCCGTGGTACAGGATGAGCTTGCCGCCGCGCTCCTGGAAAGCCTTCAGGTTGGGGTCTGTGGCATTGAGATTGACGGCCTGCTTATCGTCCGCGGTCTTGACGCCGGTATCGAAGTTGAAGGTCTTGAAATCCCAGGCTGGGTCGTCGAAGACCATGTTGGGGAAAAAATTGGTGGTGAACTGGAACATCAGGCTGGTCCCCGGTGCCGCTCCGCTGACCCAAGAGGCCCAGCCGTTAGGTCCATCTTCGCCGCCCGGCACGCGGCCGGGAAAAATTTTCTCGCCTTTGGAGTTGGTTGGTCCGGCATACAACTTCTTGAGGGCCGCCACCTGCGGGGCGGTGAGGCAACTGTCGGAGTCGGCCTCCTTGCACAGCAGGGCAGCCGGATCGAAACGGCACTCCTTGGGATCATTGATCACGCCATCGGTCACGCCATCCTGAGCGTCGCATGCCTTGAGCACCGCGGCGCTGAGGGCCGGGATCTTGGCCGCGGGAATGTAGCTGGCCGGATCGGTCTGCGTGGCCTGAACGTCCCAGGCGCCTGCGGTCAGCAGGTGGGTAAAGTAGTTGGCGGGAGCGCCGGCGATGATGCCATCGTAGTCTTCGGGGAAGCGCTGGGCTTCCATCAAGCCCTGGCGTCCGCCGTTCGAGCAGCTTGCAAAATAAGAGCGCTTGGGATTTTTGCCGTAAAAGGCGTGGATGATTTCCTTGGCCTTCAGGGTCATTTCGTGGACCGCGCGATACCCGAAGTCGGTGATTTTTTCGGGGTGTCCCAGGGCCCAGCTTGCGTCCCCGGCGGTTCCTGCATGACCGGTATCGGTGCTGGCGGTGGCGTAGCCGCGGCTGACGGCGCCGGCCATGGCAGGATAGTTGATCATTCCGGCGAAACCTCCATTGCCCTGGGTCTGGAATTTGCCGTTCCAGCCGGAGGCCGGCAGCCAGACCTCCATCTTGATGTCGGAGTCCTTCGAGGGCTTGAGTTCTGCAGTCACTCGGCAAAACGCAGGGGCATTTTTGAACACGGGTGGGGCCGCCGCGCTGCCCGGAGGAGTAAACGCGCCCGCGGCGACGGACTCAGCCGAGGTAATGGTGGCGCCGGGGAGTTTGAGGGCGCTCAAATCCTCGCACGGGCCGGCAAAGGCGAGCCCGGCGGTGAAGAGGATTGAGACGAGAAGGGCCGTAGAAAGCGCGGCAGCGAGCGGGCAGCGTGCATGGATGTTGGCTGAAAGAGACCCCATTTTCCCCCACCAATGCGAAAGGTTCGCGATTCTTCGTCCGGCTGGAAAGCAAAACATGGGAGTCTATACCATGTTTGTCGCCAGTTTCCAGTAGCGGGGAATGCTATGGCGACGAAGGGCCGTCACGATGGTGAAGCAGGAAACCGCACTCTCGACGGGCGAGCGCCGCGCGGGCGGCGCTATTGCTTGGCGGGAGCCGAGATGGTGGCGAGGCTTTCGACGTTGAATTTCTTGTAGTCCGAATAGCGCGTCACTGCGCTGATCTTGAACCCCTTGACCAGCAGGACGCGCGCACCAATATGCGCTTCTGCGTAAGTCGGCAGCCAAACCTCGTTGTTGATGAAGGCCTGTTCGAAGACAAAGCTCGTGCCCTTCTGCAAATTGGCGAGCAGGCCGCCGGCGAATTTCACATCTTTGACGAAATAAGCTTCGAGGCGCGCCACATCGCGGGCCTTTTCGTCAATCCACACGACTCCCGCCAGCTTTTGCACGATCTTTTCTTCCAGCTTGTGCGGCTTGAACTCCGGATTGGGCTCGAAATCGAAGACCAGGACGTCCTGCCCGCGGAAGCGTTCGCGGCGCGGGTTCACGAACTGGCAGGCGCGGAGAAACACCTCGATGCCGACATCGTCGTCACTTTTCTCCTTGCCTTCCTCCTTGGCCTTCTCTTCCTTCTCTTCCTTCTTTGTTTCCTTCTTCTGGTGTTCCCGGATGCGTTTCTGCACGCGCTCGTTTTCTTTCTTCTGCTCGTCATCGCTTAGCGGCTTGCCGTCTTTCTTGACGAGCGTGGAGATTTCTTGGCCGTCCAAGTAAAAGAAGGTGTGCTCTCGGACGTCGTGCTTCTTCACCTTTCCGTTGCCGTCGAATTCGGTCTCGTCTTCCGTGCGTGTTCCCGCGTAATTTTCTTTTATCTTATCGATGGCCTTCTGGTTGGCGTCAATTTCCTTGAAGAGGGCCTTCAGGTCGGGCAACTGCACTTGCGACTTCTTTGGAAAATCGAAAACGCGTTCACCGACGACTCCGTTGACGCCGATGCGCGTGACGCCGATGGCGTACGATTCAGCGCCGCGATGCAGCTCGAGCTTGTGCGGCAATTGAACGCCGCTTTCGGCGCGATAATCGTCGTAGAGAATCTCTTCGTCCACTCCGCCGACGGCCGCGGCTTCCTTCAGCAGCAAATGCGTCTGCGGGTCAAAGAAAAGCTGGCGCGTGACTCCGGTGGCCGTGGTTACTTCCACTTGCAGGGCATCTCGATCGCGCACCTGCGCGTGGCCGACGAACGCCACAGCCATCTTGTTTTTCTTGGGATCGAGCAGATGCGTATTGGCAATCTGCGCCGCCGCTTCCACCTGAATCGCTTCAGGACCGAGAAGCGTGCCGATTTCGCCGGAAGCGTCTTCGTGCCAGGCCGATTTACCGTTGTAGGCCTCGATCCAATGCGTGTCGCCGAGAATGAGTTCCGAGTAGAAGCGGTTGGGAAGCTTGAGGATCAGCGTGTACGCGCCGGACTTGCCGGCGGAATCGCTGACGAGACTTCCTTCGAGGGTGAGGGTTTGAATTCTTTTAAGGGACTTGGCGCCGCCCGTGGCGCGAACGTATCGGTCAATAATCTGGGAGGCGTCTTGTGCGCGAGAGGAAGAGCCCGCAGAGAGAATTACAACCGCAATGATGACGACCCGCACGAAACAACGCATGCGCCCCTCTGTTGTACGTAACGAGTCTAACCCGAAGAATGTTTCAAGAGTTGCGGAGCGTGCGGACGCGGCTACTCGTAGCGCAACGCTACCATGGGGTCCACGCGGCTTGCGCGGAGAGCCGGGATATAGCCCGCAGCACAGGCGACCAGCGCCAGGCCCGCGGTGGCGAGGGCGAGCGTCGACGGGTCATGCGCGGTCAACCCGTAAAGCTGGCTTTGCACGATGCGCGTAAGCACCAACGACGCAGATACCCCTGTGACGACACCGGCCACCACCAGCAGCAAGACGTCACGCATGACCAGCCAGATGACGTTTCCTTGCGCTGCTCCGAGGGCCATGCGTATGCCGATCTCCCGCGTGCGTTGCGCCACGCTGTAGGCCATCACGCCGTAAAGGCCGATGACGGCGAGCAGGGTCGCCAGGAATCCGAAGACCGCGGAGAGGCTGGCGATCATGCGCTCCGTCGTAAGAGAATCGCTGATCTGTGCCTCCTCGGTCCGCATGGTGTAAATCGGGAGGTTGGGATCGAGTTCGCGGACTTTCGCGCGTATGGCGTTCATCAGCGGATTCGGCTTCGCGGTGGCGCGCACGTACACGGTCATGCTGCGGACGAAGAAACTGCCGAGATAGGGGATGTAGGCCTGCTCGGGGATTTCGTCGCGGAGGTTCGTGTACTTGATGTTTTTCACCACGCCGACGATCTCCATCGGCGTGGGCCTTCCCGGATCGGTCCCGAATCCGAGATGCAGGCCGATGGGATTTCGGCCGGCGAAGTATTTCTGGGCAAACTTCTCGTTGATCATCACGGCCGTCGGTGTCCAATCGTCGGGCTCGAGACCGACCTTGACCTGGCGGTTGTCGTTGATCGTAAAATCGCGCCCCGCGACGATAGATACGCCGAGCGTGGCAAAATAACCCGGGCCGATCTGGTTCATGAAGGGCTGCGGATGCTCCTCGGGTTTCGGAGGCGTGTAGCCCTCCACGGTCATACCGCTGTCCCATTCGTTGTTTTCGAGGATTCGTATTCCAGCCAGGCCGACAGACTGGACTCCGGGAATCGAGCGGAGGCTCTCGGTCAGGCGCTGATAGAAAATCTTCGAGCGTTCGAGCGTGTAGCCGCCGAGCGACGGGTCAATATTGAAACCCACCAGCCGCTCGACCGGGAAGCCGGGACCCAGATTGCTCAGGTTGTTCAATGTGCGCAGGAAGAGCCCGGCGCCGATCAAGAGCAGCAGCGAAAGCCCCACCTGAGCAATGATCAGTGACTTCCCCAGCGCGCCGTGGCCGCCGCTCACCACCGCTCCCGCTTCATCCTTCAGAGTGCGGCCAATATTCGGCTTGGTTGTCTGCAGGGCCGGAACCAGGCCGAAAATCACGCCGGTCAGAATCGTCACCGCCAGGGTAAACAGCAGAATCCGGAGATCCGGGGCCGTGGAAATGTTCAGGCCCACGGAATCCGCCGGCAGGTAGATGGACATCAACGCGCGGTCCGCCCAGAACGCGAAGGCAATCCCAAGAAGGCCTCCCAGCGCCGAAAGAGAAAGGGTTTCGATCAAGAGCTGGCGGATGATTCTTGCACGGCTGGCTCCGATTGCCAGGCGCACGGCGATTTCCTTTTGCCTCCGTGTGGCGCGAGCCAGGAGGAGGTTGGCGATATTCGCGCAAGCGATGAGCAGAACGATGCCCGTCGTGGCCATCAGAACCCACAGCGGAGTGGACAACTCCCGGCGAAACTCCTGCCGGCCTTGCGACCCCGGCAGCACGTCAATCCAGCTTTTGAGAAACTGCTCGCGGGCAAACGCCGAGGCGTGGCTGAAGGCCGCCTCGCGGACCTCCATCTCGAGCATGGAATGCATGAAAGGCTGAAGCGATGCCTTCGCCTGTGCCTGCGTAACACCAGGTTTTAAGCGCCCGAAGGCATTGACCCAGCGGCTGCGGCGGTCCGTAAACAGGTTGGAGGTGAAGGCAAAGATCTGCGGCTGCATCATGACGGGGAAGAAGAGCTTCGCCGCGTATCCCGGTTCGGCGCCGTCAAAACCCGCTTGGGCGACGCCGACAACGGTGAAGCTGTGGTTGTCAACGATCAACGTTTTTCCGACAACTCCGGGATCACCCGAGAACTGCGTCTTCCAGTAGTTGTAACTCAAGACGACGACCGGGTGGCCGCCGGGAACCCGATCATCCTCGGGCAGGAGCGTGCGGCCCAGGGCCGGGCCGACACCAAGAACGTCGAAATAGGTCCCCGAGACAAGCTCCGTCTGAACGCGTTCCGCATTTCCGCCGAAGGTAACGCTGGCCTCGACGGGGAAGCGGCAGAACATTCCCGAGAAGACTTCGTTGTGGTTCTGGAAATCGCGAAACATGGGAAGCGAAATCGCGTTTCCGCCCCAGTTGTTGCCGTAGTGCCTGCCGCGCATGGTCAGCAAAACCAAGCGCTGGGGATCCTTCACAGGTAGCAGCCGGAGCAAGACCTGGTCGAGAAGAGTGAAGATGGCCGTGTTGGCGCCGATGCCGAGCGCCAGAGTGAGAACGGCAATGAGCGTGAACCCGGGACTCTTGAGCAGCATCCGCGCGCCATAGCGCAAGTCCTGCCAGATAGTATTCATCGAGGTCTCTGCTCTAGTCAGACGAAGTCAGCTTCTTTTTAGTTCCATTCCAGAATGTGGACGCAAGCCACCCCTGGCCTGTTAGACGAGGATTGCCGGGCAAACGTCACCCGTGGCTGCAGGGATCAAACGAGACCATGCCATGAGCGCGGCAACTGGGCTATGGCCGCTTGCTGTACTCCTGATAAAGCTGGAGGTGACGATTGTCGAGCGAGGTGAGCTGGCCCTTGATGAAGAGGTAGCGCACCTGCGTAGTGACCTCGAGGGGGTCGCCGGTGGTGACGATGAGATTGGCAATCTTGCCGGTTTCCAGCGTGCCGAGTTCTTTGTCGAGGCCGAAGATTTGCGCGGGCACAAGCGTGACGGCCTTGAGGGCTTCGTCGTGCGGCAGCCCGTAGGCGACAGCGTTGGCGGTAAACTGCCCGAGGCGCCGCGCGAAGGAGTTATCAAAGCTGGCGAAGGCAATCTTGACGCCGGCGGCGGCAAGCTCCGCAGGCTGGGTCATCGAGCGATCGTAGGGATCGTCTTCTTCTTCGGGAAGGCTGAGAGTCGGCCGGAGGACCACCGGAATGCTCTTCGAACGCAGCAGGTCTTTTTCTTTGTAGGCTTCGGCGCCGTCGGCGAGGATCATTTTGAGTTTTTGCTGGTCGCAGAATTCCACGGCGCTGCGGATTTCACGCGCGCGCGAGGCAAAAACCAAAAGAGGAAGCTGGCCGCGGACGACAGGGACAAGCGCTTCGAGTTTGAGGTCGCGTTCGAAGTTGGCAGCCGAGCCCTTCTCCAGGGCCTGAGCATAGTGGCGGGCGCGCTCGATCCAGTCCCCGAGTTCGCTGACGCGCCGGTCGTATTCCGCCTTGACATCCGTGAACGGCCGCTGCCGCACGCTCAATGTCGCTAAATCAAAGCTGCGGGTTTGCATCTGCGGCCAGCGAAGCACCATAGCGGCGGATTTCCGGATGAGCATCTCGTCAATCGTCCAACCGGAGAGATGAATCGCGGAGGCCTGGCCGCCGATCACGCTGGCCGAGCCGAAGAAATCGAAGCCGCCGCTCCCGGGAGCGGCGATGACGTGGGTGATGCCATCCGCGCGCGTGACCGGGATGTGCGCGCTGGAGGGAAGGACGGCCGTGGCGGCAACCACGTCGGGGTTGTACAGGCCGATTTCGGATGAGTCCACCGTGGAGGCGACTGCGGCGATTTCGCTCAGGCCCATCTGCGTGACGGAGTCAAAGAGGCCGGGATAGACTTCGAGACCCTTGGCGTCTATGACTTGCGCGTCTTTGGGGACTTCGACGCTTGTACCGACGGCGGCGATTTTGCCGTCGCGGATGAGCACGGTGGCGTTTTCCAGCGGCGGGCTGGCAAGCGTGTATACCTTCGCGTTGGTGATGGCGTAGGTGGACGTCGCGGGCGCGGCCTTCACCGATGGGATTGCCATTACCGCGAGAAGGGCCGCTAGGACAGAAATTCCATACGCGAAATACGAAACTCGCAAGTTCCTGCCGAATGCCCTCATCGCGCACCCCGGGCACCGGAGCATGCCGCTTCCGATAGCTCATCAGCACAAACTAAAGCCCACCTCACCGGAGGCTTCGCTTCCGGTTTTTTCTCTTCGGGTTTCTTCTCTTCGGGTTTCTTGTCGTCGGGTTTGACAGGGGGCTTTGCCGCAGGCTTTGCCTCGGGCTTCTTCTCCGCGGCCTTTTCTTTTTCGATGAGGGCTTTCTTTTCCCTGGCGAGATCGGCGCGGGCAGCAATGTCGACGCGGCGGTCGAAATAGACGCGGCCATCAATGAGCGTCTCCTGAACGACGGCGTAGGCGCTCAGCGGGTGATGGTTGTAGATGACCAGGTCGGCGTCTTTGCCAACGTCAATCGAGCCGACACGCTTGTCAATGCCAAGCTGGATGGCAGGATTGAGCGTCACGAGCTTGAGCGCTTCGAGCTCGGAGAGCCCGCCGTACTTCATGGTCTTGGCGGCTTCCTGGTTCAGGTGCGTGGCTTCCTCGGCGTCGTCGGAATTGATGGAGACCACCACGCCGCGCCGGGTCATCAGTGCGGCGTTGTACGGGATGGCGTCGTAGGCTTCGACTTTGTACGCCCACCAATCCGAAAACGTCGAGGCGCCCGCCCCGGCGGCGGCAATTTCTTC
>DASWCG010000145.1:0-15254 GCA_036390175.1 Candidatus Acidiferrales bacterium | reverse complement strand
GTTATGGCTTTCCCTGGCGACTCACAAAGTCAATCTCGAGATCAAATGGTTTCGGGGGATGATCCCTCTTGTCTATCGTCGTGTGAACGATCAAACCCGACTGGGGATAGTCATATTCCACGTAGGTGAGAGCCGCACCGCGGAGCGCCGGTTTCTCCTTGCCTTCAGCGGGGCCTAGCACTAGGTTCCGGAGGCTGTCGGAATAGTGATTGAAGAAGTGAAACGTAGAAGCTTTGAATTGTCGGGCGACGTTGACTTTCTTTACGTCCTCGACCGCGTCATCCGGTGGAATGGACACTTTGATTTTGGCTAATCGATCCGCAGCAAAGAAAAGGTCCACGCCAATCCAAGGACCCTTAACCCTGCAAACCTTGCAGGAGCTTTCATCCCGACGGCAGGGTCCATTCAGTTCTCCAACCGTCTTTGGGGCTAGGTTCGTCAGGAGCCTGAGATTGTCAGCTTGAGCGATTTCAAACGCTTGTTCTCTGGTCATGCCAAGAACAAAGCCATTGACCGAGACAGTTTTGCGCTGCCAATCCGGAAGGCTAAAGAGGTCTGTGTGAGTTAGCTCAACAATCTCGGCACTCTGCGGAATCCCTTGTGGCCTAATATGCGATGCAAAGAAAGCACAAAATATCAGGGTTGCGGCAGGCGCACCTGTCCTGAAGATCGCCTTCTGCAAGGGTGAGTTCACGTTTGCAGCACTCCGGTCTTGAATTCGGGGATGACGGGATTCAATGAGGCCGCTTCGAGCGCCCAGATGAGCGCATCGCGTGTGTGCGCAGGATCAATGATGCCGTCCACCCAAAGCCGCGCGGCGGCGTAGCGCGGGTCGGTCTGGTGCTCGTAGGTGGCGCGGATCGAATCCAGGAGATCCTTTTTCTCTTTCTCGGAGAGCTTCTTGCCCTCGCGCTCGAGCTGTTTGATCTTGATCTCCACGAGGGTTCCCGCGGCGGAATCCCCGCTCATCACGGCGTAGCGCGCCGTGGGCCAGGCAAAGATGAAGCGCGGGTCGTAAGCCTTCCCGCACATGGCGTAATGGCCGGCGCCGAAGCTGCCGCCGCAGATGACGGCAATTTTGGGTACGACGCTGTTGGACACCGCGTTGACCATTTTCGCGCCCGCGCGGATGATGCCGCTCCACTCCGCCTCTTTGCCGACCATGAAGCCGTTCACATCGTGAAGGAAAACCAGCGGCACGCGGTTTTGATTGCAATCGAGGATAAACCGGGCGGCTTTCTCCGCCGATTCGGTGTAAATCACGCCGCCGAACTCGATGCGCTTCTGCCCGGTGCCCGGCGCGGTGGTCTGCACGTTCTTCTTTTGATTCGCAACGATGCCGACAGCCCAGCCGCCGATGCGCGCATAGCCGCAGAGAAGCGTCTCGCCGTATTCCGCGCGATACTCCTCCCACTGGCTGCCGTCCACGATGCGCGCGATGATTTCGCGCATGTCATATTGCTTGGCCGGATCGGCGGAGAAGATGCCGTAGATTTCCTCGCCCGGATGCGCGGGCTCGACGGGAGCCTTGTGGCTGAACGCGGCGGCCGGCCCGTGCCCCATCTTATCCACCAACTGACGGATGCGGTGAATGCAGGAATCGTCGTCGGGCTCGCGGAAGTCCACCGTCCCGCTGATTTGCGAATGCATTTTCGCGCCGCCAAGCTCTTCGGCGGAAACCTTCTGCCCGATGGCGGCTTGCACCAGAGCCGGGCCGGCGAGAAACAGACCCGAGCCCTCGGTCATCAGGATGTGGTCGCACATCACCGGAAGATAGGCCCCTCCGGCAACGCACATTCCCATGATGGCGGTAATTTGCGGGATTCCCAGGGCGCTCATCACCGCGTTATTCCGGAAGACGCGGCCAAAGTCGTCCGTGTCGGGGAAGACGTCCTCCTGCAACGGCAGGAACACGCCCGCGGAGTCCACCAAATAGATCGTCGGGATGCGGTTTTCGATGGCGATGTTTTGCGCGCGGATGACTTTCTTCGCGGTCATGGGGAAAAACGCGCCGGCTTTTACCGTGGCGTCGTTGGCGATGATCATCACCAACCGCTCGCAAACGCGGGCCAGCCCCGTGAGCGTCCCCGCGGCGGGTGCGCCGCCCCATTCTTCGTACATTTCATAGGCGGCATAAATGCCCAATTCAAAGAAGTTTGTTTTCGGATCAATGAGCTTGGCGATGCGCTCGCGCGCCGTCTGCCGCCCTTTCTTATGCTGTGATTCGATGGCCTTTGCGCCGCCGCCCTGGCGAATCGTTTCTTCTTCGTTCTTGATTTCCGTGAGGAGGTCAATGATGAGGCGGGTGTTCTTTTCGAAATCCGGAGCTTCGCGGTTGATGTGTGACGCCAGAACGGAACTGGACACTTGCAGACCTCTCGTTGAAAATGCCCATCCACGCGCCAGAAAAAGCAGCAGAAGCGGGCTCCTCTGGCGGGCAGAGCGTCACAGTATAACGTGGAACACGGCTCTTTGCGCGCAGAGCGGAGGTCGGGGTGGCGGTCAGCCTTTTTGCGCGGCGCGGGTGCGCACGAATCGCACGATGTCCTGAGTGGAAGTGCCGGGGAGGAAAACCTCCGCTACGCCGGCCTTCTTCAATCCGGGAATGTCGGCCTCCGGAATAATCCCGCCGACGAGAACGGCCACATCGTTCATCCCTTTCTTGTGGAGCAAATCCATGAGCTGCGGGCAGAGGGTATTGTGCGCGCCGGAGAGGATGGAGAGGCCGATAACGTCCACGTCTTCCTGCGCGGCGGCCGAGGCAATCATTTCGGGGGTCTGGCGCAAGCCCGTGTAGATGACCTCCATGCCCGCGTCCCGCAACGCGCGGGCGATGATCTTGGCCCCCCGGTCGTGGCCGTCCAGACCGGGCTTGGCAATCAAAACACGAATCTTCTTTTCAGGCATTGGTTGGCGGCGGCCTAAGTGATGGCCACTTCTTCGTAGGTGCCGAACACCTCGCGCATGGCGTCGCAGATTTCGCCGAGGGTTGCGTAGGCCTTGACGGCTTCGTAGAGGAACGGCATGAGATTCTCCGTCCCGGGAGCCGCTTTGCGCAAAGCGTTCAATCGGCGCGTGACTTCCTCCTGCGAGCGCTCGGCCCGGAGTTTCTTGAGCCGGGCCGCCTGGCGATGGGCCACGGTTTCGTCAATCTGAAGAGTCTCCAGCGGCCTTTCTTCGGCCACATAGTCGTTCACGCCGACGATTATCTTTTCCTTGCGGTCCACGGCAAGTTGGTAGCCGTACGAGGCTTCCGCAATCTCGCGCTGCGGGTAAGAGCGCTCGATCGCCGCCACCATCCCGCCGAGTGCGTCAATCTTCTCGATGTAATCCCAGGCGCCGCGCTCGACCTCGTTGGTCAGCGTTTCGACGAAATAGGATCCGCCCAGAGGATCCACCGTGTTGGTCACTCCGCTTTCGTGGGCGAGGATCTGCTGCGTGCGGAGGGCGATGGTGGCGGCGAACTCCGTGGGAAGCGCCCAGGCTTCATCGAGGGAATTGGTGTGCAGCGATTGCGTGCCCCCGAGCACCGCGGCCAGCGCCTGCAGCGCCGTCCGCACCACGTTGTTATAGGGCTGCTGCGCCGTGAGCGAACATCCCGCGGTCTGGGAGTGAAAGCGGAGCGCCCAGGAGCGGGCCGACTTGGCGCCAAAGCGCTCGCGCATGGTTTTGTACCAAATTCGCCGCGCCGCGCGATACTTGGCAATTTCCTCGAAGAAATCGCTGTGGGCGTTGAAGAAGAAGGAAAGCCGCGGGCCAAACTCATCCACATCCAGCCCGCGGCGCATGCCCCATTCCACGTACTCGATGCCGTCGCGCAGGGTGAAGGCCAGTTCCTGGATCGCCGTCGAACCGGCTTCGCGGATGTGGTATCCGCTGATGGAGATGGCGTTGAACTTCGGCGTGTGCTTGGTGCAGAACTCGAATGTATCAATCACCAGCCGCATGGAAGGTTCGGGCGGATAGATGTATTCCTTCTGTGCGATGTATTCCTTGAGGATATCGTTTTGAATCGTGCCCGAAATTTTGTTCCAGTCGGCCCCCTGCTTTTCCGCGACGGCAAGATACATGGCCCAAATGACGGCCGCGGGGGAATTGATGGTCATCGAAGTGGTCACATCGGCCAGAGGAATCTGATCGAACAGGACTTCCATGTCGGCCAGAGAGCTAATCGCCACACCGCACTTTCCCACTTCGCCTTCCGAGAGCGGGTGGTCGGAGTCATACCCCATCAGCGTCGGCAGATCGAACGCCACCGAAAGGCCCGTTTGTCCTTGCGTGAGCAGATACCGGAAGCGCTGGTTGGTGTCTTCGGCAGCGCCGAACCCTGCGAACTGGCGCATCGTCCAAAGCCGCCCGCGATGCATCGTGGCGTGAATGCCGCGCGTGTAGGGAGGCTCTCCGGGATACGTCAGGTCCTTCTCGGGGTCCCACCCGGCAAGGTCTGCCTGCGTATAGAGACGCCGGATGGGATATCCCGAGATCGTGGTGAATTCTGCGGCTCGCTCCGGAGACTTTTCGAGCGCGGGCCGGAGGGTTTTTTCTTCCCATTCCAGCTCCCGTGGCGAAGGTTTGCGCGCAGTCCGCGAAATCTCCGGCGGGTTTGCAACGGGCACGCTGGATTTGCCTTTGTCGCTCATTTCCACGGACTCCCGGCCCTTGGAAGGCACATGGCCATCCGGATAGTCTGTCGGCTGCGTTCTCGATTCATTTTAGGACATGGAAGCAGGCGCGGCAAGGTGCGTTTGGCAGGCCTTGGCGTTTTCCTGGGCTGTCGGCCATCCGGGCGAGAAACGTTGCGTAATTGACGTGCTCAAATCATTTGAGTACTGTGCATTTATGGCTAAGAAAAAGAACAGCAGGAGAACTAAAAAGAACGCCTTCCTCGGAAACCTGGACCGGCTCGGCGGAAAAAAATTGATGCAGCATGGCGCCGATGAATCCTCACGAGGAAAGGAATCACGCAAGCACTCCGTCGGCGGCGGCCGGCGTAAGTCCCGCTGAAGCTGCCGCGTGCGCCAAAGTGGTTGCTTTAACGAGGACTAATACGCCTTCTGAGTTCCAATCACCTCGCCTTGAAAGGTTCCGGGGATCAGCGTGTCGCGCTCAACCGCTCCACTCCTGGCGTCGGCAATCGACACGCGGTTGACGTCCAGGGTGCGGCCCAGTGCGCGCTCGTAGTCAATCTTGGCTTTCGCCAGATCCACCAGCGCGCGCAATTCCACGCCTCGCGCGTTGCTCAAGTCGCGCTGCGTTTGAATGACCAGGTAGACGGTGGACGCGCCCAGTTGGTATTTCTTCTGCTCGGCGTCGAGCGTCTTCTCCTGCAGAATGCGCGCCTGCACTGCGGCCTGGACGCGGGCGCGGTCCTGCTCGAGGGCGATCTGCGTATTGCGGACGTCAATCACAACATTATTCCGAAGTTGGCGCATGCGCGCCTCGGACTGGCGCTGCTCGAGAAGCGCGCGGGCGCTATCGGCTTGGGCCGGACGGTTGCGGATCGGCAGGGTCAAGTTGAACTGCAGCGTGTAGTCCGGGAAACGGTTGTTGAATACATTGCTGAGCGCATCCGACAGACCACCAGGGACTATGCCCACGACGGTGGTACCGCTCAGGAGCTTGGCATTTCCTCCTAGGCCCTGAGTCAAATACTGGCCGGAAACAGTGAAAGTGGGGAGCAAGGCGTTGTTCGTGGCGCGCACGTTGATGTCGCGGGCCTTCAGATCCTCGACCTGCTGGAGAATGTCCGGCCTTTTTTCCCATGCTTCTTTCACCGCGTCCGGAAGAGGAGCGACTTGCATTTCCACCGGCTGCGTCGCTGAATCCGTCGGGATAACCTCCACGTTGATCAAGGCCGGGGTCAGAGGGTCCTTGGTAATCGTGCTGATCAGCAAGGTTTGCTGTTGCTGCTGGACCGTCTGCGCCACGATCAGGTTCTGCCGATCCGTGGCCACTTCGGATTCCGCGCGGGTGACGTCAATGGGGGCCATGGTCCCGATTTCCACCTGGCGTTTGTTATCCGAATAAAGTTTCTCGGCTACGGCCACGGCTTCCTGCTGCACCTTCACGTTTTCCCGCGCGAAGACCAGTTCCCAATAGGCGTTGGCAACCTGGTTTGTCGTATTGATGGCTTGTTGTGTAAACGCCAGGTCCGCGATCTTCTTGTTGATCTTGGCGATGCGGATAAACCGCGTATTCACGAGCAGGCCCCAGCCGTTGAGCAGTTGCTGGTTGAAGAAAACGCCCAGCGACGATTGCACCGAGGGGTTGAAGATGGAAGCCGGGGAGTTTGTCGAACTGCGCGTGTTGTTGAAGAACGCGCCAAAACCCGTGCCGGTATGGAATCCTTGAGAGTACGTCGTGTTGTACGTGGCGGTGTGCACCACGAGCGAGGAAAACGTAGAAACGCCGGTTCCCGAGGTGAATGGGTTATTGACGGGAATATTGCGGTCGTCAAATGTGATCCCAGTCGTGATCGCGGGATCGAAGTTCTGCGAGGGGTTGGCGCCCTCGGCGAATTGGCCGTTGGAAAAGGGGATGCCCCGGCTGATGCCGCCGCCCTTGGCCCGGAGGATGTCCGTTTCAGAAATCCAGTCACTGTACCGCTGCACGATGATGTCCATGTTATTTTCCAATGCCAGTGCGACGGCGTCCTGCAAGCTCAGCGCGAGCTTGCCGTCGTGGACCATCTGCTCGATGCGCGGCGAGTTTTCCAGGTCTCCTCTCTCCAGATGGATCGGGCGGTAAGGTTTCCAAAGGATCGGAAACGCCCGGGGAGGCTTTGAAAAATCGTGCGCGGACAGATGGAGCGAGCCGAGCGAGCCCTGCAGGGGCGCAGGCGGAGAAGGCGGCTGCTGAGCAGGTTGCGCCGGTGGTTGTGCGGGCTGCTGCTCTTGGGCGGAAACCGGGACAACCGGACCAACGACGATCGCAAAGGCCAGGACCAATGCGGCGAAAGTACGTGCGAGCCTTGGCAACATATTGTTCACTCTCCCAAACAGTGTGATGGGCACAGAATCCGGCCGAATGTGCACTAATCTTGTAAAACGTGTAGCGGCGTGGTTTTGTTTCAAAATTCTTACCGCCGCGGGACTCTCGACTTGCGTGGAAGCGTCAAGTCAGCGGGCTTCCGAGTCTAACAAGTCTGGCTTTTCTTGACAACCGGGCAAGGCGCCGCTACGCTACGCCATCGGCGCGAGAGGCGGGCATTTTTTCCGTCTCCCGGCGAGGCGCTGCCGCATGCGACCAGAGGAGATGCGCGAACTGCTGGAGTCGGTCGGGGCGATTCGTCTGGGGCACTTTGAATTGTCTTCGGGTATGCACAGTGGCACCTACGTTCAGTGCGCGCTTGTGCTTCAATATCCGCGCTATGCCGAGATGTTGGGGCGCGCTCTGGCCTCCGAATTCCACGACCTGCGGGTGGATTGTGTTGCGTCGCCCGCGTTGGGTGGCCTGATCCTGGGGCAGGAAGTGGCGCGCGCGCTGCCCGGCGCGGCAAAAACTCCGCCCGGTGCGCCGGCCGGAGGAACGCGCGCGGTGTTTGTCGAGCGCGACACGACCGGCGCTCTCTCCCTTCGGCGCGGATTTCAGATTGAGCCCGACGAGCATGTTCTCGTCGTCGAAGATGTTTGGACCACAGGAGGCTCGACGTTCGAGACTATGCGCGTCATCGAAGAAGCGGGTGGACGCGTCGTGGGCGTGGGCACTCTGATTGACCGCAGCGGCGGAAGAATTGAATTTCCGGTCCCCTCCGAGGCCCTGCTGGACCTCAAGATTGACAGTTACGAATCCGATGACTGTCCTCTCTGCCGTTCCGGGAGCACTCCCATTCGTCCTGGCAGCCGGTTCCTTCGCGCCACGCCCTGAAGCCGCTCGCGTGGGATAATCCTCCTCGAAAATGCACAACATCAAGCTGACGCTCGCCTACGATGGGACGGATTTTTCCGGCTGGCAAATTCAGGTCGGGCGTCCCACGATTCAAGGTGCGCTCGCGGAGGTTCTGCGAAACCTCACCCAGGAGGCTCTCACGGTTCACGGCGCGGGACGCACCGATGCGGGAGTGCACGCGCTGGGGCAAGTCGCGCATTTCAAGACGCGTTCGGAGCTGTCCCCGGGCGAGTTTCAGCGCGCCTGCAACGCGCTCCTGCCGGCCGCCATTCGAGTCGTTGCCGCCGAGGAGGTCGGCCCGGATTTCCACGCGCGCTGGGGGTCACTGGCAAAGACGTATCGTTACCGCATTTACCGAGGGCGAGTCGCGCCCCCGTTCGTCTGGAGCTATGTGCTGCACTATCCGTACCCATTGAACGTCGCGGCGATGCAG
The DNA here is from genome assembly GCA_036390175.1 of Candidatus Acidiferrales bacterium. Lineage (GTDB taxonomy): Bacteria > Acidobacteriota > Terriglobia > Acidiferrales > UBA7541 > DASQHY01. The sequence goes on along the minus strand of DASWCG010000145.1, from coordinate 6,934 downwards.
CAGGCGGCGCTGCTATTTGTTGGGACGCATGATTTTGCCTCGTTGGCGGCTTCCACAGGCTCGGAAGAGGACGACCGTGTGCGCTCTACGGTGAGAGAGATTTATCGCGCCGAGATAATCGAAGCCGCTGGCGGGGAAGAGATGCTTTTCGAGGTCCGCGGAAAATCTTTTCTGCGGTTCATGGTGCGCAAGATGGTGGGAACGCTGTTGGATGTCGGACGCGGAAGGCTCGCGCCGGAAGACATCCCGCGCCTGTTTGAGCTGTGCGACCGGTCCAAGTCCGGTCCGACCGTCCCGCCGCAAGGCCTGTGCATGGTGTCGGTCGAGTACCCCGATCTCTGGAATCCGGGTGCCGAATAGAAACCCCGTCCAGGCGCTCCCGCGCGAACGCCGGGAGAATAGGCACGGTTTATAAATGTATTCGCAAAGGAGAGAGCCGGGGCGGCCTAAATTCCTAGATGGCCGCCCCGGAACTTGATTAGCTCTTCCCGGCTCTGGACCACGGCTGGCCGATACCAATCCGTGCAGTTCACGCAGTAAGTTAAAACTGACCGTTCTGGCCTCAGGCACCAGAGCTAATTTCCCATTCGGGAGTCTTTTGGGCTTGCACCTCTCCCTGAAGCAGCCGCATAACCCAGTATGCTCCTTTACATGGACTACGCGACAACGAGTAGCTGGCAGTCCTGACCACACGGCTGCCCTACCGTGGAGGTTCCGCCAAAGGTAATCGTGGTTCCGTCGAACTTCGTCAGGACCCAGCCCGCGAACGTCTCGGGATAGGTTGCAGTAGCCTCTTGGAGGAACTGAATGACCAGTTGCTCGCCCATGATCAGGCCGCCCTTCTGATTGTCCGAGACCTTCCAGTGAATTCCCAACATGTTGCGGCCCTCGGAGATGTTGCAAGCGAGCTTGTTAAGTTCGCCGAGCAGGGTCATCTGGCTTGCGTCCGTCCCGGTGTACGACGTCAGCGAGCCGTCTGCAGCCGCGATGACCGGAGCGGCCAAGCTCGACCACAGTACCGGCGAGCTCGGGGTGCCGACGTTCAAGAGCGCCTTCAGAAGCGTGACGCCTACGCCCGCAGTGAATGAGTGACCTGCGGGGGCGGACGGATGGCTTGGAGACCCCGCTGGGTCCATCTGGGGCAGCACGAAGCTGCCCTGGTTGGGGAAGCCACGGAGTTGGTTTAGCTGTTGATTGTACGTGAAGATCTTGGGTAGCACAGCAGAATTGAGCATATCCGAGTGCAGGCTCGGACTGATGCTCAACCTCTTGGTCAGTATTCCGTCCACCAGGTTACCCCACGCCTCAGGCCGGAGTTTCCGGTGCACGTACCACTTGTGGTAGAAGGCAGCAGCCTCCGACTTCGCTACTTCTCCGATCAACTGGTCCAGATACGCGCCACTGAATGTGTTAAAGCCGCTGATCCTGGGGTCAGTGTTATAGGGATTGTTGACGAAGGTCCCCACGCCCAAAGCGCCCAGAATAATCGCGGCCCGGAAGTAGATCGAGAAGATCGTGTCCTGGTCCGCGAGGGCACCCAGATCGCGCATGCTCCGAATGAAGCGTGGCTGGGTGTCAAATGTCCGCTGGAACGCGCTTTGCCCGGAATTCTCAACAGACAGATACTCGGTGAAATTAGTCATGAAATCCAATCCCGGTCCGATCACATTCCCCGTGTTGGGATCCGACACCGGTTGCCGGGTGCGGATCGCCGGAACGAATTGCACCCCATCGAAGAACTGTTGCGGTGTGTTTGGCCCGCCTTGGTAAAGGATTTGCGAAATATACGGGCCGAACGTCACGTCTGTGAACGGGTACCGGAAAATATTCTGTGCGTTGACCGGCGTGGGTCCCTGGTAGCCCGAGAGTTTCGAGATGTCCGTCACTGCCTCGGTAATCAAGGGGTTCGACGCGAAGTTGATGAACGGAACATCGCGGCAGAAGGCTTCCCAATAGATTTCCACCCCTTCGGCCGCTGCCTGAGCACTGGCAATCGCGGGAGGCGCGGGCATAACTCCGGCAGGACTGTCTTCTCCCTCCATTTGGAATTGGAGCGGGCTAAGCGGCCCAGCCAGCTTTGCGTGAGCGGTAGCGCCGGCTGGGACGTTGTCCCAGGCGTCCTTCGTCCCTGCTGCGCAGGCGTTCAGAAGCGCCTGGTAGTCACTGGGGACGACGAGGCCGGTCGTCGAGTCATGGTGCAAGGTCTTCGAGAAGTTGCCAGCAAATCCCTGGCTGGCGTACAGCTCCTCGTCGCCGTTGGTGGGATGGGGAATGACGGTGGTCTCGAAGTTAGCTGCATTGGTCGCCGCGGTGTCACGTATGTTCTGAAGCTGAGTGGCGCGTTTACTCGGGTTCTTGACGAACGGCGCGCATTCCTTCGCCTCTGCTGTCGTTGCCTTCGACCCGAGCAGCGGCGAAACTCCAACCGCCCCGGCGGCCCAGGCGGCGGCGGTGACTGCACTCATTCCCCCCAGCAACTGTCGCCTTGTCGGTCCTATCTTGTGGTTTCCGTTGCGTTCCTTCGCCAATTCAACATCTGGTGACGGATTCTCCCTGGAAGACGCTTTTTGTTCTTGCACGGATGACCTCCTGTTCGGAAAGTAATCGGCTGGCGGAGAGAAAACAATAGGCCGGCCGTTTCGCGGAGTCTATTGGCCAGATGGGTCTACCAGCGTTAACGTCCGGGTTAGCATACTCCTTGCTAATCCGGGTCATATCCTCTACTATTACCCGGTCCGCCCGGACTGGGGTAACCGGTGCATCCTATCAAAGTGTTGCTCGCCGAGAATTCTCCTCTCCTCCGAGAAGCGCTGGCTCCGCGCCTTCACCGGATGGGCTTTGCTGTGACGGTGACCGTGCCTGGGCCCACCTCTCGCCGCAGCAACAAAGTGGCCTGCCCCGAGGTAGTTCTGCTCGATACCGCAACAATTGGCCGGAATCCGCAACGACTGGAAGAGCTTGTCCTGCAACACTCTCATGTCGCCCCGGTGTTATTGCTCGCTGGTAGGGAAGACTTCGAACTGATTGCTGTTGGTCTAAAAGCCGGCGCCGCCGGTATCCTCGAACACCCTGCTTCCGAAAAGGATTTGCAGGGCGCTATCGTTGCAGTTGCTAGCGGAAAAATTTTCTGCGACGCCCGCACCTTTCATAAAATTATGCGACTTCTTCCGCCTCTTCGCGCTTCACATTCCTTGACTCTCACCAAGCGCGAGGAGCAAGTGCTGGCGCTGGCCTGTCGAGGGGAGAGCAACAAAGAAATCGCCCAACACCTCGCCCTTTCCCAACAGTCCGTCAAAGTTTATGTGTCACATCTCTTGCAGAAAACAGGTGCTCCCAGCCGCAGTGGCTTGGCCCTCTATACAGCGGCGCCGGAACCCGTAAATCTTAATCAAGAAACTAAAGCTCCCGGCGTCCCGCCCGAGAATTCCCCCTAACGTCCAAATCGCCCCGAGCTGCAGATTGTCTCTTGTAATGGTCTCCGAAAACGGTTCTCGACGCACCTCGGCGCTGAATGGTACGACTGAGTCGCAGCCGCACCGACAGCGAGAGAATTGGGCCCAGAAAGGGCGCTCAGAGAAACACAACCGAAGCCGAACTCAATTCAGGTAAAATCACAGGGATGAGCTCCCATGCCGCTCTTTCTTCTTCGATTGCCTCCATCAACCCGGCGACCGGAGATATCCTGGGCCGGTTCGAGACCACACCCATTGCCGGCATTCCGGGTATCTTGGCGCGCGCGCGTCGTGCTCAGGCCGAATGGGCGCGCGAGCCCTTGCGGGCGCGCTGCGGACTGCTGCGTCTTCTGCGCGAAAAGATTTACGCTCGGCGGCAAGAACTGGCTGAAATCATCACGCGCGAGTCAGGGAAGCCGCGCGTCGAGTCCTTCTTCTCCGATTTGTTCGTATCCCTCGATGCCGCCGATTACTATTCCACGGAAGCGCTGCAGTTGCTGAAACCCGAGCGCGTGCCGCACCACAACACCGCAGTGAAGGCCAAAGCGGGGTGGATCTCCTACGAGCCGTTCGGTGTCATTGCCGTGATCGGAGCGTGGAACTATCCGCTCGCGGTTCCGCTGGGGCAGATTATTCCCGCCGTTGTCGCCGGCAATGCCGCCGTTCTGAAACCTTCGGAGCTGACTCCCTGGTGCGGCGCATTGGTGGGTGAGCTGTTTGAGCAAGCAGGGTTCCCCCGCGACTTGGTTCAGGTGGTGCAAGGAGCCGGCGAACTCGGGGAAGCGCTGATCAATGCCGGACCCGACAAGGTCATCTTCACGGGAAGTGTGGCGACCGGAAAGCGCGTTGCGGAAACTTGCGCCAGGCGGCTCATCCCGTGCGTGCTCGAATTGGGCGGCAAAGACGCCATGATCGTTCTCGCCGACGCCGACCTGGAGGTGACCTCGAGCGCCGCAGTTTGGGGCAGCTTCACGAATTGCGGCCAGGCCTGCCTTTCGGTGGAGCGCATTTACGTGGAACACGGAATCGCCGAGGCTTTTGGAGAACGCTGCGCTGCAAAGACGAGATTGCTCAAGCTTGGTCCGGGCATGGATCCCAACACGGAAGTTGGACCGCTGATTCGCGCCTCAGCCGTTGACCGTGTCGAGGCGGAGCTGCAGGAAGCTGTTTCCCGCGGCGCGCGAATTCTGGCCGGGGGGCGGCGCCGCCCGGACCTGGGCCCATGTTTCTTCGAGCCCACCGTTGTCGCCGATGTGGATCATTCGATGAAGCTGATGCAGGAAGAGACGTTTGGGCCCGTCTTGGCGATTCGCAGCGTGGCCGATGCCGACCAGGCTGTTTCCATGGCCAACGATTCCCCCTACGGCCTCGCGGCGAGTATCTGGACGGCCAACGGGCGCCGCGGCCGGCAGTTGGCTGCAGGGATTCGCGCCGGAGCCATCATGGTCAACGACGTCGCCAGCTATTTCGGTATCGCCGAAGCGCCCCACGGGGGCCGCGGGTCGAGCGGCTGGGGCCGCACGCACTCGAAGTTTGGTCTCCTCGAAATGGTTCAAGTAAAATACGTCGACGTGGACCGGCTGCCGCGCTGGCCGAAATCCTGGTGGTACGGCTACGACGAGGAACTTGGCCAGGCGGCTGACCGCTTTCTGCAGTTCCTGTTCGCGCCGCAATGGCGCCACCGCTGGCGCAGCGCGCGCGGGGCCATGCGTGCGGTGTTTCGCGGACACAGAATCTAGTTCGGCCCATCTACCGGGAAGCTCAAGGAGCCAGAATGGCAGACGAAGCAGCAACCGTTCCTGCGCCGCAGCAGACTGCGCCCAAGATCAAGACGACCAAACCCAAGCAGCGTGCCTGCGACGAAAAAGACGAGAAAGGCAAGCTCTGCGGCGGCCATCTGAAGCGCTGGTACGACTATCCCAAGGAAGTGGAAGCTCTTATCGGTCCGAAGGCGGAAATCTACCGTTGTGAATTCTGTAAGACTCTTTATAGGCCGGACCCTGCCCAGATGCCGCGGAGCTATACGCTCCGCTATTAGCGGCGGGAAAGAAAAGAAAAGGCGCGCCGAATGCTTCACCTTCGCCAGAAAGAAAGTTAGCCAGCGAAAGATGCAGGACGGCGAACTGATTTACGATTGGAACAAAGCGGGCGGCCCCCAGCTTCGCCCGGACACGCGCGTGATGCTCGATGACGAGACCCTCCGCGACGGCTTGCAGAACCCTTCCGTGCACGATCCCCCCATCGGGGAAAAAATCGAAATCCTCCATCTGATGGAGTCCCTGGGAATTGATTCCGTGAATATCGGGCTTCCCGGCGCGGGTGCGCGCGCCGCCGCCGACGCGGAAGCCCTGGCGCGTGAGATCGTTCGCGCGAAAATGAGGATCCGGCCGAACTGCGCCGCCCGAACTCTGGAAAGCGATATTCGCCCAATCGCGGAAATCTCCCAACGCACGGGGATGGCCATCGAAGCCGCCACGTTTCTGGGCACGAGCCCCATCCGCCGCTTGGTGGAGGATTGGAGTGTGGACCACCTCCAGCGCACCACGGAGAAGGCCGTTCGCTTTGCCGTGGCGCAGGGACTGCCGGTGATGTACGTCACCGAAGATACCATCCGCACCGACGCAGACACCGTCAGGAAACTCTATTCCACGGCTCTCCAAGCCGGTGCGAAAGCGATTGTGTTGTGCGACACGGTCGGCCACGCCACGCCGCAGGGCGCCTTCAACCTGGTGAAATTTGCGCGCGAGGAAGTTGTCCAGCCGTCGGGCGAAAAGATTCGCGTGGACTGGCACGGGCATTGCGATCGCGGACTGGCCGTCGCGAATTCGCTGGCGGCCATTGCGGCCGGCGCCGACCAGGTGCACGCCGCCGCCAACTCGCTTGGCGAGCGCGTGGGAAACACGCCCATGGAGCTGATGCTGGTGAACCTCCGGCTGCTCGGCGTGATTGACCGCGACCTTTCGCGCCTCAAGGAATATTGCGAAAAGGTCGCCTCGGCCACGCACACGGTGATTCCCCCGAATTATCCGGTCGTAGGCCGCGACGCCTTCCGCACCGCCACGGGCGTACACGCTGCCGCAATCATCAAGGCGTACAAGAAGAACAATCGGGATCTGGCGGACGCGGTCTACAGCGGCGTTCCCTCGCATTTGTTTGGCCTTGACCAGGTGATTGAAATCGGGCCCATGAGCGGGAAATCCAACGTGATCTACTGGCTCGAGAAACGCAAGATTGCCGTCAGCGAAGAGCTGGTCAACCGCATCTACGGCGCCGCCAAAGACTCTGCTCGGGTGCTTACGGAAAATGAGATCCTCGCGCTCTGCGGCGATGCGGCCGCGAAATAAGCGCCCCGCTGCTGGCCCGTTGGTTTTCTCATTGACGCCGCAGGAGCTTTGTTGGAGACTGGCGCGCCGGCTTGCAGCTTGGACAAGTGCCGGCCTTCCTGACCCGTGAATCTTTCTGCGCTCTGCTATATTCTGTTG
>DASWCG010000144.1:0-2481 GCA_036390175.1 Candidatus Acidiferrales bacterium | reverse complement strand
CTTCGGTCGAAGCGGTGTTCATGCCGAGCGAGGGGCGACAAACGATTTGCATTTCCACGCAAGCTGGTTGCGCGGTGGACTGCCATTTCTGTCTGACGGCACAGCTCGGATTGATTCGAAACCTGACGGCGGGAGAGATCCTGGCGCAGGCGTTGCTGCCGCTGGAAGAGCACAAGGCGGAGCTTGCGCCGCAGACGAACATCGTGTTGATGGGCCAGGGCGAACCGCTGTTGAATTTCGAGCCGGTGATGGCGGCGGTGCGGATCATGCTGGACGGGGAAGGCATGGGAATCTCGCCGAAGCATGTGACGCTTTCGACCAGCGGGATTGTGCCGGGAATCGAGCGGCTGGCGCAGGAAAAGGTACGGCCCAAACTGGCGATCTCGCTGAACGCTTCGAATGATGAGCAACGCGATGCGCTGATGCCCATCAATAAGAAGTATCCGCTTGCGGTGCTGATGGATGCTTGCAAGAAATATCCACGGCGGCCCTGGGAGCACTTGACGTTCGAATACGTGATGCTGGGTGAAGTCAACGATTCCGAGGAAGATGCGCGGCGCGTGGTGAAGTTGCTGGCGCCAATGAAATCCGTGAAGGTGAATCTGATTCCGTGGAACCCGGGAGAGCTCCCCTACCAGGAATCATCGCCAGAAAGGATTGAGGAGTTTCGGCGAATTTTGGTGGACCGCGGCGTGCCGGCGTTTGTTCGTTATTCGCGCGGACGGGATGTGATGGCGGCGTGCGGACAACTGGCACTCTTGGACAGCTCCACTCAAACCGGACTGGTATCCATTATCCAGTAGGGGAGCAGCATCCCGACAGCGCAGGGACAGGCGCTGCACCCCTGCGACGAGAATGCGATCAGACCTTGCAAATGCCGACTACGGACATGAGACGGCCTGACATGGCGCCTTCCTTGCGGTAACTGAAGAGAAGATCGCGGTGGCAGGCGGTGCAAAGGTCAACGACGAAGATGTTTTGCGCACGGAGGCCTGCGTCGAGCAGTAGCGCGCGATTGGCTTTGCGGAGATTGAGGAAGACGTTCTTTGGCGGGGGTTGATGGCCGGGAGGGGCCATGTTCAGCCATTGGAGCGAATTGGGCTCGTCGCCGGTGCGGAGTTCATCGAACCAGTCGGCCGCGTTGGGGAATTGGGAGAGGAAGGCTGTGGAAACTTCCGTGCCGACTTCGTAGCAGCAGCCCCCGATGGAAGGGCCAATGGCAGCGAGCAGGCCATCTGGCCTCGAGCCGAACTGCATTTGCATTTTCCCAATGGCTTTTGTGACGATGCGTTGCAGTGTGCCGCGCCAGCCGGCGTGAACGGCGGCGACGGCTCTCTTTTTGGGATCCACGAGAAGAATGGGGAGGCAATCGGCGGTCTGAACGCCGAGAAGCAAGCCGGGGCGAATTGTTGCGGAGGCGTCACCGCGACAGGACTCGGCGGGAACGGAATCGAAGACTTGCACAACATCCGAATGGAATTGCCTGAGGGTAACGAGCGTGAGAACGTCTGCATTGAGGGCAGATTGAAAGAGGCGACGATTTTCGAGAACAAGTTCCCGCGTGTCCCATTCCGTGAAACCGAGATTCAAGACCCTTTTGCCTTCGAGAGCGCTGACGCCGCCCGCTCGGGTGCTGAAGCCGTGGACGAGCCAGGGAATTTTCGCGAGCGCCGGCACTTGCAGAATTCGAATGCCCTGGGCGACATGCTCGGTCCAAGCGGGCGGTGAAATCGCTCGAATACGCTGTTTGCGGACGATGCGCCTGGCCGTCAGTGATTTCGTGGGAGCCACAACTCTACCAGTATAATCGGAGACAGCCGGTGAGCCGAGCGCAGGAGGTGTCTTGATCATAGGAATGGGTGTGGACATTGCCGAAGTGGGCCGCATCCAGGCGGCGATTGAGCGCCATGGTGAAGTATTTCTGAGACGAGTGTACACGGCGAAGGAACGAGAGTACTGCGAGCAGTTCAAGAACAGATACGAACGCTACGCCGGACGGTTTGCGGCAAAAGAGGCAGCAATGAAGGCTTTAGGAACAGGGTGGCGACGCGGGGTCCGCTGGGTTGATTTGGAGGTGGTGCGGGAGGCGGGCGGGCGGCCGGCGCTGGCACTGGGGGGCGAGGCGGGAAAAATTGCCCAGCAGCTCGGAGTGAAGCATGTCGCGCTGAGCATCACGCACACAAAGGTTCAGGCACTGGCACAAGTTATTTTCGAGGCATAGGCAAGCCAGTCATAACTAAAGCGGGAATTTATTCCGGCGCGAGAGGGTCGGCTGGGACCCTGCTTTTTTGCGTCTCTTCAACAGCCTCTCAACCTCTGGAGGAAACCGCCTTGTTGGTTGTCCGAAGCAGCGGCGCCTCGCGCCCGCGCGCCGACACTTTCTCCAGCGACTCGATCTCACCATTCCGCACCAGCAGCGCACAATCGAAATTGTTGACCGTGGGACAAACGTGCCGGGGCAGCAGATAAAGCGCTTCCCCG
>DASWCG010000143.1:0-19556 GCA_036390175.1 Candidatus Acidiferrales bacterium | reverse complement strand
CATGGGAATGGACATCGCGGAAGTGGAGCGCGTTCGGGCGGCGATCGAACGGCACGGGGAGAGTTTTCTGCGGCGCGTGTTTACGGCGAACGAAATCGCCTACTGCGAGAAGCACAGGAACAAATTCGAGCGTTACGCCGGCCGGTTTGCCGCGAAGGAAGCGGCCATGAAGGCCCTCGGGACGGGCTGGCGGGGCGGCGTGCGCTGGCAAGACATTGAAGTAATGCGGGAGGATTCCGGAAAACCGATGCTGGCGCTGCGCGGGGCGGCGGGAGAAATTGCGGAACGATTGGGCGTGAAGCAAATCTCGATGACCATTACACACACGACGAAAGAAGCCCTGGCACAAGTTATCTTCGAAAGTTGAACGAGCCCTACTTGACGACCAGGAACGGACCCAGAGCCAGGGCGTCAATCCCGGAACAATAACAGCTGCGGATCGCTTCGCGCGGGTCGGAAACCAGCGGCTCGCCGAAGAGGTTGAACGAGGTGTTGACCAGCACCGGCGCGGGGGCCTGTTCACCGAACTTGTGGAGCAGCCGCCAGAAACGAGGGTTGGATTCCCTTTCGACGGTGTGGACGCGCACCTGGCGATCCTGAAATGCAAACCGGGCCAGCGCGGGCACATCTTTTTTCAAAGTGCCGAGCGAAGCCATGAAGCGGCAGTTGGGAGTGCAGTCGAAAAGCCCGGCGGCGGATTCGGAAGGAACCGAGAGGGCGAAGGGATGAAAGTCCTCGCGATGCTTGATGTATTGATTCACATTTTCGACGATGTATTCCGAGAAAGGGGAAGCCAAAATGCTGCGATTGCCGAGGGCGCGGTGGCCAAATTCGGTGCGGCCCTGGCACCAGGCCACAATGCGGTCGCGCTGGAGCAACTGGGCGGTCTCGGCGAATAGCTGCTCTTCGCCGGAAACGTATTTGTAAATGATTTTGCAATTGTCGAGAACCGGCTTGATCTGGGCGGAGGTGAATTCCGGGCCGAGGAAGAGATGCGACAGCGGCTTCCGGCCGGCGGAGCCGGTCAGGTGTTTGCGGCCGAGGAACGCCGCGCCGAGGCACGTGCCAGCGTTGCCGGAGACAGGTTGGACGAACACTCCGCGGAAGCCGCTCCGCGTTTCGAGGGCGCGAACGAGGAGGACGTTAAGAAACACACCTCCAGCGAGGCAGAGCGATTCCGCGCCGGTCTGTTTGCGATAGTGCTCGACGATTTCGAGGACATTCTCTTCGAGAACCGCTTGCGCGCTTCGAGCGATGGCGGCGCGGAGGGCCGGGGCGGAGGGCGAAGCGCCGGGCTTGAGACCAAGCTCCCGATAGATTCTGGACGAAAACGTTCCGCGGTGGTCCGCGCTGCGCGCGAGATACTGGCGATCCAAAACGGGGAGTCCGCGGGAATCCCGAGAAAATAATTTCCGGAATGCGGGCACGTAGTCCGGGGGGCCATCCTTGCTGAGCCACTGCACCTTGTGCTCATCGCGATGCGGGCGCAGACCGAGGAGTTCGGTGACGCGCGAGTAGAACCATCCGAGCGAATTCGAGAACTTGAGGCGCGTGAGCGGACGAAGATTCTCGCCCTCGCCCAGCGCGATCAGCCCGGAGCCTGCGTCTCCGCCTTCGTCCAGCGTCAGGACCAAAGAACGATCGAACTCGGAGGCGTAGAAGGAACTGGCGGCGTGGCACAGGTGATGATCGAAGTAGCGAGACTTCCGGGGCTTGAGGAGTTGCGCAAGTTCCCGCCCCATATCCATCCGGGGATTGGCCAGAGCGACAAAAGAGACATCGGTGGCTTGCGCGCCAGCGAGTTCGAGGCAGCGGGCGATGGCGTTGCGCGGAATGGCGTCTGCGCCCGGCGAACGGCTGAGCTTGTTTTCTTCGATGGCGGCGAGGAGCGAAGAGTCATCGAACAAGGCAGCAGCGGAGTCGCGCCCGAGGCTTCCGATGCCGAGGATCAGCATGGTCTCATGGCTCTCCGACACACCGCGCCACGGCAGAGTCGGCAGCAGGGACGATTTGTCCGCCAAGATAAGGGCCGGCGGAGCGACCGGTAAGAACGTCCAACATTTGATTGGCGGGCCACAGTCCCGACACGCGGACACGCAAATAATTGCCGGAGATCGCGGGGGTCCAATCGGCCGACGTTCCTCCGTCTGCGTGGCGGAGAGTCAGCACGCGCATGCGGCGACCGGCTTGCGAGGCGCGAAAGGCGGCGCTTCTTGCTTCGCCGAGGGCGCGCAGTTCGCGGGCGCGCCGCCTGATGACGGCGGAGGGGACTTCTTCGGTGAGCTGCGCGGCCTCAGTGCCAGGACGCTTGGAAAACGAAAAGACGTGAAGGTAGGTGACCGGCGACTGTTCGATGAAAGAGAGCGTGGCGCGGTGGTCGGCTTCGGTTTCACCGGGGAAGCCGGCGATGATATCGGCGCCAATGGCGGCGTGGGGGAGGCGCTCGCGAATCAGTTCAACGCGCGCGGCGTAGTGTGCGGCGCGGTACCAGCGGTGCATCGCCGCCAGGATGCGGTCCGAACCGGACTGGAGAGGAATGTGGAAGTGGTGTGCGATGCGGTCGGTGGCGGCAAATAACTCGACCAGGTCGCGCGTAACGTCCATCGGTTCGATCGAGCTGACGCGCAAGCGCAGGAGAGGAGTTTCATCGAGGATGCGGCGGAGGAGATCCCCGAATTCGACGCGGGGACTGAGATCGAGGCCATAGCTGCCCAGATTGATGCCACTGAGAACGATTTCGTTGACTCCCGAGGCGCAGAGGCGATTGATTTGACGAAGAACAGCCTCCGGCGGAAGGCTGCGGCTGCGTCCGCGCACAAAAGGTATGACGCAATAGGCGCAGCGATGATTGCAGCCATCCTGAATTTTCAGGATGGGACGCGTGTGGCCGTCTTCATCGCCAAGCACTGGCGCGCCGGAAAGATTTGAGAGCGCGCTTTGCTCGAAGATGTTTCCGGTAAGAATCTTTGTCGGGCCGTGAGCCAGGGAGAGAGGTTCACCGTCAAGGCGCGCCACAGGAAAGAAAGCGGACGCCGGCGAAGAGGCGGCCAGCGATGGAACCGCCTCGGAACTCAGGAGGCGGGGAATTTCGGTCTGGTGGGAATTGCCCACGACCCAGGAAACTCCATCGAGCGATGCCACTTCTTCGGGAGCGCGCTGCGCGTAACACCCCGTGACGGCGATGCGCGCATGAGGATTCTCGCGGTGCAGCAGGCGAATTGCCTGGCGCGCCTGCTGATCGGCGGACGAGGTGACCGTGCAGGTGCTGACCACGATGACGCTGGCGTCGCGCGGGCTGGCCGAGGGCAAGTAACCGGAATCGAGGAGTTGGCGCTCGATTGCGGCAGCGTCGGCCTGGGTGGCGCGGCAGCCGAAATGTTCGATATGAAAGGTAGGCATGGGTGACGAGCGAAGCCTTAGGATAATCGGTCGGCCGGAAAAGGCAAAGCGGAGGTTGAGGAGGGAGATGACGTAGAGGAGGGACATGATTTAGAGGAGACAGATGACCCTCTCGCGGCCCCGGCGCGGGCCCCCCTCCCCCCTATGTTTTTTGTAAGAGTGTGAAAACAGGGGACTTTAAGTCCTTTGTTTTTGCAAGAGTGTGATTCTAAATGGTTTGCAGACGCATTTTTTGATAAGAGTGTGAAACTAAAGAGGTTATGCGTCATTGCGCTGCAGTTTGTCATTTTCCGACTCCTTGGGGCCTTTGCAAAAACCGTTCGGGACGAGCAAATCTCGAATCTTGGATCAACTGTTAGAGGTCAACCCTGAGGCATATCGAGGCGGCACGTTTGGCAGGACCAATCCAACTAGCAAACGCCTGGCGATTGCAACACAAGTACGTATAGCGCAAGTGACTACCGCTTGTCAAGGACTGATTTGGGCCGAAATTTGGACGGATTTGAAGAGGAAGTGAAGCTACCTAAGCGGCGCCTGAGAACTTCCTTCTTCCACTGGTGACCACCGCACAGGGTTTGATAGCCCGAAGGCCATCCTTGCCTCTTCAATCGTGCATACAAGGTCTTTCCCATAAGGCCCGTTTCGCGGCGGTGCATCGCTCCGTTGTCGTTTACGTGGTCGAGCGTCAGCATGTCGGGATCGGACACAACGCAGCCGGGCCAGCAACAAACAGGCTTTCCACCCTTGCCGTATCGGGAGAGAACCTCGAGTTTGATGGCCTTTATGGTCTCGCTACGCTGTTTTCTGTGCGTGGCACAACGGGCCTTGCCCGGGTCCGCCGGATTGTCGCAGCGCTCGCAAAGGCCACTTTCCCTGCGCTCGTCGCGTCGCCTCTTCAAAGCCTCGGCTGTTTGTTTGGAGTGCCTCGCGCAGCGCGACTTGCCCGGCTCCGTCAGTTCGCCACAGTCATGGCAGAAGCCAGCCATCCTCCGCGCAGTGCGCCACCTTTTCTTGGCAGTAGCGCGCTGTGGCCTCTCAGTGTCCATACGTCTTCATTGTAACGGAAGAGCGATGTTAGGATCGCACACGTTTCGATACCAGGCAGTGTCAAGGAAATTCGCACTAGAAAGCGATCCGACTAAAACGCCCGGCAGGTGGGCCATCCTTTCGTGAAATTGCGAAAGGGTGGGTCCGTTGTCTCACGGCGGAGAACTTCGTGTGCGCTCTAAATCGAGCGGACTTGAAACTGGTAGGGGTGGTGGGGGTCGGACTAAAAGCGACGCTGAAAACGCGTAAGTTATTGATTCTATTAAACGAGAAAAACGCCAAAAACACCGGATTCGCCCAAGTGAGGTACACGGCGGGTACACGGAACTGCTTCGCTCATAGGCAATGGACAAAGCGAACGTGCCTCAGCAATGATAAAACCAAAAGTTTGTGTCCCGTCGTGGAGGGAATCGTGCTCACGCCGTTGGCAAGGGTGATTCAGCTTGAGGAGGCCGTGAGCGCAAGATAATGTGCGTAGCTGGCTTGTTTGCCAGCTCTAAGTATTTCTTATGCCGCAGGGACCCACGCAAGTGATAACTCCATCTCTGTTCCCACTGGCGGTCGGTTGCTGGACTGAAGCCTTGATGGCAGACCGGGCACGGGCCTCTTGGTTTTGCGTCAATGGAATGTCGGTGCATAGCACCCTTCTGCTGTCCGATTTCTAATCAAGGAGCGCGGCTTTAGCCGCTTCTACGGCTGGCTCGCAACAAGCGTGAATCTGATACTCCAACTGGTTGCCGGTCTTATTGATGAATTCTGCTCTGGCATTTTCTCCGTGAGTCGGGCAGCGAACGCCAGCCACCTTTCGCTGAATGCATTCTTGCGCTGCCTTAAAGGTCGCTTCCGTTAGATTCCTCTTGAATTCTTCTTCGTTGAAATCCACTTTCAAAGAGATCATTTAAACTCTCCTTCCGTCTCCGATGAGAATTGGTTTTGTTACCCCTTGAAGTTATTTCGGGGCGTGTTGTCTGCCGTAGCTTTCGGCTTGACGTATAAAGCCGTTCGCGCCGAACAGCTCTTCATTCAGGCGCGCTCTCGTTAGGGGGGTGCCTCGGTATTTTGCAACATCTTGATAGACCTTTTCGACGTGCGAGACAACAGTCCTATACTGGGAATTGATTCGCTCAAAGTGCTTCGCCGTTATCTTTTTAGCCCTTTTTATAGATTCGAAGCGATCCATGAAATGCAGCAGGTCCAGCCCAGCGATTCGTTCGAGTTTTGAAACTTGAATTTGGAGTTCGCGGACATTTTGGTTTTGGACAGGAAGAAACTGCGCCCACACTTTGAAGAAAATCATCCGATACGGCAACTCCCATCGCTGACTGTGGACCATAATTCCCTCCTTTCATCAAGTGTACCATGTTTCGCATTTCATTCGCCAATGCCTTTTGCAAGGTGTAGGCGGTTCTCCGGCTGCTTAGTCCACCGTCTCAGACGCGCTGCGAATCCAATAATCGTTGCTCACGGCTTTTTCTACATGAACTTGCGTCGCTTGAATGCCGCTACATCCTTGGCATCAAGCCCAAACGATTCGCCGTTCTTCCGTTTCGTCTCAAATCGCTTGTGCCAATAGGCTTCAATGCCCACGGGGTCGTCCGTGCGGATCGTATGAACTGTGGCGGCCTTTTCGGGCAGTTGAATGCCTAGCTCGTACTCGCGTCGGCCAACGGAATTGCTGCGACCAATCTTGTAGAAGCGGCCCGCTTTGATAAGGTAGACGAAGCCGATGTCTCGTCTCCAACCTGTGCCCGCTGGGGACCAACGACCGCCGCGCACAAAGCCATAACGTCGTCGTATCCTGGGCGCTCCCGGCAGTAGTCCAGAATCTTCGCTGCAAATTGTTGCTTGTTGCCGAATCGCGCGAACGTCTTGTCGTTCGGAATGCTTGCGTCGCTTCGTCCCTTCATCCGAAGTTCAGCTACTACGGGAATCGGCCAACCTCACGCATGACCGCGATGAACTTTTCTATCAGCGCGCTTTCTTCATAGGCTACCGTCAACTTGTTCGGCGCAAACCCTGCGTCTCGCACCGCATCACCCCAGCGTACCCAATGCTTCCCCTTCCAGTCGGCCTCTTTAATTCCCGTTTCTCGCAAAAACATCCTAACTCCAAGAGGCGCGCCCCCGTTCTCTTTGGCCGTTCGGCGTATCTCTTCGAGGATGTATTCTTTCTTCATGGCTGGGCTGGACTCGGAGTGTACCACTGGCCCGGCAAGGGTAGGATCCCGGCTTGCGGAAGGGCCTGTACTGGTCTCGGTCGTGCCTCAGTGAGTGGTGGTAGGCCGCACCTTTTTGGGACCATTTAAGGACATTGACAAGCAGCCGATCTGCGTGCCTACAATCGAATTGTAATGGCTGATGAAACAAAACCCGCCCATGTCATCATCCCCTCCGATGTTTTGCGCACTCTGCTGGACCTGCGAGATGAGTTTCCGTTTTTCCGTCAACTATTGGGTGACGTTGTTCAAATCGTGATGGTGCTGGACGCCTCCGCTATACAGGGGGAGCTTCGCTGGCGCTTGGCCTCGCGTACCAATCCGACCGCAAGAACGCGCCTTCATGAGGTCATTAATTCCGGCGTGGTGATTGCCTTCGCCCCAATTTTTCTCAAACAAGAGATTGAAAAATATCTTCCGCTAATCGCAAGCAAGACCGGCGTCACGATTGAAACAGCAACCGCCGAGTGGCAACGTGTTCAGAGTTTGATTCGTTTCTACGCGCCAACGGGCGATGGCACGAAGTTTGCCTTGGTCGATCCGAAAGACTCGGATTATGCGCTGACGGCCAAAGAACTCGGTGCGGATTTTGTGCGAACGACCGATCCACATTTCGCGCGTATGGGAGTCCCCGTTATCGGGCCGGAACTTGACTCAGTTCTACGTGACTACGCCCGCGCAACGAGCATACTTGTAACCGTAAAAATCGGCTCCGGTTTAGCAGTGACCTTTGGTATTCAAGTGTTCGTTGAGATGATCCGAGGCATTGCCGAGATGATTCGGAAACTGCCCCCTGCGATAAAGCTGATTCTGGGAATAGCAGTGGCGATTGCTCTTCTGCATCCAACATCACGCGAAAAACTAATCGAATGGCTCAAGAGGCTTTGGGTGCGCCTGAGAGAAACCAAGCCCGTGCTCGTATCGATTTCTCAGAATGCGGTCAAGCATCTGGCCGAAGCCGCGAAGACTTCAAGAACAGCCGGCGAGGTAATCAAGTCGAGGCTACCAGTTCGCGGGAAGCAAACCGCGCTGTCTTATGTCCGGCTTGTTTGCCTTAGATCGGAAGAACCACTTACCGCAGCTGAGATCGCGCGGCGCGTCCTTGCTAGTGGTTATTTCTCGCGGTCCAAGACCTTCACTGCCTACGTTCGTTGGCTGCTCATGCAAGATGGTCGCTTTGTCGCAAATGCGGAGGGCCTGTGGATGCTCCGCGCAGCAGCCTAAAGTGCGCAAATGCGTTCTAGAAGCGAATTTCGAGAACAGTGACATCCCAATCGAGATGAGTGTACGGCTTCCCATCCTTCGCGCACGATGAAAGGGGGTCAGTGAGAGTCTTGATTCGAATCAATCGTCTGGATTCTGCAATTTTTCCAATTCCATTTTTATTGCTTCTTCACCCTTGCTGAGCGGTATGTCTCTTCGTAGGGTCGCGCTTACTTAATCGGTGTCTCGGGAGCTTGGCTTTACTTCTCTCGCAAACCGCCTCTACAATGCGGGCCTAAACATGACCAGGCGCAGACGGCGCAATCCAGGGGCGCTCAGCGACCCGAAGGTGTCCATCGTCATGCCGGTGTACAACGAGCGGGCAACGATTGAGGAGATTCTTCGGCGCGTGATGGACACGGAACTGCGCAAGGAAGTGATCCTGGTGGATGACTGCTCGACCGACGGGACGCGCCAGATCCTCGAGGGACTGCAACAGCGGCAAGAGAGCGGCGAAGTTGCGGCTCCGGGCCAGGACGGCAGCGATGCCATCCCGCTGAACGGCTTACGGTTTTTCTTCCAGCCGAAGAATCAGGGCAAGGGCGCGGCGCTGCGGCGCGGATTCGCCGAAGCTACGGGCGAGATTGTCCTGGTACAAGACGGCGACCTGGAGTACGACCCGCGAGATTATGCAAGGCTGCTCGAGCCGATTGTGGATGGCCGGGCCGACGTGGTCTATGGCTCGCGGTTTCTCGGGGGGCCGCAGCGCGTGCACTACTTCTGGCATTACGTGGCCAACAAATTTCTGACGCTGCTCTCCGACGTCTTCACCAACCTGAAAATCACCGACATGGAAACCTGCTACAAGGTGTTCCGGCGCGAGGTGCTCGCCGGAATCCGCCTGAGGTCCAACCGCTTCGGCTTCGAGCCGGAGGTCACCGCGAAGGTGGCCAAGGGGAAATGGCGCGTGTATGAAGTGCCGATCAGTTACGCCGGACGGACGTATGAGGAAGGGAAGAAAATCACCTGGCGAGACGGGATCGTGGCCCTATGGTGCGTCATCCGGTACAGGATTGCGGACTAACAGGCAGCCGCAGGCAAAGACAAAAACGCAGAGGCACCCCGACAGAGTCGAGGCAGGCGCCGGGCGCAGAGAGCGAAAACGGAAAGAAATGCCGGGCCCTTCGGCAAAGCCTCAGGGTGAACTGAAGCCCGGCGCTACAAAACCGACTACAAATCAGACCGGCGTACCGCGGCTCTGGAAGCACAACAGAATCAAATCGGCGCGGCGACGGACTCCGAATTTGCTGAGCAAGTTGGAGACATGGAACTTGACGGTGCGCTCGGCAATGTTCAGCTTGCTGGCGATTTCCTTGTTGGCCAGATTCAGGAGGAGGGATTCCAGGACCTCTTGCTCACGGCGGCTGAGATTGGCCACACTCTCGGTCCGGATGCGGCGGGTGCGGCTTTCGAGGACGGAATCCACAAAGCTGGAGAGCACGGAACGGGGAACCCAGAAGCCTCCGCCAGCCACCAGCGGCAGAGCCCGCGGCAATTGTTCGCGCGCCTCCTCGTAAGAAAGCAACCCCTTGACGCCCAAGCGAAGCAGCGAATAGCTGTTGGCGTCGGTGTGCTTATCGGCAACGACGATCAAACGCGCCGTCGGATAGCGTTCCAGGATATTGGTGATGAGCGCTCCGGTGGCTTGCCGCGCGGCGTGCGCGTCCACGACGAACACTTGGGCGCGCGGGAGCGTCACCTTGCGCATATCCGGCGGCAGCGTGGATTCGATCTGCTTGGCGACCACCTCGAAAGAGGGCTTGGCGAGAACGCGCTCGAATTCGGCGAGCACAAGCGGATGGGGCGAGAGCAAACACACGGTCAGGCGATTGGCTGAGCGCTTAGTGGTCACAACCCACTACCGTAGTAGAAACCGTTCCAGTGGCGCAAGGAGCTTTAGCACACGTGTTATCGGAACGTCAACGAGGAGCATACCCTAATGGAAACTCCTCAAGGGGAATTCGATAGACAGGACTGCGGCGGGGCTAGTGTCCCGGGGGGCCGGGCACGCGGCGAGAACAGCCCTACTACCTTTTCCGGGTTGACCGTACAATAGTGGTTTACGTTGTACCTGCGGAGGGGACTGGACTGAGGCAGGGTTGCTCACGGGGCGCCCCGGATTGCAGGGGGGGATGAATCGAAGATGAGCCGATTGACCGAAAGCGCGCGCGCACTGAAGTCGCTACTCGAAGAGCGTCTGCTGGTGCTGGACGGCGCCACGGGAACGATGCTGCAGCAGCGCAACCTGACGGCCGCGGATTTCGGCGGGCCGGAGCTGGATGGCTGCAACGAGAATCTGGTGCGGACGCGGCCCGACGTGGTACTCGACATCCACCGCAAGTATTTCGAAGCCGGCTCGGACATGGTGGAGACGAACAGCTTCGGCGGAACGCCGATCGTTCTCGCGGAGTACGGTCTTGCAGCCGACGCCTACGAGTTGAACAAGACGGCGGCACAGATCGCAAGGAAGGCCGCGGATGAGTTTTCCACTCCCGCGAAGCCGAGATTTGTGGCTGGCTCGATGGGGCCGACGACCAAAGCGATCACCGTCACCGGCGGAGTCGCGTTCCAGCAGCTCAAGGACGCATTTTACGAGCAGGCGCGCGGGCTGGTGGATGGCGGCGCGGACGTCCTTCTGGTGGAAACGTGCCAGGACACGAGGAACATCAAGGCGGCGGTGCTGGCTATCGAGAGGCTGGGACGAGAGCGGGGCGAAGAAATTCCCTTGATGATTTCCGGCACGGTAGAGCCGATGGGCACGATGCTTGCGGGGCAGGACGTCGAGGCGTTGTGGGCCTCGCTGCAGCACGTCCCCTGCCTGTCGATTGGCTTGAACTGCGCGACGGGTCCGGAGTTCATGACGGACCACATCCGGACACTGCACGCGCTTTCGAACCGCTTCCTTTCGTGTTACCCGAATGCCGGGCTGCCGAATGAAGAGGGCAAATACGGGGAGACCCCGGCTTCCCTGGCGGCGCAGCTCGAGCGGTTCGTTGACCAGGGCTGGCTGAACATTGTCGGCGGGTGCTGCGGCACGACGGAGAAGCATATCCGCGCCATCGCGCAGATGGTCCAGGGGAAAAAGCCGCGGCGGCGTCCGGAACCCAGCCATCGAGCGGTCTATTCCGGCATCGAGATGATTGAGGCCGAAGAGAGCACGCGTCCATTGCTGGTGGGCGAGCGCACCAACGTGATCGGGTCGCGGCTGTTCAAGCAGCTTGTGGCGGAAGAAAAATGGGAGGAGGCCACAGAGATTGCCCGGCGGCAAGTGAAAGGCGGCGCGCACATTGTGGACGTCTGCCTGCAAAGCACGGAGCGCGATGAAAAAAAAGACATTCCCCCGTTCTTTGAAAAACTGATCCGCAAAGTCAAGACGCCGATCATGATTGATACCACCGACCCGAAGGCGGTGGAGCAGTCGCTGACCTACTGCCAGGGGAAGAGCCTCATCAATTCCATCAACCTGGAAGATGGCGAGGAGAAATTCGAAAAGGTGTGCCCGCTGGCGCACTCCTATGGCGCGGCCGTTGTGGTGGGATGCATTGACGAAGACCCCGTGCAGGCGCAGGCCTTTACGCGCGAGCGCAAACTGGCGATCGCCCAACGTTCGTACAAGCTGCTCACGGAGAAGTACGGAATTGCGGCGGAAAACATTGTGTTTGATCCGCTGGTGTTTCCCTGCGCGACCGGCGACGAGAACTACGTCGGCGGCGCTGTGGAAACCATCGAAGGGATCCGGCTCATCAAGCAGGAGATTCCTTTCGTGCGCACCGTGCTGGGGATCTCAAATGTGTCCTTCGGGCTGCCGTCCGGGGCACGCGAAGTGGTGAACTCAGTTTTTCTGTATTACTGCACCAAGGCGGGGCTGGACCTGGCCATCGTGAATGCCGAGCGGCTGGAGCGCTTCCCTTCGATCCCGGAAAAGGAGCGCCAGCTGGCCGAGGATCTGCTGTTCAACCATGCCCCAACGGCCGTGCCGGAAGATCATCCGGCTGCAGCGCTGCTGCGTAATGCTCCGAGCGACTGGCGGCAGCAGTCGCGCGAGCAGAAGATCGCCATCAACCAGTTCCACATTGCCGCAATCGCCGAGCATTTTCGGACAGCGAAAAAACGGGAGAAGGCCAAAGCCGCGGATTTGCCATTGGACCAACGGCTGGCCAACTACATCCTGGAGGGAAGCAAGGACGGTCTCCTTGCGGACCTGGACCGCAAGCGGGCGGAGGGCGTCGCGCCGCTCGACATCATCAACGGGCCGCTGATGGAAGGCATGGCGGAGGTCGGGCGGCTGTTCAACGCAAATGAACTGATCGTCGCCGAAGTATTGCAATCCGCGGAAGCGATGAAGGCCGCGGTGGGGCACCTCGAGCAGTTCATGGAGAAATCGGAAATCACCAAGCGCGCACGAATTATCCTGGCGACGGTGAAGGGCGACGTCCACGACATCGGGAAGAACCTCGTCGAGATCATTTTGAAGAACAACGGATACGAGGTGATCAATCTGGGGATCAAGGTGCCGCCCGAAGAGTTGATCCGCGCGTACAGGGAGCTTCATCCCGATGCCATCGGGCTCTCGGGGCTGCTGGTGAAGAGCGCGCAACAGATGGTGATCACCGCGGCGGATCTGCGGGCGGCGGGAATTGAAGTCCCGCTGCTGGTAGGCGGGGCGGCGCTCTCAGCGAAATTTACACGACACAAGATTGCCCCAAGTTATGGAAAGGCGGTGTGCTACGCGAAAGACGCGATGACGGGGCTGGACCTGATGAATCAGCTTTCCGACCCGTCGAAACGCGGAGAAGTCCTGCGGGAGCACACCATTTCGGGAAACGGCTCGGGAGGGGCCGTCACGACGGTTCCGGCCGTGGACGTGACCGAAACGCGGTCGCCGAAAGTGCGGACGGATATTCCGATCCCCGCAGTGGCATATGTCGACCGGAAACTTCGCCAAGTACCGAACCTGCGCGAGATTTGGAGCTACATCAATCCGTTCATGCTTTACGGCAGACATATGGGGTTCAAAGGCGACTTCGAGAAAAAGCTGGCGCAGCGCGACCCGAAGGCGTTGGAACTACTTGACCAAATGGAAGAAATCAAGACCGCGGCGGCCGAGCTCATGAAAATCCGTGCGGTGTGGCAGTTCTTTGAAGCGGAGGCAGAAGGAAACCGGATTCACCTGTTCGCGGGCGGAGCCAGCGCGCCGTTGCACACCTTCCGGTTTCAGAGGCAGCGCTCGGCTGACCGGCTGTGTCTGAGCGATTACGTTTTGCCGCCAGCCGGCGGCAAGCGGGATCACCTGGCGCTGTTTGTTGTCACCGCGGGCGAAGGAATGCGCGAACGAGCCGAGGAAGCGAAAGTCGCTGGATTCTATTTCAAGTCGCATGCGCTGCAATCACTGGCCCTGGAAACGGCCGAAGGGTGCGCGGAATGGCTGCATCGGCGGCTGCGCGAAGATTGGGGGTTCCCCGATCCGCCGGAGATGACCATGCCCCAGCGGTTTACGTCGCGGTACCGCGGAAAGCGCTACAGTTTCGGATATCCGGCATGCCCGAACCTCGAGGACCAGGCCGGCATCTGGAAATTGCTTCAGCCGGAGGAAATTGGCGTGCAGCTCACCGAAGGGATGATGATGGACCCGGTGGCCAGCGTCAGCGCGCTGGTGTTTCACCACCCGGACTGCAGCTACTTTTCAGTGGGTGAGACTGCTGAAGGACAACCCTGAAAGCCGCTCACTCCGGATGAGCAGTCGCGCTCAAGAGCAATTGAGCAGGCCACCATCCGGAATCGCTCTTACAACGCCGAACTGCTGCACGGCTGTCGCAGCGCGGCAGGCGCGGCTCCCATCATCATCATTGGGACTGCCACGTTCCGTGCCGGCCTAAAATAATTCCCACGCATTCCCGGCGCCCAAAAAGCCAGGGACGGAATCTCGCTTCCCGAGATTCCGCCGCCTGATAGTTCTAGACTCCGGCTTCAGCCTGGTACTAAACCTGTTTCGCAGGACTGCTCTTCTTCCGGCGACGCAGGATGCGACCCAAGGCCACCAAGCCTGTTCCAAACAACGCCATCGTACCCGGCTCGGGGACAACCGTAACCGCTTCACTGAGCGGAACGTCGTCTGACGCGCAAGTAGTGCCACTGCTGCAGGTGCCACCACCCATTGGCGCCCCAAACAGATAACCCCACATTATAGTTCCCACCGGAAAGGCAGAAATCCCGCCAAAGGTAATAGGAATAGGCGAACTAGACGTGTAAGCTCCGAGGTTTACCGTATACACGTTAAAGCCGCCGGGGAGGCTGATTACCTGGGTGCTGGCCGACCTAAACGGCTGAAAGTTTCCGGAGAATCCAACGTTGTTTGCCAGAGCCACCCCCAGAAACGTAAAGATGCTCGTATTGGGGTTTGGACCTGTCCAAACGCCATTATTCACGGCCGAGACACCATTAGCACTGAACGTCAGCCCCAAGTTCGTGGTACTCGGCACCAGCACGACCAGAAATGCTGTTCCGGTCTCACTTGCACCTGTGTTGCTGAATGTCAACGTCGGAAGGCCACTCGAAACAATGATGGTTGTGGTTCCGTTTGTGCCTCCGCATATGCTAAGGGGAGCGCACAAACGGTCGTTCGCGGGGTCAGTCACGATCTGTGCGTTGGCCTGCCGCGCTCCGAGCAACATCGCAGAGCAGAATACTAAGGCCCAGAATATCGTCTTCAGGAATCTTAAACTAAGCATTTTTCAAAGCCCCTTTCGTTTCGTTAGGTTTAGAATGTGCCCGGGAACCTCAAGGCGTAACTAATAGCTCGCATTTATGGTGCCAACTCTTCCCCTCCGACGAGCCTACGTAACTGCAAGTTTCTAAAGGATTTACCGAGGACAGATGACGGCGTAAAGTGTCCGCCGAACCGGCAAGCACTAGCCCATTGCACAAATCGTGAAAACTATTGCGCTCAACACTATCCGTTTCGGAGTTGATTCAGAGTTTGCTGCGCCATTGCGGCGAGGCTCGGAGAAGGAATGCCTAGCTTGAGGCTACGTTCTAGCGAGCCTATAGCCTTCCTCCGATCGCCCTTCTTTGCATAACTGAGGCCGAGGTGGAGTTGCACCATAGCATCGTTCGGAAGCTCGAGCGCTGCGGGCTTCAACTGTTCCACCGCCATGTCATATAAACCCTTCTGGTAGTAAATCCACCCCAAAGTGTCCGCCACAGCCCCGGAAGTCGGGAAACGGCTCTTTAAGGACTGTGCCATTCCGAGGGCTTGATCCAGATCTTTCCCTCTGTCCGCTTTCAGTCCGGCCACCGCCAATTGTGCCTGGGAAGATTCCGGCGCTCTTCGCAACGCATCATTGAAATACTGTTCAGCGCGATCGGACTGTCCCGAATCCAGAGCCAACTTGCCGGCAGCGAGATAGGCGCTGACTTGGCCGGCATCCCCGTGAATGGCTTCATCGTATTGGTTACTTGCCTCGGCCGTCCGGCCTTCCAGCCGCAACGCTTCGCCCAGGAGGTAATGCGCATACGACTCCTTCGGGTTCAGTTCAATCACTTTTCGGGAAGCAGCCTCCGCGCCCCGGTAATCCGGAACGCGCAAGTAGAGCTGCGCCAGCAATTCATAACCCTCCGGCTGTGTGGGCTTCGTTGCCACCCATTGTTGAACTCGCGTAATCGCCTGAACCACATGCCCTTGACGCAGATAAAACTGGACATATTGCGTTAGAACCGGCAAAGGGTGTTCCGCTCGCGAAAGCGCCTGCTCGTAATCCGCAACGGCGGCCTTGTCGTCACGCTTCTTCTCCGCAACCTGGGCACTCACCGTGAAGAATTCCGCAGGCGGATTCCACGCTTTTTGGATATCCGCGAGGATCGTATCGGCTCTTCGCAAATCACCATGAAAAATCCCGGCCTGTACGAGAAGGAGCGCCGCATCCATCGATGACGAATCTGTTTTCAAAACTTCTTCGGAATAGAGCTCCGCCGTTTTCCAGTCGCCGGCTCTCAACGCCAATTCGGCAAGCCGAAGAGACGCCGGCGCGAAGTTGGAGTTAATGCGAAGGCAATTCAGGAATGCGAGCTTGGCTTCTCCCGTCTTGCCCAGCTCCATCCAGGCCACCCCAATATAGAAATTAGCTACCTGGGAATTCGCGTCCTTTTTAAGAACATCTTGGAGCCGCAGGACGGCTTGGGCGTAATCCCCTTTCAGGCAGAGGAGCGCACCCTGGAAAGCCAGGGCATCCAGATCCTTGGGGTATTTGCGCAGCAGGCCCTGGTTCCATTTTTCTGCGTCGTCAACTCGACGCATGGTGATATCAGCGCTGATGAGATTTTTTTGCGCCAGGAGATTCGGCCCCTTCGCTAGAACCGCTTCAAACTCCTGGGCAGCGCGGGGCAATTGTTGCCGCCACATCCAGAATTCACCCAAATGAAGATTTAGGTCCGCAAAGTCCTGGACGCGCGATTTCATTTGCGCAAACAACTGCTCGGCCTTTTCCGGCTGACCCTGGCGGACGTAGGAATCCCCCAGAGTTAAGTAAAGATCCCTGGACCGGGGATAGCTCTGAATGGCCTGGAGCAAGAGAGGCTCAATCTGAGCGGTCCGCCCGGTCGCCAGATAAAGATTTGTCAGGTTAGGGTAACCCTCCGCGGATTCCGGGGAGATTTGAATCGTCCGCTGAAAATCTTTTTCTGCATCGGCATATCGTTTCAAGCCGATGTCGGCCAAACCGCGGGCCGACCAAAATGTCGCATTGCCCGGAGACGACTCAAGGGCCTTGTCGAATTCCTCCACTGCTCGGGAAAAGTCCTTTTTCGCCAAGCTCAGCTTGCCGTATTCGAACAGGACCTCGGCGTTTCGAGAGTCAAGCCGTTGTGCCGCGTCGAGTTGCTCGCGGGCATCGTCGAGCTTCCCGCCAGTCATCAAGAGATCTGCCAAGCTGGCCCGGGCAGGAACGGAAGAGGGCTGCAACTCAACTGCAAGGCTGAGTTCGCGGTAGGCCTGCTGAGGACGTTGAAGTTTCAAGGCCGTCAGCCCAAGCTGATAGTGGGCATCGAAGAGGCGAGGGTCCCGTTGGATAGCCTTGCCGAACTCAATGGCGGCTTCTTCGAATTTTTGCTGCTGCAAGTATTGGAGGCCGCGCTCGTACGACTTCCTTCCGGCAAGTTTTGGGTCACGAGCGCATCCGGCGAAAAGCAGCAGGAACAAACTTGCTGGCGCGATCAGCTTCTTCACAACTTTCATGGTTTCCTCCAAGAGATCTTTGAGCCTCAATTCGGTATTAGTTCGCCCAGGTGCGGGAAAAGCAACTGCGTGAAACGCACCAGGCGGGCACGCGCTTTCGCTTCACCGTCGCTCATGGGCGTGACGAGACGGACCAGAGCGCCATCCGTACGATTGCGGGAGATGGCGTCCGCCACCATCCAAAACTTGCCCCAGTATTCGCTGGCAATCACTCGGCCGCGGCCTTGATACCAGTAAAAAACCATTTGCTTGTTCAGGTCTTGCTGGATCACATATTCGTTAACGACGATCTGGCGACCGCTCAAAACGGAGACTTGAGCGTATCCGGAATGAATTGGATCCCAACCCGCGCCCGGCAGACAGTTCTTTGGTGAGTGGATGGTGTCTCCGGTGCGCTGGCTGGCGTAATAGCCGACGTAGAGCTGGACGGGCGGATCCGTATGGTTAAAAAAAATGCGGTTTGTGTAATCGCTGACTCCTACCGCTTGAACGATCCGTTCCTGGAGAGGCCGTTCCTGGCTGATCCAACCGCCGAGCGTGTTCGGAAGCTCGCGGAGCGGCTGGCGTGCAACGACGGATTCGCCGTGGCTTACGCTATGCAAAAGCAGCGTTGCGCCAAGGAGGAGACCCACGGTAATCCACAGCCGCCTGGATGGCGGAGCATTAAGCATAGGTGCGGTGCTCCTGCCGGGTCCCGAATCGTTTCAGAATCCAGTGGCCGGCAAACATGAGAATAAGGGCCGCCAAAAAAATCACCCAACCCGAAAATTCATGGAAGAAACCTTCGGCCGCCGCCGGGCCGAAGCGATACGTCAGTACACCCGTTCCCATGATTCGAATCGCGTTGCTGACAATGGCGATTGGAATCATCAAGATTACCAGCGAGTAACGCGCCCAGCGCCGAGCTTCCGCCAGATAGCCATAAACGATCGCCAGGGTAATGAGAGTCATCAGGGACCTGATGCCGCTGCAGGCTTCCACCACCTCGAGCGAGTAGTTGGGCAGTATCAAGACATTTCCCTCACGTAACACCGGTACCTGGACTAATTCCAGCCAAAATGTCGCGAAGCGCGACGCAATCGATTGGAGCGGAAAAGTAATCTGATTGTAGATGATTACGGGAATCGGGATCATCAACAGCAGAAAAGCAAGAGGGAAGGAAGTAGCGCGCAACGCTTTCCATCCAGCCAAGAACAAAATCATTCCAGCGAGCAACACAAGGAGGGAAAACCGACTGGTGAATAATTCCGCCGCCAGGGATCCGCCAAGGAGCAGCACGATCGCTCCAACCATCACCAACAACCCGAAATTTGTGGGCTTGCTTTCGCTCTTCAACCATTGCTCCCGCTGGCGCCACAGGACGTAGCCCGAAAACAGCGGGACAAGGAACCCGTGGCCGTAGTCCGGGTCGCTCCACCATTGTCCAACCAAGGCCTTGAGAACCGCCGCATGCAAAGAGACAACAAGACAGAAGAGAGCAGCGGACCAAACGATCCAAACGC
This sequence comes from Candidatus Acidiferrales bacterium, assembly GCA_036390175.1. Lineage (GTDB taxonomy): Bacteria > Acidobacteriota > Terriglobia > Acidiferrales > UBA7541 > DASQHY01. Next base: position 901 of record DASWCG010000143.1, on the reverse strand, counting down.
GACCTCTCGAAGAAATCTCCAATGCCTGGGCTGCGGTGGACATAAGACTTCCCGGGCTAAAATCGCGTGCCCTTATCGATACTCATTTGTGTAAACGCCAGAGGCGAACGGAAAGCGAAAGAATGGCAAGATTCCCACATTGCGCTCGACCCCAGGATGGTCTGCAAGCCCAGTCGCCTCAAGCCCAGATCCTCTCACGGGGTACGCCAATTGAGAGCACGAAAGATGCCTAAGCTGGGTGGGGTCAAGACTGCATAAAGCATTTATTTGCAAATACTTACCGTAATACGCTCTGCGTCGGCCTAGCCCTCAAATTGAACCTAGAGCACGCTAGAAGGCAAAGTTTTTCACTTTTCTGGCAGCCTTCCACTCTGTGCGGACTTCCAGAGCCAGCTTGGGTGTAAGCCCACCCGTCGCTTTTCTGAGCCGGGGTACAGGTCGGTGCCCCTACGCATACCCTGTACTCTTTCTCTCCCTCAGAACAGGTTACTTTGAGCAATGACGTCGTTCATGATGACTGGCGAACCAAAGACTGGTTCCACGAGAGGAGTTAGGGCGCTCATGGGGGGCGACGCGAGGAAGTTTTCTTATGCGCCGGGGAAGCTGGATCTCCCGGATCGGAAGCATCAAACGCAATGCGTCGGCCGAACCAGTCGGCTCCTGGGACTAATTCTCCTGACGGCCTTCGGTTCCTTAATCGCGCTGTGGGACGCAGGCTGTTCGGGCGTCGTATTTTCGTCGCAGCCTCCCCCTCCCCCTCCCTCTCCAGCGATCACGACTTCAAGTTTGCCTGCGGGCCAAATGGGCGCCGCTTACCAGGCGACCCTCTCGGCTTCGGGGGGAACCATACCCTACAGCTGGAGCCTAGCCTCTGGCTCGCTGCCAGCAGGGCTTTCCTTGA
>DASWCG010000142.1:0-3847 GCA_036390175.1 Candidatus Acidiferrales bacterium | reverse complement strand
TCAGGCGGTGAGTTCGCTGGCGGCTGGGATCCTTTGGGCCATTGACGTCGGCTGGCGGCTGGTGACGGGGCGATTTTTGGTGGGCGGCACCGAATACATGTGGGACACGCGGTTCCCCGTCTGGGCGCGATTGCTTTCGACCTTTCACATCGGACTGCCTCTCGTGCTGCTCTGGGCGATGCGAAAGATAGGATACGATCGTCGCGCGCTTGCATTGCAGGCGGCGATTGCGGCCGGACTTTTCATCGTCTCACGATTTTTGTCTCCAGAGCTGAACATGAACTACGCGTATCGAGATCCTCTCTTGCATCGCGCCTGGGGCCCGGCTCCTTTGCATCTCGCAGTCGTTTTCATCGGCGCGGTCGCCCTTCTCTACTGGCCCACGCACCTCCTGCTGAACTGGATGTTTCCGATAACCAGCGTTACAAGATGAAGCCAGGGGCCAGGGAAACAAGGGAATTCACAATGGCCGCGGAAACTGAAAAGGGTCGGGGAAAATACCTTGCCATGCTGAAGATTGCAGTGGATGAGGCGCGCGCCGGGCTCAGCGAAGGAGGAATTCCCATCGGTGCCGCGCTGTTTGATCGTGAAGGAAAACTCCTCGGAAGGGGCCACAACCGGAGGGTGCAGGAGGGCGACCCGTCCGCGCACGGGGAGACCGACGCCTTTCGAAAAGCGGGCCGCCAGAGAAGTTACCGCGACAAGATTATGGTCACAACCCTCGCGCCGTGCTGGTATTGCAGCGGCCTCATCAGACAATTCGGAATTGGGGCCGTGGTCGTCGGGGAGTCGGTGAATTTCCGCGGCGGCATCGATTGGCTGCGAGAGAATGGTGTTGAAGTCATCGACCTGCGCTCCGAAGAATGCATCCGCATGCTGGCGGCCTACATCGCGCAAAACACTGCGGTGTGGCACGAAGATATCGGCGAAGAATAATCGGCAAGTTACCGCCTTCTCCAAGGTTATAATCGCGGCCGAGTATGAGCCTGGCATCGGGCACCAGACTCGGGCCCTATGAAATCGGCGCTCCGCTGGGCGCCGGTGGAATGGGAGAGGTGTATCGCGCCCTCGACACGCGGCTGGAGCGCACGGTCGCCATTAAGATTCTGCCGCCGCAGCTCTCGGATGATCCCGTTCGAAAGCAGCGATTCGAACGCGAAGCCAAGACCATCTCCAGTCTGAATCATCCGCACATCTGCGTGCTGTATGACGTTGGAAGTCAGGACAGCACGGACTTCCTGGTGATGGAGTACCTCGAAGGAGAAACGCTCGCGAAGCGGCTGGCGAAAGGGCCGCTGCCGCTCGCGCAGGTGCTTCAATTTGGCGTTCAAATCGCCGACGCGCTCGACAAGGCGCATCATCAGGGCATCCTTCATCGCGACCTGAAGCCCGGCAACATCATGCTAACGGCGACAGGAGCAAAGCTGCTCGATTTCGGTTTGGCCAAGGCGGCAGTGCCGTTGGCCGCCGGAGCGACGCTGACGGACGCCGTGACGCCAACGACGCCAGTCACGCAGCAGGGCACGATCGTGGGAACATTCCAGTACATGTCACCCGAGCAGGTGGAAGGGAAAGAAGTCGATACGCGTAGCGACATTTTCTCCTTCGGCGCGGTGCTCTATGAGATGGTGACCGGCCTGCGCGCCTTTCCGGGCAAGAGCCAGCTCAGCGTGGCCTCGGCGGTACTGCAGAAGGAGCCAGAATCGATCAGCAAGCTGCGGCCGGTGACACCGCCAGCCCTAGACCGCGCCATCCGAGTTTGTCTGGCAAAAGACCCGGACGACCGCTGGCAAATGACGCGCGATCTGCTGCACGAATTGAAGTGGATCGCGGAAGGCGGCCCCCAGACCACGTCCCTCCCCTCTCGTGCGATAAGAGGCGGGCTCGGACGCCGGACGCTGGTGCTCACCGCGGGCAGCTTGATGTTGGGTGTGCTGATCGCGGGCCTGGCTACATGGAATCTGAAGCCGTCGCCGTCACGGCCAGTCATCCGTGCTGTAATAACACTGCCGCCGGGCCAACAATTGGCTGGTCTGCAAGTCGGTCCTTCCGTGACTCTCTCTCCCAATGGCACTCAACTCGCGTATGTTGCCATCCAAGACGGCACACAGCAGCTTTACTTACGGGCGATGGATAGCCTGGAGGCCAAGCCCATCCCCGGCACGGACGGAGCCATCAACCCGTTCTTCTCTTCCGACGGCCAATGGCTGGGATTTTTCGCGGGCGGAAAGCTGAAGAAGGTTTCCGTGAGCGGCGGAGCGGCGCTAACCCTCGGCGACGTGGCGCAGCCCAATGGTGCTAGTTGGGGCAGCCAGGGGCTGATCGCCTTCGCACCCACACCATTCGGAGCTCTTCAGCAAGTGTCGGACGCCGGAGGCACGCCGCAACCGCTGACTCGTATCGAGAAAGGGGAACTGAGCCAACGCTGGCCGGAATTCTTGCCCGGCTCCACGGCGGTACTCTTCGCTGGCGGGCCGACTGCCGGTAATTGGAGCAACGCGGAGGTTGCCGTCCATTCGGTCGAGACGGGTGTGCGACGGAACTTGGTTCAAGAAGCAACAAATCCTCGCTACGCACCCTCCGGCCATCTGGTTTATGCGGAACGGGGGAGTCTGATGGCCGTGCCGTTCGATCTTCAGCGGCTCGCAAGCACAGGCGTGGCGGTCCCCGTGGTAAAAAGTGTCCTGCAATCCACAACCAGCGGAGCCGCCCAGTACAGCTTTTCCGCCACGGGATCGTTGGTCTATGTTCCGGGTGGTGTTCAGGCAGCCCAGCGCAGACTGGTGTGGGTCAGTCGCAATGGGACAGAGCAGCCCTTGGCCGCTCCTGCGCGCGCCTACAGGGCTCCGCGGCTTTCTCCGGACGGGCGGCGGATAGCTTTGGCCATTGAGGAACAGGAGACTCAAGCCTGGCTGTACGATCTCTCCCGGGAGACGTTGGCCCGGTTAACGTTCGAGGGAAATACGAACTTTAACCCGGTTTGGACTCCGGATGGCAACCGGATCGTGTTTCAATCAAACCGGGAAGGGCCCCAGAACCTTTTCTGGCAATGGGCCGACGGCAGCGGTGGGCTTGAGCGGCTGGCAACCAGCGAGTACGTCAACGCTCCTATGTCCTGGTCCCCGGATGGACAGCTGCTGGCCTTCCTTGAAGTCAATCCCAACACGGGATATGACATCCTGGTGCTGCGGCTCACCGACCGCAAGACGCAGCCGTTCCTGCGAACACCATTCAACGAAAGTGCGGCCCGTTTTTCCCCTGATGGGCGCTGGCTGGCCTATATCTCGGATGAATCGGGCCACTGGGAAATCTACGTGCAGCCCTATCCGGGCCCAGGCGGGAAGTGGCAAATCTCGACGGAAGGTGGCACGGAGCCGCTGTGGAATCCCAACGGACGGGAGCTGTTCTACCGCAGCGGCGACAAGATGATGGCCGTGGAGATCACCACGAAGCCGAGCTTTTCCGCTGGCAAGCCGAAAGTGCTTTTCGAGGGACGGTACCAACTGGCTTCGGGAACGTTCCCCAACTACGACGTGTCTCCCGATGGCCAGCGCTTCTTGATGCTCAAGCCCAGCGAGCAAGGCGCGGCGTCACCGACACAAATCAACGTCGTGCTGAACTGGTTTGAAGAGCTGAAGCGCAACGTGCCTGCGGCGAAGAAGTGAAGAAGCTCGTTCAATGGATCACTCTCGGTTCCGCGTAATAGTCCGCCGCAAAGTCTCCCTAGGCAAGAATTGACTCCTCTGTGTCGCCGGCTTTGGCAGAGCAGAAATTGATACAGAGCTCCCCACGGGTGGACTTCTCGCGTCTTCTCTGCTATGTCTAGGGCGAATCTGCCTGCAAAAAG
>DASWCG010000141.1:0-7980 GCA_036390175.1 Candidatus Acidiferrales bacterium | reverse complement strand
GCGGTGCGGCTCTCACCTACGTGGAATATGACTATCCCCAGTCGGGTTTGATCGTTCACACGACGATAGACAAGAGGGATCATCCCCCGAAACCATTTGATCTCGAGATTGACTTTGTGAGTCGCCAGGGAAAGCCATAACAGCAATGTCCCAAACCGTGAAACTCATCGAGTGTCCTCGAGACGCCTGGCAAGGGCTGCCGGACATTATTCCAACCGAAGAAAAGGTTGAGTATCTGAAGAGTTTGATTACAGCCGGTTTCCGCCACATTGATGCCGTCAGCTTCGTCTCTCCGAAGTATGTGAAGCAGATGGCTGACAGCGAAGAGGTCATGAAAGCACTGATGGCATCGCTGCCCGCCGGCGCCCCACTGGAAATCATCGGCATCGTCGTCAACGAAAAAGGCATGGAGCGGGCGCTGGCCACGCCCGGCGTGACAACTCTGGGCTACCCCTATTCCATCTCCGCTTATTTTCGCCGCGCCAACGCCAATATGACGCGTGGCGAGTCACGCGCGCTGGTCCAGACGCTGAGGAAGGCCACCTCCGCCGCCCGCCGCGATCTGGTCGTATACATCTCGATGGCTTTCGGGAACCCCTACGACGAGCCCTGGGGTCCGGAAATTGTCGAGGAGACACTGGAATGGCTGAAGAGCCTCAACGTCCGGACCGTTTCGCTCGCCGATACGGTCGGCACGGCAACGCCCGAACAGGTGGGCAAGTTGTACGCTGCCGTCAAAGATTCCGTCGCCGGCATCGAGCTGGGAGTCCATCTCCACAGCCGCCCCGAGGGCGCCGCGGAGAAAGTTCTCGCGGCGTACGAAGCCGGCTGCCGGAGATTTGACAGCGCGCTCACCGGTCTTGGCGGTTGCCCCTTCGCCGGTGACGACCTGGTTGGCAACATCGCCACAGAAACCGTTCTCGCCGCGCTGGCCAGGGCCGGGGCTACCGCGGGAATCGAGACCTCTTCGCTGGCGCCCATCCTGAAGTTGGCCAATGAAATCCGCGCTCGCTACGCCCATGCACCGCTGGTGAACTGAGGAGAGAAACCTTCGAAAATGTCCTACGCGACGCTGCTTTTGGAAATCACGGGCGAGATTGGCACGCTCACCCTGAACCGTCCGGAGAAGCGCAATGCCATTTCCACGCAGATGATTGAAGACCTTCTGGGCGCGCTTGGCGAAGCCGAGCGCTCTCCCGCGCGCGCGGTTATTGTGACCGGCGCGGGCAAGGCCTTCTGCTCCGGCATGGACCTCGACACGCTCTCCGCGATCGCCAAGCAATCTCCCGAGCAAAATCTCGCAGACTCGCGCCGCATGGCCCGGATGTTCCGCGCCCTCTGGACTTTCCCTAAGCCGCTGATCGCCGCGGTAAACGGGGCGGCGATTGCCGGCGGGTGCGGCATCGCCACGCTCTGCGACTTCACGCTGGCTGTCCCCGATGCGAAGTTTGGCTACACGGAGGTGCGCATCGGGTTCATCCCTGCGCTTGTGTCCGTCTTTTTGATCCGGCAAATCGGCGAAAAGCGCGCGCGCGATCTTCTTCTCACCGGCCGCATCGTGGATGCCGCCGAAGCGCAGGAACTCGGTTTGATTACCAGCGTTGTCCCCTCCGAAAGACTGATGGACGCCGCTCGAGAGCTGGCCGGCAGTCTGAGCGCCTCGAGCCCCACCAGCCTCGCGCGGACCAAGCGCCTGCTGTGTGATTCCGCGGCGGCCGCGATGGACGCTGACCTCGAGCGCGCCATCCAGGAAAACGCCCGGATCCGCGCCACACGCGATTTTCAGGAAGGCCTTGCTTCGTTTCTCGAAAAGCGCAAACCGGTCTGGCGCGGAAACCAGTCATGAGCGTCGCACTCACGGGCAACGATCTCTCGTTCGGCCAGCTTTACGACGTCGTTCTCCAGTACGCGGAAGTGACGCTGGCCGGCGGCGCTCGCCGGCAAATGGAAGCTTCGCGCGCGGTCATTGAAAAACTTCTCTCCTCCGGCAGAGCGGCCTACGGGATCAACACAGGGTTCGGAAAACTTGCCAGCGTGAGGATTTCCCCCGGCCAAGTGCGCCAGTTGCAGCTCAACCTGGTCCGTTCGCACGCTTCCGGCGTCGGCGCGCCGCTCAGTGAGCGGGAAACGCGCGCCATGATCCTTCTCCGCGCCAACGCCCTGGCCAAAGGATTTAGCGGCGTCCGCCCGGTCATCGTCGAAACGCTGTGCGAGATGCTGAATCGCCGCGTCCATCCGGTGATTCCCTCGCAAGGTTCGGTGGGCGCTTCCGGAGACCTTGCACCGCTGGCGCATCTCGCGCAGGTTGCCATCGGTGAGGGTCAAGCTGTCCTCGGCGGCGAGACTCTTTCCGGTGGCGAGGCCTTGCGCCGCGCGAAGATTGCTCCGCTGGTTCTCGAAGCCAAAGAGGGGCTTTCCCTGCTGAACGGGACGCAGGGAATGCTGGCCTTGTTGAGTCTTGCGCTGCGCGACGCGCAAGCCCTTGTGGATGCGGCCGACGTCGCCGCAGCGCTTTCTCTGGACGCCCTGCGCGGCAGCCCCGCTGCGTTCGACGAACGCATCATGCAAGCGCGGCCTTATGCAGGAGCGGCGCAGACCTCGCGGAACCTCGCGCGCCTCAATGAGGGCAGCCAAATTCGCGAATCGCACCGCTCCGCCGAGAAGGACGCACGCGTGCAGGATGCTTACAGCCTCCGTTGCACTCCGCAGGTTCACGGCGCTGTCCGCGACGCACTCGCGCAGGCTCGCGCGATGGTCCAGGTGGAACTCAACAGCGCCACGGACAATCCTTTGGTATTTGCGCGCGCCGGAGCAGCAGGCGAGGGAGACGTGGTCAGTGGCGGAAATTTCCATGGCCAGCCGTTGGCGATGGCGGCGGACCAACTCGCCGTGGCGCTGGCAACTCTCGGCGGCATCTCCGAACGCCGCATTGACCAGATGACGAACCCGCTGACGAGCCTGCTCCCGCCGTTCCTTTCGCCGGATGCGGGGCTTAATTCCGGGTTCATGATTACGCAGGTCACCGCTGCGGCGCTTGCCAGCGAGAACAAGGCTCTGGCAACGCCGTATTCCGTGGACTCCATCACCACGTCGGGAAATCAGGAAGATTACGTTTCCATGGGCATGGGCGGCGCGCGGCGCCTGCGGCCCATGCTGGACAATTTGCGGAATATTCTGGCCATCGAACTTCTCTGTGCGTGCCAGGGCATTGATCTTCTGGCTCCGCTGCGCACCGGTACGGAAGCGCAGAAAGCCTACCAACTTGTCCGTCAAGTATCGCGCAAGGTCGAGGCCGACCGCCCGCTGGCCGCAGATATTCACGGTGTCGCTTCCTTGATCGAGCGCGGCGAATTTCAAAAGCTGCCCGTGTGACCGGCGCGCCCTCCCCAGCGCCGCTTCCCGAAAGAGGTGAAGATTCGGGATGGGTGGGGCCGGGCGTCACCCCAGCGTTTCAAAGAAGAACGTTCCCAGGCGCAGGCCTGCGCGGTAACTGAACGGCGGGAGTTCGAGCGAGTAATGGCCGCAGGAAAGCCACAGCGTCTCGGGGTCGCCGCCATGTTGCTTCAACGCGCCGAGCATTTGTTCGGTGAGTTCCGGCACAAAGGTGGGATCGTATCTCCCGGAAATCATCAAGCACCTGCGGCGCGCTCCCATCCCTCGCTCGACGTACGGCATGGGGCTGATGGGCGCCCAGAATTGACGCAATTCATCGAGACTGACCTTGGTCTTTAACCCCTCCCAAACGTGATTTGTGGTCATTCCCACGCGCACGACGTCCGCGAAATAGGTGGAAACATGCAGGAACACACCGGCGCGGACGCGCGGGTCATGAACTAAAGTGATGTAGCCAATCGAAGACCCGATGCTGGTGCCGAGGATGCCGAGACGCGTGTAGCCCTGCCGTTCGAGCCAGGTCAGACAGCGGCGCGCATCCAGGATCGCCTGGCGGTTCGCGTGAATGGTCAGCCCGATGTTTGTCCCGACGAGTTGGTCGGCGCGTTCATGGCCCGGCGCCATTCGCCGGTCGTGGTAAGGCAAACTCATCTTCAGCGCGGAAATCCCCAGCCGGTTCAGCCAGCGGCAAAGCTCGGTCTGACCCTGCCACTTGGCGTTCCAGTTTGGCAGAACCAGGACAGCGGGGCCTGAGGTCTTCGCCGGGAAGAATCGGCCATGGACGACATTGTTGGCCGGCCACGGTGAGTCAACGGAACTGCTGAAAGTAAGCACTCCGTCTTCGAGCCGATAATCGCGGGCCGGTGAAGTCGCCAGCCACGCGGTGCTTTTTTCGATCGTTTCGTCCGCCCAGCGATGCAGGAACGCGCGGGGGTCGGGCTCATCGGCGCGGCCCCCGATATATTCCAGTCCCCACTCAAAAGCGCGCACCATGCGGTTGTCGTCGGTGGTCCAGCGGCGATGTTCGTAGCGGCGGATTGTTTGTTCGAGCCAGCGCATGGAGGTTAAACAAACGAATATAGCCCAGCGATGAAGCTCGCGCAAACGCTCGGGTCCCGTGGAAAACTCATATCGCCGAATCGTGAAGTCTTAGTTCGGATTGGTTCACAGTGAACCATCGGACACCAAACAAATGGCGCGCCTTGAGCACTCCATCCCCTTATGGCACAGTCGTTTCGTGGAGATGGCCTTCAGCTTTTTGCTCGGTCTGGTCATTGGCAGCTTTCTAAACGTGTGCATTGTCCGGATTCCTTCCGAGCAGTCCATTGTCCGCCCGCGCTCCCGCTGCCCGAAGTGCGGGACTCCGGTCAAGGCCTTCGACAACATTCCCGTGCTGAGCTGGCTGTTGCTTGGGGGCCGCTGCCGCAATTGCAAGGAAAAAATCTCCGTGCTCTATCCGCTTGTCGAGCTTTTTACGGGAGTCCTTTTTGCTGCCTGCTATGCAATGTTCGGGTTGACGCCCGTCGGGTTCAAATGGACGGTTTTCTCTTGCCTCATCGTCGTGCTGACCATCACCGATCTGCGCGAGCGTCTTCTTCCCGACGCGGTGACGTTCCTGGGTTTCGGTCTCGGTCTGGCGCTGAGCGCCGGCACGCCTCCCGTTGACGGCGCGGGACAATTGCTCTGGGGGCGCCTTTTCCATTTCATTCCCCGGCTGCCGCTGCTTGCGCTCACCAACGCTGTTCTCGGCGCGGCCTTCGGGAGCGGGCTGTTGTGGCTTGTCGGGCGGGGATACCTTTGGTGGCGCGGGCATGAAGGGATGGGTCTGGGCGACGTCAAGATGATGCTGATGGTGGGAGCATTCTTCGGCCTCACGCGAACCTTCCTGACGATCCTTTTGGGGACGTTGCTCGGGAGTTTGATCGGCATTTCCGTCGTGCTGACCCTTTTCATTGCGGGCTGGAAGCGCGGCATCGCCCAACGCGCCAGCCGCCGCGGCCTCGGGAGCGTCCGCGCGTTGCGGTACGTTCTGGCCAGCCACTACCAATTGCCGTTCGGCAGCTTTCTTGGCGCGGCCGCGTTGCTCGTGGTTTTCTTTGGTTCGCCCGTTCTGGAATGGTATTTCTCGCTGACGGGGGGCCTCTAAACACTTGGGAGCGCAACTCTCGCAAGGCATAACTCGATGATGTATCTGGCACAACCCGCAGGGAATTGGAAGCTGGCGTTTCTCGCCACGGTCTTTCTGCTGGCCTTCATGGGCGTGATTTTTTTGCTTTCGATGGCGCTGCGCCGGTTTCTGCATCGCGGCGATGGCCCCGCGGCCGACGACACGGCAACGCTCAAGCCCAAGGGGGACGATCCTTCCGCCTTCATGGCCGCTTCGATGCAGGGCGTGATTCTGAAGCTGCGCGAGCAGGAAAAAGAACTCGAGCGGCTGCACCGCGCCGAGAAGGAACGCGCCGAGCAAACCGAACGGCTGAGTGAAGAGGTCACCCGCAACATGCCCGCCGGGCTGCTCCTGGTCAACGCCTCGGGAATCATCACCAGCGCCAACCCCGCCGCGGAAACTGCGCTGGGAATCCGCGGCCTCGCGTATCGCCGGTACACCGAGGCGCTCGGAGCCGATTCGGCGGTTACACGGCTCATCGGAAATTGCCTGGCACACGGGCGCACCCACCGGCGCGAAGAGATTCAGCACGCCACCCTTTCCGGCGAGCTGCGCCAGCTCGGCGTCACCATTTCTCCGGTGATGCATGGCACCGGCACGCAAAAGGTCTCCGGCGCTATCTGCCTCCTGAGCGACCTCACCGAGTTGGCCGCGCTGCAACGGCAAATGCACCTCAAAGAAAACCTCGCGGCGCTCGGCGAGCTCTCCGCCGGAATCGCTCACGAATTCAAGAACGCCCTGGCGACGATTTCCGGTTACGCCCAGATGATTCAGGGGGAAGCCAGTGAAGTCACCGCAAAATATGCCGATCGAATCCTCGAGCAAACGCGCGCGATCACCCACGTCATCACTGAATTCATGAAATTCGCGCGCCCGCTGGAACTGGCCAACGACCAGGTGGAGGTTCGCCCGCTGGTCGAGCGCGTCATCGCGGAGGTCCGCGACGTGGTTCCCCAGGTGATCCTGGCCGCCGAAGGCGATTTTGCGCAAGTCTCGGGCGACGAGGGCTTGCTCCGCCAGGCGGTCTTGAATCTTGCCCGGAATGCCGCCGAAGCCTCCCGCGACCGGCCCTCCGGAGGGCGCGTCATCGTGCGGGGATCCGTCGAACAGAACGGCGGCTTCGACGTGCAACGCATCTCAGTCTCGGACAATGGCCCGGGAATTCCCTCCGCGGACCTGCCCAAGATCTTTCGGCCGTTTTACACCACCAAAGCTCAGGGAACGGGGTTGGGCCTTGCCGTGGTCCAGAAAATCGTTGTCCAGCATGGCGGGACGGTCGAGGTCCGCAATCAGCCTCAGGGCGGGGCCGAGTTTATCCTTTGGCTACCTTTGCACCGGGAAGCCGCCGAGGCAGTTGATTCCCCCTATCGCAGCATCTAAACTAACTGAAGGAGCCTCGCCAGTTCGTTCGAGGAGGGGAGTCTGCCATGACCAAAGGAATTGTGCTCGCCCCAATCGTGGGCCTCTTTGCGCTTTCGTTGCTGTCCATGCCCGGCTGGACCCGGCCTTCTCCGCAAAGCCAGGATTCTGTGGCGGAAGCAGCCCGTAAGGCTCGGGAGCAAAAAAAGGCTCCCGCCAAGCCGACGAAAGTCGTTACCAACGACGACTTGTCGTCAGCGGCCTCCGCGCAGGTGTCTATAGTGGGTCAGGCAGAATCCAAAGGCGCCCCCGGAACGCCCGGAGACAAAGCGAAAAAGCCGGCCAGTGGCGAGGAGAAAGCTGCGGAGTCGGAAGAGAGCCAATGGCGCAAGCGGTTCGGCGAGGCCTATCACAGACTCCATCAGGCCGAGTCCGAGCTTGACGTTCTTCAGCGAGAATGGAGCAAGATACAAACACAATACTACGCTGACCCGCAGAAGGCTCTGAAGGAGCAAAACAGCCGCTCGGACGTGAACGACCACCAACAAAAGATTGACGCCAAGAAGAAGGAAATCGAGCAACTACACCAGAGCATCGCCGATCTCGAAGACCAACTTCGCAAAGCAGGCGGCGGCGCCTCCTGGGCCCGCGAGTAATGGCGTTTCCCTGCGTGCACCGGCCCGGGCCGCAACGCTGACTTGCGCGTTTGACTTTTCCGTTGGCTCGGCGCCGAATCGCTGCGCCCGATAGCCAACTCCGCACACGTTTCCCCTTCCCGCCGGCAGGATCCCTTTTTCCGTGGTAGAAAGAGAAACGATGGAACCTTTGCTCCTGGTTGAAGACAAGGCGGAGCTGCGCGCGATGCTGCGGACGGCGCTGGAACGCGCAGGGTACTCCGTGGATGAAGCCCCGGACGGAAATTCCGCAGTCAGCAAAATCCGCGCGCGCCGCTATCTGCTCATCCTCACGGATTTGAAGCTTCCCGGGCGGTCGGGGATCGAGGTTCTTCGCGAATCGAAGCAAGCCGACCCGACCATCCCGGTCATCCTGGTAACCGCCTT
>DASWCG010000140.1:0-5244 GCA_036390175.1 Candidatus Acidiferrales bacterium | reverse complement strand
GCCGTATCCGAATTATCACAAGAAGTGACTGGCGCTGAACCAGGTGAAATCTGTTTGTTGTGCGAGGAGAATTGGTTGCAGCGGTGTGTTATTTTGAGGGCTCGGTTCTCTGATGCCGGAACTTCCAGAAGTCGAAACGGTAGCGCGAGGATTGCGGCAAGCGATTCTCGGACGGCGGATTCTTTCTGTCACGCTGGGTAAAACGGACTTTATCGACGACCCTGCCGCGCTGGAACAAAACTTGCCGGGCCGCCAGATCGAAGCGGTCGAACGGTACGGTAAGTTCATGCTGCTGCGGCTGTCGGCGCTGAATGGAGAATCGCGCATTGACGCAAATGGAGACGCAGCGCCGGCTTCGCTGCTCGTGCATCTGGGGATGACCGGCCAGATCGCGCCAAGTCCGGCGGGGCAGCCTCTGGAAAAACACACTCACGTCTGCATGCTTTTGGATGACGGGCGCGAACTGCGTTACACGGATGCGCGGCGTTTTGGCCGCATCGCCTACCTGACGAAAGATTTGCTTGCCGAAGAGCTGACCGGATTCGGCGCTGATCCGCTGGAAGTGAGCAAGGAGGAATTCGCGAGCAGGATTTGCGGGCGGCGCGCGCGGATTAAGGCCCTGCTGCTGGACCAGAGCGTGTTGCGCGGTGTCGGAAATATTTATGCGGATGAGAGTCTATGGCGAGCCAGGGTCCATCCAGCGCGACTAGGGACCAAGTTGAACAGGAAACCAGCAGAGACATTGCGCCGCGTCCTGCAAGACATTTTGCGGAAAGCGATTGTACTGCGCGGGTCTTCGATTTCCGATTTTCTTGACGCGGAAGGCGAGCCGGGAGAATATCAGCGGCACCATCGGGTGTATGGGCGCGAGGGGAAAAACTGCTATCGCTGCAAGACGGCCATCCGAAGAGCCATCGTAGCGGGGCGAAGCAGCTATTTTTGTCCCAGGTGCCAGCCATCACCGCGCGGATTCACGGCGTTGCCTTTTCCACGGCGCGGAAAAGCAAGAAAGAGATAACGCAGAGACGCTGAGAAATCGCAGAGAAGCAAAGGGAAATCGGAGTGCGAGCGGTCCTCCAGAGAGTCAGCCGCGCGAAAGTAATGGTCGAAGGGCGCGTGACTGGCGAAGTTGGCGCCGGGCTGATGATTCTGCTTGGCGTCGGCCGCGAAGACAATTCGACTGTCGCCGCATCGCTGGCGGAGAAGTGCGCGAACCTGCGCGTCTTCGAGGACGAGCAGGGTAAGATGAATCGGTCGCTGCTCGATGTGAAAGGCAGCGCGCTGGTCGTTTCGCAGTTCACGCTTTACGGCGATGCGCGCGGGCAGCGGCGGCCAAGCTTTATCTCCGCGGCGCCGCCGGAACAAGCCAAAGCTCGCTACGAAGAATTTTGCGAGGCGCTTCGCAAACTCGGCGTGATCGTGGCGACCGGGATTTTTCAAACGATGATGTCCGTGGAGTTGGTGAATGAAGGCCCGGTCACAATCCTTCTCGACTCCGAAAAAACATTCTAATCGCGGCAGGGCTCAAAAACCTGCACGAAAGCAGCTTGAAACAATGACGCCCATTGCTCAGGACAAAGAACTGAAAATTCGGCGAGCGAAAAGCGTGGACGCGCCACGGATCGCGGTGCTTTCCGGCCAGCTCGGGTATCCGGCCACGGCCGCGCAGGCGCGCAAAAGGCTGCTGGGAATCAGGCCAGCCCCGCAGCATGCCGTATTCGTGGCAGACTCGCGGGATGATGGGGTGATCGGCTGGGTGCACGTGAGCAAGCAGCCGTTGCTCGAAGTGGAGATTCGCGCCGAAGTGAACGGGCTGGTTGTCGCGGAAGGGCAGCGCAGCCTGGGAGCGGGCGCGCAACTGCTGGCCGCCGCTGAAGAGTGGGCGCGCAAACACGGTTGCAAGAGCATGTCGGTCCGCTCGAACGTCATTCGCGAGCGCGCGCACCATTTCTACGAACGCAACGGCTACGAGCATTACAAAACGCAGAAATCCTTCCGCAAGCCGCTGTAATGTCGGTTCTTTCGCGAAAAGCAGATCCCTCGCTTCGCTCGGGATGACAGCAAGAGGACTTTTTCAGAAGGCTGCCATGAATACCCGTATGCGTGCGAGTGGCGGAATATATCGCAGTACGATATACTGCCGAAATGGCGAAAGATATCACCACCGCCGAGTACCAGGCGCTGGCCGAACTGCGATACCTGATTCGCAAGTTTGTCCGCGAAGGAGACTCCGCGGCGAGAGCGGCTGGCCTCGAGCCGCAGCAATATCTTCTATTGCTGGCGCTTCGCGGGCTCCCCGAGGGCGAGGAAGCGACCATCCGCACGCTGGCGGAGCGCCTGGCGCTGAAGCATCACAGCGCGGTGGAACTGATCGACAGGCTGGAGGTCCATGGTTACGTGCGCCGGAGCCGCAGCCGGGACGACCGCAGGCGCGTCCTAGTGATGCCGCTGCCGCGGGGAGAGAAGCTGCTCGAACAGGTGGCGCGAGACCGCATCGGCGAGTTGCGCGCGAGCGGCGCCGCACTGGTAAACGCCATCAGCGCGCTGCTGGAAAACGACCGTCCGCCGGCGGGCAAGAAGAAATGACGGAAAATAGAAATTGGAAAATCGAAAATGGAAAATAGAAAATAGAAAATAGAAAATCGAGGCCCTCCAGGGGAGAGCAATCTGAGGGTGTGTGCACCCCCACCCCCATCATTTTGCATGAATATCAAAACAAAGGGCTTACAAGATTTGCAATTCATAACTGGTTGATTCTAAAGGGCCTGGATTGCGGCGCAATAGCGGAGGCACCTGGGGCCTTGGCCGGCACAATAACGCTCCCCCCACCCCTATGTTTTTTGTAAGTGTTGCATCCAAGGGACTTAAGTATTGCGCAAGTCCTTTATTTGCAACACATACGAGGAGGCTCGGAAGTGTTGCATCTAAAGGACTTATATTGCACCAAAATTGTGCAGATTGCTGGGGGGGTAGATGGGCACAGGCGAGGACAGGAATTAGCCGCAATTGTACCCAAGAGCTACTGTACCAGAGGAATGTGGGCTCGTCAAGGGGAAGTTGTCGGTGTCGCGGGGTGCGGGACGCGTTAAGGCTCTGCGTTTTGTGCGGGCGATCTGCGTTGGGCGCAGGGGGCCGCTGGGGATGATTATTTGTCGTCTTTCGGAGTGGGCACTGGCGGACGGTCGTTTGGTTCCACCGCTCCAGTTTTCGGTTCTGCGGCGACCGGCGGGCTCGGGGCCAACTTTCTTTCGTTCAGGAGGGGTATGAGCCATCTGAGTGTGAGGGCTGCCTTGGCTAGCTCATCTTCGAGGTCGTTATAGAGCTTGTCCGCGAGTTCTTTCTTGGCGTTCTTCTCGAAGTTGGCTTTATCCTCCCGCTCGAGCGCAACAAAGATGTTTTGTGCGGCTACTGCTCCATCGTCTTTTTCGAACAGTTGCCGGTGTTTGCTGGACTTGTAGGTCGCCAGAGCCCAACGGAAGTGCGATCTGGCATCGTAATTTCGCCCGTCGGCACCTGCAGCCAGTCCTTGGGCAAGCTGGTATTGGTAGTCCGATCTCGCCTTCAGATCCTGTTCCTTCTCGCCGATTCGTTTTGTCAGGGCCGCTTCTAGTTCCTTGAGCTGGGCGGCGTTCGATGCCCGAAGAGCGTCGAGTTCTGTGCGTAGCTGTTGGTTGAACTCGGTTCGCAGCTGGGTGGATGCCTCGGTCAGTTTGAGCTGGATGTTGCGGTCGAAAATGGCAAAACCGAGCCTAGCAGCCAGGCCGAATACGATCGTTATGAACAGGGCGATGATTGAGAGGGTCGTCACTTGGGTGTTGAAGGCCTTCTCGTAATAGGTCTCGTACTGCTTCTGGACGCGGGTGATGTAGTCCTTCTCCATGGTGGCGCTGGCGGCTTTTTGTTCTGCTGCGGATAGGCGGGTTTCTAGCTCCTTCACGCGGTCCTCGAGTTGCGCTTGTGAGTTTGGCGAGGGTGGGGCGGTTTTTTGCTGCGCAAGGGCTGGGGAATGTGTGGTGAGAAGGACAATGACAGAGATGCTGGCGATGAAACGGCAGACTTCGCTGGGGACGACTCTGGGCATTGGACACCTATAGAGGGCAGTTCTACCAGACCGGCGTCCGTGTGGCTAGCGGGAGTGGCGAGGAGAAGAAAAAGCAGATCCCTCACTGCGTTCGGGATGACACCGGGGGAGGGCGTATGCTGGGTGGCGGAAATGACCGCACGCGTCTACACAACACGGGTAGCCATCGCAGGGGACGAGAGTATCGCTGGCGTATCGTAGAAGATTGACTTATGCTGCGCGCGGAGATTGTAGCTTCCCTCGTTGACCCCGACTCTGGCGGGGACAGGTGTGACCACCATGCTCTTCAAGGCCCAAAGCGCTGCGGTGTACGGGATTGACGCCTACATCGTTGAAGTCGAGGTGGACGTGGGCTCCGCGCGCATGCAGGACTTCAACGTCGTGGGGCTGCCCGACAACGCGGTGAAAGAGAGCCGGGAACGAATCAAGAGCGCGCTCCGAAATTGCGGGTACGAGTTTCCCTACGGGCAAGGAGTGACGATTAATCTGGCTCCCGCTGATGTGCGCAAGGAAGGGTCGGGATTCGACCTGTCGATGGCGCTGGGGCTGGTGGGCTGCCAGGGCCAGTTTTTTGGCAAACAACTGGACAAGATGATGTTCCTAGGGGAGCTGTCGCTGGACGGGAGCGTGCGCTCGGTGCGCGGGGCGCTGTCAGCGGCGCTGGCGGCGCGGGAGTTCGGGTTGAAGTCGCTTGCCGTCCCGGAAGCGAATGCGAAAGAAGCGGCAGTGGTGGAAGGCGTGGACGTGTTTGCCGTGAAGTCGCTGCCGCAAGCAGTAGACCTGGTGAATTCGCCGGAGTCGTTCACCCCTGTAAAAGTGGATGCGCGGCAGATGCTTTCCGAGGCCGCGCAGTACTCCGTAGACTTACGCGATGTACACGGGCAGCAATCCGCCAAGCGCGCGCTGGAAGTGGCCTGCGCCGGCGGGCATAACATTTTGTTTATCGGGCCGCCCGGCGCGGGGAAGACCATGCTGGCGAAGCGCATCCCGACGATCCTGCCGCCGATGTCGCTTGAAGAAGCCATCGAGACGACGCGCATTCATAGCGTGGCGGGCGTGCTGGAAGACAGCCGCGGCCTGGTAGGCACGCGGCCGTATCGTTCTCCGCACCATACCATCAGCGACGCAGGGTTGATTGGCGGAGGCGCCGTGCCGCGTCCGGG
>DASWCG010000139.1:0-8232 GCA_036390175.1 Candidatus Acidiferrales bacterium | reverse complement strand
TCATGTCCGCCGCGCGTCAGTTGCAGGGGAGCCCCGCCGGCCGTCGGAACCATCCAAATATTGCTTTCATTCCGGTTGGCCTCCATATTGGGGACCGCCAGGGTGTACGCCACCCACTTTCCATCGCGCGACACCTGGGCTCCCCTCACTCGCTGCATGTGAATCAGGTCGTCGAATGTAATGGCGCGCTTTTCGGTCTGCTGCGCGATCAAAGCCGGCGCCAGACCCGTTGCAAAAACAGCGATGCCTAGAAACCGCGTAAAACCCTTTGCTCGATGCATCGTCTCCCCCCAGAACTCCTTGGCCGGGCACAACTAGTGCGCGACGCCCCGCTCGTAAACAAGACTGCCGCCCACAAACGTCTTCAACACTTGTATGTCCTTGAGCTGCTCGTGCGGCACGCTCAAAATGTCGCGGTCAATCACGATAAAGTCCGCGAGTTTGCCCTGCTCGAGTGAGCCTTTACTCTGTTCTTCAAAACCAATATAGGCGCCGTTCCTCGTAGC
The DNA here is from genome assembly GCA_036390175.1 of Candidatus Acidiferrales bacterium. GTDB lineage: Bacteria > Acidobacteriota > Terriglobia > Acidiferrales > UBA7541 > DASQHY01. The sequence continues at coordinate 7,726 of DASWCG010000139.1, read as the reverse complement.
CATTTCGAGAGCCTGCAACACGGAAATGCGTTCCTCAGGAGCCAACACCTCGCCCGAGATCAGTTCCCGCCGCTCCACCGCCGCCCAGATCCCCCACCACGGACTGATGGGCGTCACCGGGACATCCGACCCAAGCCCTGCGATAATTCCATTGTCAAAATAAGATTTCCCGGGGTACGACCATCGTTCCCGCTCGGTTCCATACTTGTGGAACCAACTGCCGATCCAGTACACGAAAGAAGGATCGCCGTCTACCAAGACGTGCAACTCCCGAAGCCGCTTCTGAATCGCCGGCGTCGAAAGGCCGCAATGCACAATGCGAAATCTTGGCTCTCTCAGACCGATCTCCTCCGTCACCGCTTGATAGGCGTCGAGCACCTCGTCAATCGCCCGATCGCCGATGGCGTGCGTGGTAATCTGCCACCCCGCGCTGGCCAAACTATGGTAAGCCTTCTGCAGATCTTCCTTCTTCCAGATCAACAATCCAAAGTTGTCCGGCTCGCCTTGAACCGCAGGAGGATAGATCGCGATGGTTCGCGCGCCCATGCCGCCATCCGCAAAAAACTTCGCTGCGCCAAGCCGCAGATGGTCGTCTCCAAAGCCTGTGTAGACGCCGCAGCGGGAAAGCCGCTCCGCATCCGCCACAGAATCCACCAGCGGTGACATCAGCACGCGGACCTTCAGCCAGCCTCGCCCGCGTGCCGTCTGATAAGCGCGCATGGACTCCGCCGTCTGTGCGCTGTCATGAATCGTTGTAAGGCCGGCTTCCAGCGCTTTTTCTGAAGCCAGTTTGGCGGCTCGCACTCTAAGGTCGGGAGCATCCGCGGGAAGGACTCGCGCCAGGAGGGCCATTGCATTGTCTTTCAAGATGCCGGTCGGCTCTCCCGAGGCGTCTTTTTCGATGATGCCTCCGGAGGGATTGGGCGTGTTCCGAGTGATCCCAGCCAGTTTCAGCGCGGCGCTATTGGCAACTCCCAGATGCCCGCTCACATGAACAAGCCAGACCGGCTTGTCTGGCGACACCGGATCCAGGTCGGCCCTCGTAAGGTAACGGTGTTCCGCAAGTTTTGAATCGTCCCAACCCGCTCCCCGCAGCCATTTCCCACGAGCGGAGCCAGCCGCCTTTTGGCCAACGGCCGTAACGATTTCTGCGATGGAGTGTACCTCCGGGTAGCCCGGATCGATTTCGTTTCTCAATAGATTGCTGGCCCATTCCAGCGCGTGCGTGTGCACGTCGATCAATCCCGGCAGCACCGTCTGTCCGTGCAGCTCGACCACCTGTGTGCGCGGAGTGATGCAGGCCGCAATTTCAGAGTCCGATCCCGCGAGCTGAATCCGCCCTTCGCGGACCGCGAGCGCGCTCACGGTCCGCCGCGCGGAATCCATCGTGACAATCTTTCCCCCTCGCAGGACTACGTCGGAATCGTGACATGGGGCGGAGGTCGCGCTTTGCCCCCGTGCCGAATGCACACCGCACCACAGGGCCGCCGCCAGCAGCACGCTTCTCCACAATATTCTCAGCAGCACGCATCCCCCCGCATTGAGAGCCAAGATTTACTTGCGAGCAGGTGAGCAGCATCATGCCACTTGCCGGCTTCACTGCCAAGCACGGACGGAAAATCCACACCTTGACGGCGCCCGGCAGAGAAGTGTTGACATCCGAATACTCTTCCGAGCCTATGTATGGCCCACCCACCACTCACGAGCCCACAATCACGCGTCACAGGTCACTCCCCATGGCTTGCGCAGCCCGCGGCTTCTGGCTACACTCTCCGCGCCCACGGAGGAACATCCCATGAAGCACTTCTCGAACGGTCGCGACTTTCGCCGCCGCTTGTCTTCCAGCGCGCTTATCCTTTTCGCGCTTCTTTGTGCCGCCCTCACAACTCAAGCGCAGGCGCCCGCCAAACGTCCCATGACGTTCCAGGACGTCATCGAAATGCGCGCTGTTGGCGCCGGAAAAATCTCTCCGGACGGAAAATTTGTCGTCTATACCGTCTCGATTCCCCAGTGGAAAGCGGGAAAGAATTTCACCGACCTCTTCGTGGCCCCATCGGACGGTTCCGCGCCCCCGCGGCAATTGACCTTTACGAAAGAAAAAAACGAAACGCAGCCGCAATGGGCGCGCGACAGCCGCACCATCGGCTTTCTCTCCGACCGCGAGAGCACAGCCGCGACGCCCATCAACCAGCTGTATTTGATGCGCATTGACGGCGGCGAAGCTCGCAGGATCAGCGACGTCAAGGACGGCGTCAATAGCTTTGCGTTCAGCCGCGACGCCAAATGGGTGGCGTTCTCCGCCGGCAAACCCGAAGAGCGCCAGGTCTGGCTCGCTCGCGTGGATAGCGACGCTCCGCCCGTGGCGCTCACCAAACATGCCACGCCGGTCGCCGAGTGGGCCTGGACCGGCGACAGCACCCGCATCTTCTTCACCGCGCCCGACCGCGTGGACAAAGACGACGAAAAACGCATCGAGAAAAAATTCGACGTGAAGATTATGGACCCCGATCGCCCGCCGCTGCATTTGTGGTCCGTCCCGGTCGCCGAAAACGGCGAACGGCCCGAGAAAAATGAAAAGCGCTGGACCTCCGGGAGCGACTACAGTGTGGCGCAGTTCACCCTCTCGCGGGATTCCTCGCTGCTGGCGTTCCGCGGCGCTTCCACCAATCGCCACGCCAACCGCACCGATCAGGACGATTCGGAGATTTATCTGCTCACTCTTTCTTCCGGCGACGTTCGCCGCATCACCAACAATCGCGTCGCCGAAGGCATGCCGCGGTTTTCCCCCGACGGCAAGTGGCTGGCGTTCGCCGCTCCCGACGACTTCGCCTACCTGCGCAATGAAAAAATCTACGTCGCCTCCACGGCGGGCGGCGCCCCTCGCAAACTGCTTCCCGACTGGGATCACAGCGCCAATCAGATTTCCTGGGGACAGGATTCGCAGACCCTCTACTTCTTCGAAGGCCTCGGCGTGGATGCCCATCTCTTCGCTGTTTCCATCGCGTCCGGAAAACTCGCCCAATTGACCCGCGAACGAGGCGCCGTGGGCGGCCCGGGGTTCGACGAAGACACCGGTCTTTTCCTCCTTGCGTTTACGTCCCCTTCGGAGCCTTCCGATTATTTTATAGCGGCGCCGGAAACGGTCGGCGACCGTTCCCGCTGGGCTCGCGTTTCGCGCGCCAATCCGCAGGCGGAAAATCTTTCCCTGGGCGAGTATGAAACGTTTCATTGGAAAAGCACCGACGGCCAAACGGTTGAGGGACTGCTCATCTATCCTCTCGGCTACGAAAAAGGGAAGCGCTATCCGCTGATTGTTCAGGTTCATGGCGGTCCGGCCGGCGGTGAAGAGAATCGCTTCTCCGGCAACTGGGGCAGCTACGTCCACATTTTTGCCGCGGGCGGCTACGCTGTTTTCCAGCCCAACTATCGCGGCTCCAGCAACTACGGCGAGAAGTTCCGCATGCAAATCGCCGGCGACTACTTCCGCCAGGGCTACGACGACATCATCACCGGCGTGGACGCGCTCATCGCCCGCGGCATCGCCGATCCCGCGAAGCTCGGCATGATGGGCTGGAGCGCCGGCGGCCATTGGTCAGACTGGACGCTCACGCACTCCGACCGCTTCAAGGCCATCTCCACGGGCGCGGGCGCTGTGGACTGGATTTCCATGTACGCGCAAACCGACATCCAGCAGAATCGCGAGTTCTATTTCAAAGGAAAGCCGTGGGAAAATTGGGATCACTACGTCGAAGTCTCCCCGCTGCGCTACATCAAAAACGCCAAGACGCCCACGCTCATCCACGTGGGAGAAGCGGACCAGCGCGTCCCCAAGCCGCAGAGCGACGAGCTCTTCATGGCCCTCAAAAAACTCGGCGTCCCGGTCGAATACATTGTCTACCCCCGCATGCCCCATGGCCTCACCGAGCCGCGCTACCAGATGGTGAAAATGGTCGCGGAGTACAACTGGTTCGAAAAATGGATTCGCGGCAAGCCGGGATGGTTCGATTGGAAGCCGCTGCTCGCAGGCCTCGAAGACGCCAAGCCTACCGAAGCCGCGAAACCCACGGAGGGAAACGACGTCCGGCCCTAGCCAATTTTTTGATTTGTTGGAATTTGCGCCCGCTGCAGTTGCTATTTCGCTTCGGCCGGTCGCCGGCGGGCCCATAGCCAGTTGAGCAATGCCAGGAGGAATGTAGCCACAACGACGATCAATTCGCTTCTGCTCATCCGCGTCACGAGAACCCCCGTGAACAGAAGCCCCAGCACGGTGAACATCATTCCTGCCGGCAATCGGAACGCGTCCGCCTCGGGTCGCTTCCTTCGCATCACCGGCAGCGCCAGGGCGGTCGCGCCATAAGTAAACAGCCGCGCCACCGCGGACACCGTCGCGTTCCAACGAAAATTTCCGCCCACCGAGAACGCCAGTGAAATCACAGCGAAGACGAGTATCGAAAAATATGGAGTCTGAAATCGCCTGTGAATCGCCGCGAAGGCGGAAGGAAAATCTCCGCGCTCCCCCAAGGCGAACGTGAGCCGCGGGGTGTGCAGCATGTTCGCGCTCAGGTAGCCGTAGAGAGACACAACGATCCCCCCGGCGATCAAAGCGCCGCCGACTGGTCCTAGGAACTGCCTCGTAGAGTCAGCAATCGGCCTTCCCGTCGCCGCAGCGTTTGGCAGCGTGTGAATTACCACGAACTGAATCGCGGTGTAGATCAGCGCGACCGAAGTCAGCGCTGTGAGTAATGCAAAGGGAGCATCCTTGCGGGGATTCCGCAACTCTCCCGTGACGAAGAGCGCGGCTTCGAAGCCCCCATAGCCATAGACCAGCAACAGCACCGCGTCAAACCAGTCTGTCATGGCTGTGGTCGGTGTCGGCGGAATCACGCGAACCGATGGTTTCCACGCGAGCGCTGCAAACCCCGCTGCGATAAACAGGAACAGCATGAGCAATTTCGTCAGCGTAAAGGCGTTACTCAGCCAATTTCCTGCCGCCACACCTCGGATATTCACAATCGCCAGCACGCCGATCAACGCCGTCATGACCAGCATTCGCGCCGCTCGTCCCGTCGCTCCGGGAAAGAACTGGCTGAGGTAGATGATAAAGAGATTGGCCGCGGCCGAGGTCGCTCCGATTCGCGAGAGCCAGGTCAGCCAGCCGATTTGAATTCCCACGAATTGCCCGAACGCCGCTCGCGAATAAAGATATGGCCCGCCGGTCTCCGAAAACTGGGAGGCCACTTCGCTCATGCACGCGGCAATCACGGCGATCCCCGCGCCGGCGATGAGATACGCCAAGGGACTATAGCTTCCCAATCGTGCCGCGATCAGTGAAGGCGTGCCGAAGATGCTCGCCCCGATTACCGTGTTCACCATGAGCGCGGTCAGGCTCCAGCGCCCTATCGCCCGCACCAGGGTTGTCTTCGGCTCGGTGTTCAACGCAACTCCGGCGGCGCCGTGCAGTCCTTGCAACCCGCTGCGCCCGGCGCTTTTCTCGTGAGGAAGCGCGCCAGAGTATCACAATTTCACCGCGTCTTCGGCCCCCGCCGGTTCACCGCCGCATCGCAAAATTGTTCTCCAGGCAATTCGCGCGGATTTGCTAAACTGCAGCGCGGCGCCCCTGCAGAAACCGGAGATGACATGAACCGCCTCATTCCCATAGCATTTTGTCTAACCGTCGTGAACTTTTGCAACGCCGCCCACGCGCAAAATTCCGCCGCGAAGAAACCGCGCGCGCGCGATCTCGGCGTGCCGTTTGACGGCGCCCCCGGCCCGCTCAATGCCATCACCGATGTCGCGGGAGTAGTGGTCGGCCATACCACGTTGATTTCAGGCGAGGGAAAGCTCCAGGTCGGCAATGGCCCTGTCCGCACGGGCGTCACCGCGATTCTCCCGCGCGGAAAGGACATGATGGATCCCGTTTTCGCGGGCTGGTGGTCGCTCAACGGCAACGGAGAAATGACCGGCACAACCTGGGTCGAAGAGTCGGGGTTCCTCAACGGGCCCGTGATGATCACCAACACGCACAGCGTCGGCGTCGTGCGCGATGCCGTGATCGCCTGGCGAGTCGCTCACAAGCAGCCCGACCCAACCACAATTTGGTGGGCGCTTCCGGTCGTCGCAGAGACATGGGACGGCTGGCTCAACGATATCAACGGCTTCCACGTGAAAAAGGAAGATGCCCTTCACGCGATCGATTCGGCCGTGACGGGTCCCGTCGTGGAAGGAAACGTCGGCGGCGGGACAGGCATGATCTGCAACGGATTCAAAGGCGGCATCGGAACTTCTTCAAGGCGGCTCGGCAGCGAAAACGGCGGATACACGGTGGGCGTGCTTGTACAGTGCAACTATGGCAGCCGGAGCAATCTCCGCATCGCCGGGGTTCCCGTGGGCCTGGAGATTCCCGATGACCCTGCGTACGCCTCGGCGAAGTCTGGCGAGAAGGAGCGTGGTTCAATTATCGTAGTGGTGGCCACCGATGCGCCGCTGGTCGCCCATCAGTTGAAGCGTCTGGCGCGCCGCGTGGCGCTTGGCCTCGGGCGCGATGGAAGCACCTCGGGCAACGGCTCCGGAGACATTTTCATCGCTTTCTCCATGGCCAATCCCGGCGCGGCGAAAGCGACGGGAACGATCTCCCTGACGATGTTGCCCAACGATCGAATGGACCCGCTCTTCACCGCGACGGTGCAGGCCACCGAAGAGGCCGTCGTGAACGCCATGGTCGCCGCCGAAACCATGACCGGCATCGAGAACCACCGCGTCATCGCTCTGCCCCACGACCGTCTTCGCGCCGTCCTGAAGAAATACAACCGCCTCGTCGAATGACGCGATTGCATTCCTGGGGCAATCGGGGGAATCTCGTGCGCATCCAGCTCAGATCACCGGCACGGCGGTTTTCCTCGGCGGATTGAAGAACGGAAGCGCCACCACCGTCGCCGTCACCGTTCGCCGTACCGCCTCGACCGTCAGTTCCATCTGAAGCCTTGTTCCCAGAGCCGAGCATTCGCGCGCGACGCTGGCGAGCGCAATCATCTTTTTCAGCGTGGGCGACCACGTTGTGGACGTTGCTTTGCCCGCCTGCTTGTTCCCGCGATAGACCGGCACTGCCACGCGCGACGCTATCGAAGGCACCTGCGGCGGCATACCGATCGCGTCGTAATGCTCTTCGAGTTCGTCCCAGCTCAGCTCCAGCCCCACGAGCGCGCGGGGGACGCCTCTCTTCTGCTCTTCGATCAATGCGGAGTGTCCCACGAAGTGGTCTTTCTTCAAGTCCACCATTCGTCCCAGCCCGATTTCGTACGGCGAATATTTCTGGGATTCGATCAGCGCCTTCTTGCTCGAAAAATAGTCCACCTCGATCAATAGCAGTCCTGCCTCGATCCGCGCGATGTCCAGCGCAATCATCCCCGCGGGATGGATATCAAACGCTTTGCCGCCGGTCATCAGCGCGTCCCACACCTTCAGAGCAGCCTTCCAGGGAATCCAAATTTCGAATCCGAGGTCGCCGGTATACCCCGTGCGCGAAATGTCCACCGGAACGCCCGCGATTTTCCCCCGCGTCATCCGGAAATATTTCAGGTTGGCGGTGTCCGCCTCGGCCACTTTATGAAGCACGCCTCCCGAAGTCGGCCCTTGCAGGGCCAGGGCCGCCACCTCCTCGGAGATATCTTCGATGGAGACATCCAGGCCCAGCGCGTTTTGCCGGAACCATCGCAGGCTCGGATCGGCG
>DASWCG010000138.1:0-2937 GCA_036390175.1 Candidatus Acidiferrales bacterium | reverse complement strand
GGACGACATTGCTGTCTGTGAAGACATGTCGCGAGGAGGGCTTCGTTTCAAGAGCCGCAAGCGTTACCGCGAGGCGACCACGATCGAAGTAGCCGTCCCGTACTCACCCGGCGCGCAAAGTATTTTTGTCCCTGCACGAATCGTCTTTGTCCAGGAGTTGACGGAGGAAAAACTATTTCGGTGCGGCGTGGCGTACGTTAGATCCCCCAAGTAAGAACTTCTGACCGGATTCAGGAGTGCCCTCTGCCAGTTCATTTCTGCGATTGCGCCTCTCCCCGGAAACTGTTAAGAATGAGTTTTGACGCATCTAAATAGGAAGTGGCGTTCGCGCGCCTCGGCACTGAAGGAGGGTCCGATGTCGAAACGCATTCTGGGCTTGTTGACCTGTCTTCTGTTTGTGGCGCTCGCCTATGCGGGCGATGTCTGGAAAGACAAGCCCTACAAACAGTGGGAGGAAAAAGACGTCCGGAAGATTTTGATGGATTCGCCGTGGGTGAAAACCGCGCACGTGGATGCCAACTGGCGCAAGCCCGGCGGAGGCGGAGATGTTGCGGCGCAGCCGCCACAAGGCGGCAGCGCTCCGGCTCCATCGGGCGGCGGAGGCGGCGGCATGTACGGCGGACCAGGGGGAGGAGGGGCGGGAGGATACGGCGCTGGCTCAGGCAACGCAGGCGGCATGGGCGGACCGCAAATCAGTGAAGCCGATTTCCTGATCCGCTGGAGCTCCGCGAAAACCATGCGCGAGGCAGTGGCGCGTTCGTATGTGCTGCGCGGCTCGATGAAGGAAGACGACGCGGACAAGGCTCTGGCGGAAGAGCCGGCCGAGTATCAAGTCTCGGTTAGCGGCCAGGATATGACGCCGTTTCTCAAGGTGGAGGAAAAAGATCTGCAGGCCAAGACATATTTGATGCTCAAGAAAGAAAAAATCAAGCTCGCGCCCGCGCGCGTCGTCATTCAGCGCAAGCAAGGGGCCAAGCCCGACGATTCGCAATCCATTTTGGCGGTTGTGTTCTTGTTCGCCAAGAAAGATGCCTTCGGTCAGCCGGCCATCAACGCGCAGGAGAAAAGCGTCGAGTTCGTGTGCGAGTCGGGCCTCGCCACGCTTCGCACCTCGTTTGACCTGCAGAAAATGGCGGGGGCCCAGGGATCGGATTGGTAGGCTTCGCTGGAGGCTTGAGCTGACTCTGCCGCCCGACAAATTCTTTCGTGGACAGATCACCAAGCGCGTGGATTTCTCCGCCGACCTCTGGATGATCCGCGTGGACCCCGGCGGGGAGTTTCGATTCGCCGCCGGCCAGTACGCCACGCTCGGGGTGGAAACTTCCAAGGGGAGGATCGAGCGCCCTTACTCGATCGTGTCGTCGCCCTATGAGCCCGAACTGGAGTTCTTCATTGAACTGGTGCCGGACGGCGATCTGACCCCCTTGCTCTATCGACTGCACCCCGGCGATTCCCTCTCGGTCCGAAAGTCAGCCAAAGGCCGCTTCACACTCGACATCCAGAGTGCCCGGAAACAGCACCTTTTGCTTTGCACGGTGACCGGTGTTGCTCCGTTTGTCAGCTTTATTCGAACGCTTTACAAAGACTGGAAGGAGGGAATCTCTCACGGCGAGCACAGGCTTTTTCTAGTTAGCGGGGCGAGCCGCTCCTGGGAATTTGGCTACCGCAGCGAGTTGCAGAAGTACGCCGAAGAAGTTCCGTGGCTGACCTATGTTGCGACCATCAGCCGCCCCTGGGAGGACGCCGATTGGAAGGGCGAAACAGGGCGCGTGGACGACATCATCCGAAAATATACGGACCTGTGGGATCTCAACGGCAGCAACACCACGGCCTATCTCTGTGGACACCCTGAAATGATCGAGCACGGCAAAGGAATCCTGCGTCGTCACGGCTGGGAGAAGGAGGCGATGAAGGAAGAGGTCTATTTTATCCCGACCAAGAGCACCGTCTAACACCTATTTGAGCTACACGATTGGCTTGCGCGCCCGCAAATTCTCCGCGAGATGTCGCAGCGTCGCCAGGGGACACGAGATGTGCACTGCCTCTCCCGGTTCACGCACGTCAATCATCAGGCGGCGGCCTTCGGTGCGAATCCGCACGTGATCTTCGGGGCTGTCCACGCTCACCAGCTCGAAGTCCGGCAAGCGTGACAATTCCTTGCTGAGCGCTTCCAGCATGGGCATGTACGGCCTCGCTTCCCGCACGGCGCGGTCCAGGTCATGCGCGGGAACAAAGCGCATCGCCACCGGGACAATCACTTCGGGTACAACCACGTGAATGTGGTCCCCGTTCTGCCGGTCCTCGTCCACGCTCACGCGGATCACTCCCTCGTGAAACGTATAAGCCCCCGCCAGCAAGAGCATGCCGCCAAATCCGAAAGCGACCTTCCCAAGAATCATGATCTCCTCCGAATCCAGGAAGCGGAGAAACTAGTCCGCCGTATTCTTCGAGTCGAGCCAGATGCGCACCGTATTTTCTCCGTCCTCCACGGTGACGAGTTCCGTGTCCGGATGGTCGCCAAGCGCCTGCAAGGCGGCCACCAGGTCCAGCTCATCCTTGCCGCCGGAGAGCAGTGCGTTGACCACGGTCATCGGCACGCGGACTTCCACGCGTTGTCGGCCGTCTCCTTTGTGGTCGCGCACGTGCACCACCAAGTAGCCGCCTTGCTTGGCGACGCGGACATCGTTCTCGCGGCTCTGCACGGTAACGAACTCGCCGTCTTTCGCGCTGCGGACGGCATCCAGCAGGGCGCGCAGGTCCACATCGTTTATCTGACCATCGCGAATCTGTACGCGACCGCCGTGCAGGTGGCTGTGGTTGATGGTGGGAAGGATCTTGATGGCCAGCTCGAGCGGCACGTTGACGCGCACCGTCTCACCGTTGGCATCTTTGCAGACGACGCGGACGTGCAGCCAGCGGTCTGCTTTGCCGGTCTGG
>DASWCG010000137.1:0-19312 GCA_036390175.1 Candidatus Acidiferrales bacterium | reverse complement strand
GCCTTCAACCGCTCGCTTTCAACTTTCGGCTGTCAACTCTCGGCTTTTCTGCTCTAATTCCTTTAGATTCACACTCTTATCGAAAAACGCGTCTGCAAACCATTTAGAATCACACTCTTGCAAAAACAAAGGACTTAAAGTCCCCTGTTTTCACACTCTTACAAAAAAAGGGTAGGGGGAGGGGGTCTGTTTGTGTCAGAACACCAGTCGCCAGGTTATCCCGGGTCATCAGCCTCGAGTCACGGCCGCAGGCCAGGGCTCATCCGCCACGGACCACGGGCCACAACCCACAAAACCCTGATACACTCCCCGGCGTCATGCCGGGAGCATCCATGGAGAACCACAAACGCAGCGCTGGATTCGCTCTCACCATTCTTTTCGCCATCAATATGATGAATTTTTTCGACCGCAACATGCTCGGCCCCGTCGTCGAACCGATCCGCAAGGAATGGCATCTCAACGACGCGCGAATCGGCTGGCTGGCCACGGCCTTCACTCTGCTCTACGCCGTCGTGGGAGTGCCGCTGGGCCGCCTGTCGGATCGCTGGAACCGCACGCGGATTCTCAGCCTCGGGGTCGCTCTGTGGAGCCTGCTGACCGCGGCCACGGGCATTGCGTGGAACTTCGCGGCGCTCTTCGTGGCGCGTCTGGGCGTGGGCATCGGTGAAGCAAGTTGCGCTCCCGCTTCGAATTCGTTGATCGGCGATTTCTATCCCGCCGCGCGGCGCGCGCGCGCCCTTTCCATCTTCATGCTGGGCCTCCCGCTGGGAATCTTTTTTTCCAACCTGGTCAGCGGCCGGCTCGCCGCTTCGTATGGCTGGCGTTTCCCATTCTTCGTCGCGTGCGTTCCGGGCCTGCTTCTCGCCGCGCTGGCGTTGCTGATTCCCGAGCCGCAGCGCGGCGCCGCCGAGTCGTCGCCCATGCCGCAACAGCCCCGGCATTCTTCCCCTTACTGGAACGTGCTGCGTATTCCCACGATGTTGTGGATCATCGCTTCCGGCGCCGTCTCCAACTTCATGGCCTACGCCATGGCTACGTTCCTTCCCGCATTTCTCAGCCGCTATCACGCCCTTAGCTTGCGAACGTCCGCGGCCATCGCCGCGGTCGTCCTGGGCGCCGTGGGCGTACCCGGCCTGTTGCTTGGCGGATGGGCCGCCGATCGCATGCGCCGGGCCCGGCCGAACGGGCGTCTGTTGGTTTCCGCAGCGGCGCTCTTTCTCGCCGCGCCCTGCATGTACCTGGCGCTGCGCCGGTCGGCGGGCGATCTCGTCCCGTTCATGGCGTTGCTGGGGACGGGCTGGATGCTGCAGTTCGTGTACTACTCCGGAGTGTATGCCGCCGTTCAGGACGTCATCGAGCCCAATCTGCGCGCCACAGCCATGGCCCTGTATTTCTGCGCGATGTATTTGCTGGGCGGCAGTTTCGGGCCGGTGCTCACCGGGCGGCTGAGCGACTTCCTCGCCCGGCGCGCCATGCTCGCCGCCGGAGCCACTGCCATGGCGGAACCGTTTCGCGCCGCCGGATTGCACAGCGCCATGTACCTGATGCCGGCTTGCAGCCTGCTTCTCGCCGCGGTGCTCTTCGCCGCTTCGCAGACCGTGGCTGCGGATATGCACGCGCTGCAGCGCTGGATGCAGCAGCCGTCCGCCGGCGTCCCGGTTTCCGCGCAAGCTGTCGGGCAAAACGGTGACTGAAATGAGCTGCTTCCGCGCTCGAATAAAATTCACCGCCGGGAAACCGATGCGTTTGCTTTTCTTTTTCTTGTTTTGCGGCGCACTCGGCGCCCAGGCCCCCACGCCGCTCGCCGATGGCTCCGTGCCGCTCGCGCGCGGCCATGCCCCCGGCGAACAGCACCATCACCTCGTCCTCGAGAACAGCTACGTGCGCGCGTACAACGTCATCGTTCCTGCGCGCGAGTCCACTCTGCTGCACCGTCACGACGAGGATTACGCCTACGTGGCCATCGGCCCCGCCGACGTTCTCAATGCCGTCCTCGACAAGCCGGAAATCCACGTGCAATTGAAAGATGGCGATGTGCGTTTCGCGCGCGGCGGTTTTTCCCATGTCGCCAGGAATTTATCGGACGTATCTTTCCACAACGTCACCATCGCGCTGCTCCGTCCCCAGGGCGCTGTCCGCAACCTCTGCGAGAAAATTGTCGAAGGCCCGCTCGGCGACTGCGACACCAAACTGGACGTGAAGGATAGACCGGGAATAGGCCCGATCGGTTATAAGGCGAGGGGATGGTTTGAAACCGAGGAAGTCCGCGCCGACCTCGCGACTCTTGACGGCGGTTCCAGCCACAGCGATTCCGCGTCCCCGCTCGATCGCTTGCTCGTCGTCCTCGCCGAGGGAGAATTGGAAGTAATGTCTCCGAGCAAGCCCGCTCCAAAGCTGCATGGCAGCGATGTGCTTTGGCTCTCTGCGGGCTTGGCCTTTACTTTTACCAACAGCGCGCGCGGTCCATCTCGCTTCTTGTTGCTTTCGTTCAAAGACAGCGCCGCATCCAAATCCGCAACGAATCCTTGGTCAGGGCGCCTGGCGCTTCTTCCATTCCGCCCGGAGCAATCGTCTGAATATTTTTTCGATGCCTTTATTTCTCCACTCCCAATTGTGTCAGCAGGAACGCATAATCGAACGCAACTTCCTTGAACCGGTCATACCGCCCCGACGACCCGCCGTGCCCTGCCGCCATATTGGTTTTCAGAATTAAAACGTTGTTGTCGGTCTTGAGCGTGCGCAGCTTGGCCACGTACTTTGCCGGCTCCCAATACATCACCTGGCTGTCGTTGAACGAAGTCTTCACCAGGATTGCCGGATACGCGCCTTTCTTCAGGTTGTCATAGGGCGAGTATTTCAGCATGTAGTCATACGCGGGCTTCTCATGGGGGTTTCCCCACTCTTCATACTCGGGAACGGTAAGCGGAAGCGAAGCATCGAGCATGGTGTTCATCACGTCCACGAACGGAACGTGGCTGAGCACAACCTTGAACAAGTCCGGACGCAGGTTGGTGACCGCGCCCATCAGCAATCCGCCCGCAGAGCCGCCTTCGATGGCGATGCGGTCGCGCGCTCCGTATTTGTTTGCGGCCAGATATTCGGCGCAGGCGATGAAATCGGTGAAGGTGTTCATCTTGTTCATCATGCGCCCGGCATCATGCCAGGGCTTGCCCATTTCTCCGCCGCCGCGAATGTGCACGTAGGCCATGACCACCCCGCGGTCGAGCAGGCTGAGGCGATTGCCGCTGAACGTCACCGGCAGAGAAAACCCGTACGAGCCGTATCCGGAGACATACAACGGATTCGATCCGTCCTCTTTCTTCAAATCTTTGCGGTAAACGACAGAGATGGGAATCCGGGTGCCGTCTTTCGCGGTGGCCCAGACTCTTTCGGATTTGTACTTCGAAGGATCGTATCCGCCGGGAACTTCGGTCTGCTTGAGCAGCGTGGAAGTGTGCTTTTCCACGTCGTAGTCGAAGACCGAACTCGGAGTGATCAGCGACTGGTAGCTGTAGCGGAAGAATTTCGTTTTGAACTCCCGGTTGACCTGCGGAGAAGCGGTATAGATTGGTTCCGGGTAAGCGATGCGCTGCTTCGCGCCGCTGGCCAGGTCCACGATGGTGAGCTGCGGCAGTCCGTTCTCGCGCTCCACCAGGACATAGAAGTCCTGAAATGGCTCGAAGTCGGAGAGCATCACATCGGCGCGTACGGGAACAATTTCTTTCCAATTCTTCTTGCCCGGGTCGCTGACCGGGGCAGCGACCAGCCGGAACGTGCGGCCTTTGTCGTTCGTGCGGATGTAAAAGCTGTCGCCCAGATGGTCGGCGTAATACTCGACATCCTGTTCGCGCGGCGCAATCAGCTTCCACTCTCCCGCCGGATTTCCCGCATCCAGATAGCGGAACTCCGACGTGGTATGGCTCGCCGAAGCCAGCAAAATGTATTTGCGGCTGCGGGACTTTTCGGCGCCGATATTAAAGCGCTCGTCTTTTTCCTCGTAAACCAGATCGTCATTCTTGCTGTCGGTTCCGAGCTTGTGGCGGTAGAGCCGATAGTGGCGCTTGGCTGGGTCTTCCACGGTATAGAAAATAGTTTGATTGTCGCTGGCCCAGACGATGGACCCGGTCTTTTCCGCCGTATCGGGAAGGTCTTTGCCGCTGCGCAGGTCGCGCACGTGCAAGCGATACTGCCGGAAGCCGGTGTTGTCGGTGGAATAGGCAAGCAGGTTGCCGTCTTCACTGACATCGTAGGCCCCCAAGGCCATGAACTTCTCGCCCTGGGCAAGCGCATTCACATCCAGGGTGATTTGCTCGGCAGCATCCAGGCTCGCTTTCTTTCGCGCGAAAATCGGATACTGTTTCCCCGCCTCGACGCGCGAATAATAAAAGGAGTCGCCGTCCTTGTAAGGGACATTCACGTCCGTTTCCTTGATGTGGCTGACCATCTCGTCGTAGAGCTTCTTCTGCAGAGGCTCGGTGGGCTTCATGATGGCATCGGTGTAGGCGTTTTCAGTCTCGAGATACTGGGCCACTTCGGGATTGGACTTTTCGCGCAGCCATCGATAGTCATCCACCAGAGTGCCTCCGTGAATGTGGTTTTCGGTATGGATCTTGTTGGCGACAGGCGGAGCAGCATGGGCGGGCTGGTCCGAGCGCCGTGGGTTTGCCGCAAGAAGCACCGTCGAAGCGGCCACAAACACCAAAACAATGAGTTTTTTCATGATTCCCCCGGCTGGCTCAAGATCGGAGCCAGATTGTACCGCGAATTGAAGCGCGCGCGCGACAGTCGTTGCCAAGACTGCGGCCGAAGTAAAATCTTTGCCCCGCGATAACAGATGGGTTAGTGTACGCACATGGGCAACCCCCAAGATGAGATCGAGGCGCTGAAAGCGCAGGTCCGAGCGCTGACCAGCCGGATTTACAAGCTGGAGCAAATGTCGGGGTTGGTTTCGGAGGCGCAACCGCAGAAGCCTGCTGCGGTTCCGCAGGGAGCACCTTCCAGGCCAACCCCTTCCGTTTCGGGCCCTTCCCTTTCGCCAACTTCCCGTCCGCCCAGCTTGAGCACACCGGCGGCTTCCAAAGCGGGAGATGCCAATCTTGAAAAAAAGATAGGCCAGTACTGGCTGAACCGCATCGGGATTGTAGCCATCCTGGTCGGAGTTTCCTATTTCATTAAATTAGCGTTTGACAATAATTGGATTGGTCCGGGCGGACGGATCGCGATTGGTTTGCTGGCGGGAATCGGTCTGCTCATCTGGAGCGAGCGTTTCCGCAGCCGCGGGTATAAGGCGTTTTCCTATTCGCTGAAAGCCGTGGGCATTGGTACGCTTTACCTGTCGCTGTGGGGAGCCTTTCAGGTTTATCACCTGATCCCATCGGCGGCGGCATTCGTGGCGATGGTGATCGTGACGGCGGCGACGATTGCACTTGCTCTAAGCCAGGACGCGGAATTGCTGGCCGGATTTGCGCTGATTGGCGGCTTCGCCACGCCTGTGCTGCTTTCTACGGGACAGAACCACGAGGTGGTGCTGTTTTCCTACGTCGGCCTGCTGGACGTCGCCATCCTGGCGATGGCTGCCGCCAAGCCCTGGCGGCGCCTGCTGTGGGGGAGTTTCGCGGGAACAATCTTTCTCTATGTCGGCTGGTACGGGGACTATTATTCCAAAGACCAGCGGGCGCTCACGGTTTTCTTTGCAGCGTTGTTTGCCGCCATCTTTGCCGCGATTCCGCTGGCGACGCGCTACGAGCGTTCGACGCGGTTTCCCGGGCCTTCGATTACGCTGACTCTGCTCCCGCTGCTGAACGCCGCAGCATTTTTCCTGGCGCTCTATGCAATGTATCAGCGGCAGACGGTCACGCTCACCTGGTACGCGCTGGGGTTGGCGGCGGTGTATCTGGGAATCAGCGGCTTGTTCAAACAGCGCTTTCCAAACCAAGACACACAATTCCTCAGCTTGCTGCACGTGGCCATCGCCATGGCATTCATTACCATTGCCATCCCATTGAAGCTGGACGCCCACTGGATCACCATCGGGTGGCTGATCGAATCGGCGGCGCTGCTGTGGATCAGCGTGAGGATGCAGACCGGTTTTCTGCGGTATCTGGCCGCCGGCGCCCTTGTTCTGGGAATTCTCAGGCTCCTGATGTTTGACCGGTTTCACACGGAAACGCTGGTGTTCAACGCGCGATTTGCCACGTATGCGGTGGCCATTGCGGTCCTGGGCGGAATTGTGGGATTCGGCAAGCGGCACGCTTCGGAGCGAGAGAAGCCTTTTCTGGATGTGGCCCTGGTTGCGTTGAATTTGCTGGCGTTGATCGCGCTGACCTGGGAAGCCTCGGACTATTTCGACCGGCAGTGGATGGCTCACTCCGACGCGCGGCCGGGCTACGTCAACTATTATGCGCAGCTTCGCATTGCGCGCGACTTCAGCTATTCCGCGATCTGGCTGGTTTATGGCGCGGCGCTGATGGCCATCGGATTCTGGAAGAGGTCGGCGTTTGTGCGCTGGCAGTCGCTGGTTCTGATAGCGGTAACGATCGTGAAGGTGTTTGTCTACGACGTGTCCGCCCTCGAAAAGGGATACCGGATTTTGAGTTTTATCGCCCTCGGTGCGGTCCTTTTGGCAATTTCCTTTATTTATCAGCGCGACTGGCTGAAGCTTTCCTCGCGCTCCCCGGAGAAACGCGCAGAGGGGACATCGCCATGAGAGCGGCCTGGGGATTGCCGGCAGCCCTGGCGGCCGTTTTGGCGACAGGCCCTTCTCTTTCGTATTTCCAATACCAGCGGCCGGTGCAGGCCGCGAATTCCAGCGGGCAGCACTATGCGGTCGTGGACGAAACGCTGTGGCAGCATGCCCGCGCAGATTTGCAGGATCTGCGGCTGTATTCGGCTGAAAGGGAAATCCCCTACACATTGGAAATCGAATGGGGCAGCTCGGAAACCGAGCAGAAGGAATTCCTGGTGCTGCAACCCGCCACGGTTGGAGGAAAAACGCAATTTCTCCTGGACATGTCCGGCGTGCCGGAGTACGACCGCGTTGCATTGAAGCTGACGGCCAAAAACTTTGTCGCGCACGCGCGTGTGGAAGGCCAGGACAACCCGCACGGAACACACTGGGCCGTTCTCGGCAGCACCACTCTTTACGACCTGTCGGATGAAAAATTGGGGCACAACAGCACGCTGCAGATTCCGCCGACGACGTACAAATACTTGCGGGTCACCGTGGACAACTCCGTGAAACCCTCCGACGTGCGCGGCGGGACTGCGGGGATAACCCGTCCGCAAAAGGCCGTATGGCGAACCATCAGCAGCGATCCGCAGCAAGCGCAGCAGGGAAAAGATACGGTCCTGACGTTCTCAGTTCCGGCGAATGTTCCGGTGGAGAGGGTAGTTTTTGAGGTTGACCCGGGGCAGGTGAATTTCCGGCGCGAGACGGAAATGCAAGCCGACAAGGGACTGTGGCTGGGGTCCGGCGAGATCAGCCGCATCCACATGCAGCGCAACGGGCGGAAGATTGACGTGGAGCAGACGTCTCTTGATATTCAGGGAGCCAGCCAGAAAAGCTTGAGAGCAATCATCCACAATGGAGATGACGCGCCATTGAGAATCACCGGCGCGCACGTGCAGCAATACGAGAGGCGAATCTATTTCGATTCCGCGGCCGGTGCGCAGCCCAAGCTCTACTATGGCGATGAAAAACTCGGAGCGCCCGTGTATGACTACGCCAAGCTGTTCCAGAAGGACGCGGGTGCGGGTCAAGTGCAACTGGGCGCTGAAGAGGCGAACCTTGCGTACACGGGGCGTCCGGACGAGCGTCCCTGGTCGGAGCGTCATCCGGCTGTGCTCTGGGCGGCGATACTTGCGGCGGTGTTGATTTTAGGCGGGATCGCTCTGCGGTCGCTGCGCTCGGCGACCGCGTAGAACCTTCGAGCAACCTTTGCGGCGCCTCTATCGCTGGCGGGATGCGCTACTTGGCCGGCTGCGCGTCGTGGATGAGCTTACGGATTTCGGCGACGCCGTTTTTGACCTTCCAATCCATGAACATTTTGCCGAGCGCGAGAGAACTTTTGCGCGGGTCGCCCTCGACGCCGATGGGGCCGAGACTGAGCCCCGCGGGATAGGGACGCTCGAGGGGATCGCCCATTGCGATCTTGTCGCGGCGAACGTACTGCGCTCCGGCGGCCCACAATTCGGAAGTGTCGGCAATGCCGCCGTGACGGCTGGGCGGAAAGCCGTGGTCGTCGAGATACTTCGCGATTTCCTGGTCGGACTTGGCGTAGGCGTCGCTGGAAAAGAACACGCGGACCCCCTGCGAGTGATAGCGCGCGTCGAGCTTGGGAGCCAGGTCTTTCAGCGGGGCCTGGTTGCCGCCGTGATCGCCCATCAAGATGATGTATTGGAAGCCGGCGCGAACCATGCTGTCGGCGACCTCTTCGTTGACGCGCGAGAAAGTCTCCGGCAAAAGATTTACGGTGCCCGGAGACTTCATCTCTTCGCCGGTGGGCGCGAAGGGCAGCACCGGGGCGACCAGAGCGTTGCCAAGTTCGCGGGCGATGCGTTCGCCGAGATAGCGCGCGCGGAAAGTGTGCTTCCCCAAAACCAGATGAGGCCCGGAGGCCTCTGTGCTGGCGTTAAAAAGCAGGACGGTGGTCTTGCCGGATTGGATGGCGTCGCGGACTTCCGTGGTGGTCATCTGGTCCATCAGGACGCGGGAATCGTTTCCGGGCCTGTTTTTAGCATGGGCGGCGGCGAGCAGGAAGCCGCCGGCGAGACAAAGCGGAAAAAAATGAGACAGGTTCATTGGCGCGCTCCTTTACTTTTGCGTTTCCCGGGACGAGCCGCTTGATCGATCCGGCTTAGAATGGCGTTCTTTGCTTTGCTGAATGCTGTGTTGTCGTGAAGAAGGCGGAAACTCCAGTTTGCTCCCATGGCAATGGCATTTATTTCGAAAGTGAGCTGATGAGAATCCACAGCTTTTTCGAGTTGGCCAGCAGCCCGCGCTTCACGAGCTGTTTTCTCGAGCAGGGAGAGCCACTCCTTCTCTACCTGAACAATTCGATCCCGGACAACTCCTGGCCGATCGTCGAACTCGAGGGAGGCCGCACAAAAAAAGCAACCGCCCGGAAAGACTCTCCTTTCTACGTAGGACAACCAGCGATCGCACAGCATCCGTAAACGCTTCAGGCCCGTTGCGGAAAGGGCGGGGCGAATGACCTCATCAATGAACATATCCCGCGCCTTGTCGACGGTGGCACATTGCAGCTCCTCTTTCGATCCAAAGTGCGCGAAGAGACCGCTCTTGCTCATGCGAAGTGCGGCCGCTAATTGTCCGATGGAAAGGCTTTCCAAACCCTCCATCGAACTTATTTCAACGGCCTTCCGCAAGATCGCTTCCCGCGTGGCGTTGCCTTGCCCGGGGAGATTTTTTGTAGATGCGCCGCTCAGGTCTGGCATAGTCAAACTTTTCCTTTGTCTCTCCAGAACCATCAGAAGAAACTCACAAGAGAATCTATCAGGAATTAATTGCCGGGCACAGCCCCAATCGAGGAGTCCTGGATATACACGATGCGCCAGCGCCCGCCGCTGCGGCGGCAAATCGCTGTGCCCGCCCCCGCCGAGCGTTCGTTGGACGAATCCGCCGAATATTTGAATGAATAGCGAATCGTGTCATCCGCACTCTGAAGGTCCTGGAGATTGATTTCATATCGCACCGTGGTGGCAAACTTCAGGTAGCGCTGCATCAGGTAGTCGGTCACTTTCTTGCGGCCGCGGAATTTTCCCCGCGAAGTGGCGAAGACGATTTCCGGATCCAGGCATTCTTTGAAAAAGTCCTTATTGCCGAGAATGAGGTCAATTTTGCAGTAATGCATTGCGTCGGCTATTTCAACAGACTTGGCCTCGATGCCGGAGAGGCCAGCGGCGGGCCACGTTGCCGGCATGGCGTCGAGAACGGCGACCTGACGCTTCAAATTGATGGTGACGCCAAAGCTATCCAGAAGCTCGACGCCGAGAATCCCGTCAATCCGGCAGCCAGAGGACTGTTCGAGCGGACTCAAGTCGATGGCCGGAAGTTTCAGGTCTTGCAGACGGCGATTGCCTAATTCGATTTCCGGCAGTGAAATTTCACGAGCATTGGCCGAGGAGGGGCCGTTCCATGCGCGGACATGAATCTGCCGGGCGCGGCCGGAGGGGAAGGATTTCAGATTGAGGAAAGAATTGGCGGCCGTATCCATAAGAAAACGCATCTCCGCGTTGCCGATGCGGACTGGAATAACCGGCAGACCATCGCAGCGGGCAATGGGGATTTCGATGGGGAGATCTCCAGCGGGACGCGGGTTCTGAGCGAATGGGTGAGATGCCGGGAACAGAGGAGAGAGGAGAAGGCCGAGCGCTACAGTTCGCGCCCATGATGGGATTTGGGAGAATCTGGTGAGGTAACGGATCGGAAGAGTGGCCGCCACAGGCGGTAGCTGAGAGAGGGTGACCATGGCAGAGGCAGAATAGCACGAACGTTCGTACTATTCAAGCCCCGACCATCAAGCGGCAAGGCGGTGCACGCCGGAATCAAACCCGTATGGCACGATCAGCTATTGCTGCTTCTTGGGCGCCGCTTTGCGTGGCGCTTTGCCGGGGGCGGGCCTCGCTCTCCTCGGCGCCGGCCTTGCCGCCGGCTTGGGTTTCTCCCTTCCGCCGATCAGCGTCAAAGCATCTTCGGCGCTGAAGGGGAAGTGCCGGATCGAGACCTGACCGGTGGTGCTCAGAGCGATATCCACCCGGCGGTTGCTGGCCAGGATAATGAGCCGCTCGTTGCGGAGAATCCTCTGCCGCTCTCCCGGAGTCAGGTCAGGATTCGAGTTGACTGCTTCTCTCACTTCGGCGTCGGTCATATTCTTTTGTACGCCGTACGCCTTGGTCTCGATACTCGAGGCAGGAACGCCGTGCTCAACCAAGAAGGCCTTGGTGCGCGCGACACGCCGCTCGGAAAGCCCCTGGTTGTATTCGGGGGCGCCGCGCGGGTCGGCGTGACCCTCGAGAATCAGTTTGGCATCCGGATGGCTTTCGAGATAGACCTTGAAATCGGCGGCCACAGGAATCAGCGTCCTCTGCTGGCTGAGGACCAAGCCGCCAGTGGGGTTTGCGGGAGTGGGCTGAGCCGTAACGAAATAAATGCTGTGGAGCGCAAGGCGCAATTCGATGGCCGTGGGCTGCGGCTTCGGCGGCGGCGGTGGCGGCGGAGGAGGAGCCTGCACCCTAAATGATGTGGTGGTAGTGGCAGTAAGCTGATGATCATCGGTGACTGTGCTCTGCACGGCGCATGAGCCGGGCGAGAGCTTTGCAGTGTCCACTGTAAAATCAGTGCCCTGCCCGGTGACGCCGCAATCCGACTGGCTGGCCACCGAAACCGGGCCGCCCTGCGGGCTGGCGGCATCGCAGTGAATCGCCACGGCGCCGCCCACAATCACGCTGGCTGGATTGGCCGAGCAGCCAATTGTCGGTGGCAAACGCTTCTGGGTGGCGAATGTGGTCTGGCAGCTCGCCGCAGCGTTCTTACTCTTGGGATCGGTGACGTGGACGCTGACGTTATAGGACTGCCCTTCCGCGATGCCCGCAGTGTCAACGGTCACCGTGGCTCCCTGACCCTGCACCTTGCCGCCATTGGTTGCCCACGCATATTTTAGGGTGTGCTTGGGATCGAAGTTACGCGGCGCGACTGAGGCCTTCACGGGCTCGCCAGCCCAAACTTCCGGCTTGTCAAGCGAACAGGTGGCGGAGGCGAGCGGCGGCGCCGATGCGTAGCCCATACGGAAGACAATTCCCGTGGACATGCGCAAGTTGTTTTGCAGATTCTTGTTGCCGTCGCGGAATTTGGTGCCCAGGTAATCAATCTGGACGAGGCGCCAGGCACTGTGCCTGCTGGTGTTGATGTCAAGCCCGAAACCTAGCGCATCGGCAAAGGCGTTTCGGTGCGTCAAGCCCCCTCCGCTCGCAGTCCCGCGAGCCGAAGCCACGCCAAACAACGCATGGGCAAAGGGGGTCACTCTCTCACTCTTGCGATAAGAGAACTGCGGGCCAAAGAGGTAGGTAAACGTGTGGACGCTTAGCGGGGAATCCCAAAGGGTGTATCCGCTGATGTCCGCCTTGAGCCCGACCCAATCCGTGAAGTTGCCGGTGATAGCCCCTGTTCCGCCGTGAAAATCGAAATGGTCCGGCACAGAAACGATAGGAAAAGGAACCACCGGCCGATTGCCCACATTGAACCGGACATACGAATAGCCTGCAAATCCTTCGACCGCGGGCGTATTGTCGCCGCGCATGGAGGAAGAAGATGCGCGCGCCGGGGCGGGCTTGGGGCGAGGCGCCAGGGGGGAAGCCGCGGGCTGCGGCTTCGTGGCTGCCTCGCTCGTTGCAGTCGCGGACGCGCTCGCGCTGCCCGCTTCGGACTTCTTGGCGGCGTCTTTCGGTTTCGCCGTGTCATCTGCAAGAGCTGTCATCCCCGCAAGAATAAAAAGAACCATTACCGCAAGAACTCGCGCGCTGAATCGCATCATTTCCTCCTGATTGACGCTCACCGGTTGAAGATACCTTACCAGAAAATCCAAGTTTTTTCGTAATCTCGAAGCACCCCACGGCGGCGGGTGAAAACGGCTCGGAACGCCACCCCAATCAAGGTTTCACAAATTTTGGTGTCCATTGCCGCGCACGCGGCAATCGCACTGCGAGCCCCCGGTTCATCCCTGCGAAATGACCCCAGAGTTTATTTTAGGTTGCGGCCGGATACAAGTCCCTCGGAGGATTTTCAGCCGCTTGGACCACGGAGGGTGAGTCCACCACGAGATACGGGAAGGGAATGCCAGAAGACGGTCGGCCTACTTGACGGTCTTAGAACTTCGATGGTGTTTGAAATTCGCTAGAACGCGTTTATCAGTCCTTAAGCAATGTGCCAGTGACAAGAACAACCACCACGTAGAGCGGCGCAAATTCGAGCGTCCACACAAGAATGGTCCAACCCAACGCTGGGTCCTGATCGTTGCGTGGCCAGATGCGACGGAGACTCCAGAGTAAGACCAACCCGGAAATCCAGAGTAGCACGCCACCGACTGCGAGGCGGATATAGTTTGGTGTAGACAGACGCACAACGATGCCAACCCAAGGCAAAAGAAACATTGCCAACCCAAAGGCCATCGCCTTGCTATTGATCTTGCCAGTCCCCGGAGTCCACTCAGTCTCTTCAACTCGACGGTCTGTCACGCGACGAGATAGAAGCCGCACCGGCAAACCGAATCTTTGCTGGATCTCTTTGCTGAAGCCAAGGCAGCGGCGGTAATCCATTCCGCGCATCCCCTTCCACACTGTCTGTTCAGAGCCGCCTGGCCCACGAAGGATAGCGGAAAACCCATCGAAGCTGTCGTAAGCCGTATTCCGACAGAGCAGTAATTCGGCTGTCGGCAGAATCGTCTGGGTGATTACGCTTTCCCCGGCGAGAGAGCGGGCATACCAGGAAGGAATAGCAGAGATTGCCTTGCCGTCTGAGGATACTTCAACCCATGACTGAGATGCTCGATGGCTTGCGAATACTAAGAAACCAAGAAGCGCCAGAAATGGGATTGCCGGTAACTTGGGAACGTCGGGCGCGGCGAAGTAAAGCGCAACAACTGTGAGGGCTAGTAGACCGAGCAAGACAGCGAGCCATCTTGGCCAGCTATCGTGGACATAGAGCCGACACGACCGAGGTTCCATGCCGGCATAGTAACTCAGCGTATGACCGATTCGAATAGTCGGGGGCTGGTAGAGCTGAACGGGGAAGAAAAGCAAGCCCTCGGCATGATGTTCGAGCGGGCGAAAACAGGGGAATGGTGGGCCTGGGTAGACTCGAACTACCGACCTCACCCTTATCAGGGGTGCGCTCTAACCACCTGAGCTACAGGCCCACGGCAAACGTGATTCTAGCACGGCCGGTCTGATGGTGCACAGGCCAGGGATGGATGGCGGTATGAGAGAAGAGGCCGCGCGCGCATGAATCCGGGGGAAGACGGCATTACAGAGCGAGAAGTGGTTGGGCGCGGGGCTACTTGCCGGCCATTTCGAGGACGGCGCCGCCCCCAGTGCCGGTGTCGGTGCGGAGTTCGATGGCGGGTTCGTTGGGGCGCTTGAGATACAGTTTTGCGGAGGCGAGCGAGTTGTTGAAGACATCGAACGTGCCGGAGCAATTTGTTTTCACGTAGGGGAGGCAATGCACGGACGGGCCGGTGCCATCGAGGATGGCGACCAGCGTGGTGTTGTCTTCGCGGCGCGCGCAGTGGACAGTGCAGCGAAACGGATGGAGAGTGCGTTCGATCATTTTCAGGCGGCCGAAATCGTACAGGACTCCTTCGTGGCGGAGTATGGCGCGGCGGAAACGCATGCCGAGACCCATTTCGTATTCGAGGGCTTCGAAGGCGCTGAACTTTCCCTCGCCGGACGGCTGCGCACTTCGCGACTCCGTGCAAGCAAGAACGTGCGCCCACGTCCACAAGCGGCGATGACGATAGCCGGAGTTGTGACCCTGAAGGCCGCAACCGAGCGGGTCGGCCTGCCAGGTGCGGTCATCGAAGGTGATGCGCCCGGAAATGACGGCGTCGGAATGCGGAGTGCGGGTGAAGCCGATCCAGCCCTTGTCGCTCATGGAATAGGCTGTCGAGGAACGGTAGCGCAAGTCCCAGGAAATGCGGTGGGTGCCGACTTCCATGGCGGCGCGGCATGAGTTTTCGTCAATGCGCTGGCCGGAACATTCCAGAGAGAAAGGCGAAGCGAAACGGCCGCTCGTGGCCAGATCGCCCTGGGAAAATCCGGCGATGAAACTTTGCGGCGCTGCGCCGCGGGGAAACCACGTCGCCCACACCTGCACGGGATAGCCCGGGAAACGGAATTTTCCGCCGCAGCCCCCGGCGCAGGAGCGTCCGAGGTTCAGCAAAATATAACGCAGCCACCACGCGCCGGAGCCGTCGGCAAGGGCGAAGCGGAGAAACCAGGCTTCGTAGCGGCGGCGCATGGAGCGAGTGGAAAAAATCGCGTTCAAAGAGGGCGAGGACATGCGTTTGAGGGTGACCAGTGTAGCAGCGTTGGGGAGAAAGAGAAAAAGGTTGACGGCAGAACGCCATGGCGGAAACTTGAGGGGCGCGAGCAGGTATCGTATGATGCGGTGGGCTGCGGCTGCGCCGGGGCCCGCGCGATTACTGACGAATGCTTACGAAATGGATTGGCGAGGGCAGCCGCTGGCTGCTCGATAAAATCGTTGGCGCCCTCGCGGCGACGGGGATCAATCCAAACTTCCTCACGTTTCTCGGCCTCGTGGTGAACTTCTGGGCCGCGGCGATGTTCGCTACGGGGCGCTTTCGGCTGGCAGCGGCGATTATTTTCTTCGCCGGGTTCCTGGACATGCTGGACGGACAGGTGGCGCGGCGGCAGAATCGCGTCACGGCGTTTGGCGCGTTTTACGATTCCACGCTGGACCGCTATTCGGACATGGCGCTGTACATGGGCCTGCTGGTGTACTACGCAGTGAGCGCGCGGACGTCTTACGTGGTGCTGGCGGCGGTGGCCACGGCCGGGTCGGTGATGGTCAGTTACACGCGCGCCAGGGCGGAGTCGCTGATTCCGACGTGCAAGGTGGGCTTCATGGAGCGGCCCGAGCGCCTGGTGCTGCTGATCCTGGGTGGCGCGTTCAACCGCATGGCGCCGGTGCTGTGGGTGATTTCCGTGATTTCGACGATCACGGTGATCCACCGCATTCTGTACACCTGGCAGGAAACCAGAGCGGGACGCACGCTGCCGGGAATCAAGCTCACGCTGTAGCTTTTCCTCCTTTTCTTCCCGCGGGCGCCGGGCCAAATTAAATCAACAGAAACGCATGGACAATTTTATTGAACGGAGTGACGTGCCGCGGTGTCAGAACAAGTAGGGATGCAAGCGGAGTGACCATCGCGTTCGTGGAAACGCTGATCGCAAGAGCCGAGCCCGGCGAGGACGACGGTGGATTCGCCGCACGCGTGGCGGAGAACCAGCGGAGAGTCTTCCAGATCGCCTACCGCGTGCTGGGAAATGCGGCAGACGCAGAAGAGGTAGCGCAGGAAGCGTTCCTTCAGGCGTTTCGGAAAGCGGGTTCGCTGCGCGCGGCGGGAAAGTTTCGGGCGTGGGTCAGCCGGATCGTCTTCCGGCTGGCCCTCAACCGGCGGCGCGGTTTGGGCCGGCGCATGGCGCGGGACGATGCGTGGTACGCGGCGGGAACTCCAAATGTGACCGACGGCGAGCGCAGCGCGGAAGACCGCGTGCTGCTGCAACGCCTGCGGGAGGAGATTGACAAACTGCCGGGGCGACTTCGCGCGGTGCTGTTGCTTTCCATCGTGGAAGACATGGAAGCCGCAGATGTCGGTGCGGCGCTCGGAATTCCTGCGGGGACGGTGAGGTCGCGGCTGCACGCGGCGAGGAAACTCTTGTTGGAAGCGATGAGATGAAAAACCATTGCGCGAAATGGAAAGAGGAGCTCCTGGAGGCCGCGCTGACGGGGACGCCCGCGGGCGAACTGGAGCGGCATTTGTCGTCGTGCGCAGATTGCGCGAAAGAGCTGGAGGCACTTCGGGCGCGGCGGGAGCAGTTGGACGCGCTGCTGCCGCTGGTGGCGCGAGGCGCAGAGCCGCCGGCGGAATTTGGCGCGCGAGTGCTGGCCGCGGCGCAGGCCGCGGGCGGATGGAAGCGTGCCAGGCGGTGGCGCGTATGGGTGCTGGCCGGAGCAGCGGCGGGGGTCGTTGCCGCAGCGACGACTGGTCTGGTTTTGCGCCGAACAACAGCGCCAATGATCCCGGATACCGAAGTCGCCGCCGCTCAAAAGCTTGCGGAATGGCAAGCGCCAAGCGACGCGCTGCTGGAGACTCCGGGGCAAGAGATTCTGCGAACTACGCCGAAACTGGGTGAGTCGTACATGAGGATTCCAGTCAAGACGAGTGAGGAGAAATGAAATGAAAACGAAAATTTGTTTTGCGTGCGCTCTGCTGTTTCTTGCGGCGGGCCTGGTTCGCGGGCAGCAGCCAGCCCCAGGGCTGCAGCCCGGCCCGGACCCGGTCGGACGGAGCTTCTTTGCCCCGGAACTGGTGATCCAGAACCAGGAAGCGATCGGGCTCAGTGACGAGCAGAAGAGCTACCTCCGGAACGAGATCCGGCAGGCGCAATTGAAATTCACCGACTGGCAATGGAAGCTGCAAGACGAAATGGAAAAGATGGTATCGCTGATCAAACAACCGCAGGTAGAGGAACAACAGGTTCTGGCGCAGCTGGAAAAGGTGCTCACCGTGGAGCGCGAGATCAAGAGGGAGCAGGTAACGCTGCTGGTGCGGATCAAGAATAAATTAACGCCGGAGCAGCAAACCAAGCTGGAGGAGATTCGAAGCAAGCCGGGTAACAGATGAGACCAAGGCCCGAGCTGAAGGGCGAGACATCTTCATCGCGTGCTTAGAACCTGCCGGAAGGAAGCAACAGAGGCTTAGCCGCGCGGGACGCGTTGAGCGCCGCCGGACGCAGACTTGCTGGGCCACGTGACGCCGAGGCCCGATCCGAACAGCGGCAGTATCTTGGAGTGCTTTCCGACATGAATGACGAGGACGCTTGGTTCGCCGGCGCGCAATTCCGCGAGGCCATCTTTCTGGCTGCGTAGAGTCTTATCTTCCTTGTACAACGCGACGCTGATCTGATGCGAACCTGGAGGGAGAGCAAAGGTCCGGCGGATGGGAGAGGCGTCGTCACCGTACGTCCCGCCGAGATGAAAACTAAGCAACACCTGGCGGTCCGCGAGGATCACCAGCGTGTCGTCGCTTGATTTCGTAACGATTGCGACGGTCAATTGGGAGGCGGCCGACTTTCGAGAAGCTTCCGAGGAGCCTGGCTCAGAT
Organism: Candidatus Acidiferrales bacterium; assembly: GCA_036390175.1. GTDB lineage: Bacteria > Acidobacteriota > Terriglobia > Acidiferrales > UBA7541 > DASQHY01. Next base: position 1,394 of record DASWCG010000137.1, on the reverse strand, counting down.
GAGGGAGTTGTTGCGGGCACGGCGGCCCGCGCAGTGTTCGGACCGGAGGACACGGGCAAAGGCATCGGAAGTGAAACCCGGGCTGGGCCCGACGATTGTCTGCGAGTTTTCCCGGGTGACTTACGGGAAGCTGGGAGCGCATGAGACGCTTCCTTCGAGGACAAGTCTTCTGCTGGAATGGGAACAGCAGTTGAGGGGAATTCGGATGGCGGTCTTGGCTCCGCGAAAACTGCGGCCGGCGGCGGAGGAACGCGCAGGACATTGCGGGCGTAGCCGCGCACCAGCGAAACCGAAAGCGCCAGAATGGCCAGGCTCGAAGCAAACACATATCCGCGCAAAAACGGGGCGGATTTTTTCCGGCGGGCAGTTGTTACGGTTGCAGAGGCCGGGGCGGCGATGGATTCGAGTTCGGCGGCCAATTCTTCGGCGCGAGCAAAGCGCCTGGCGGGATCTTTGGCCAGGCAGCGAGCCAAGGCACCATCCAATTGGCGAGGGAGCAACGGATTGAGTCTGCTGGGCGGCGCTGGCACGGCTTTGAGAATCTGCGCGCAGACCGCCGGGAGCGAATCGCCCTGAAAGGGGCGGTGGCCGGTGGCCAGTTGATACAGAATGATGCCGAGCGAGAACAGGTCCGAGCGCGCGTCGGCGCCGCGTCCTTCAATCTGTTCCGGAGCGAGATAGGCGGGCGTGCCCATCAGCCGGCCGCTGTGAGTGGCCTGCGTGGCCAGGCGCGCGATTCCGAAATCGGTCAGCTTCACGCGGCCGTCTTCATTGATGAGAACATTGGCGGGCTTGACGTCACCGTGAATCACGCCTTGGCTGTGCGCGTAGTCGAGCGCACGCGCAAGCCCGATGCCCCAGGTAAAAAGGCGATCCGGCAATGGCGTGCCCTCAGCCAGGATTTGCTCGAGGGTGTGGCCGGTGATGAATTCCATGACCAGGAAGGGCGCTCCGGAGGCTTCGTCGATTCCTGCATCGTAAATATTGACGATCCGGGGGTGAGAGAGCTGGCCGACGATATGGGCTTCGCGGAGGAAGCGGTCTCGCCATTCGCTTCCGTGGAAGCCGGTGTGAAGGATTTTCAACGCAACCGTGCGCCCTATCAGAGTGTCCCGTGCTTTGGAGACACTGCTGCTGGCCCCTTGGCCGATGGTTTCCAGGATTTCGTACCGCCCTAACTGCATCGGACGAGACCTCACACCACTCGTGCTGCACGGGCCGGGTAGGGACTAGCATGCAATAAGGCGGGGTGACTAGGAAATGGCTCCAAAGTTCCGGGAGATAGTACTTTCGTACTAGCGGTGGACCGGAACGATTGGAATCGAAGGGCGCGGCTTCTCGGCGGTGGGTTGCCGGGGCGAGAGGGCTTTGTTAAGCTGCGGGCAGCATGGAGC
>DASWCG010000136.1:0-3908 GCA_036390175.1 Candidatus Acidiferrales bacterium | reverse complement strand
CGCGGGCTCCCTCCGGGAGCAAACCCATCAGCGCCAGCGACAGCATCGTCTTTCCGCTGCCCGATTCGCCGACCAGCCCCAGCGCCTCGCCGGCTTCGATGTGCAGCGACACATCGTTCACCGGGCGCACCCATCCCCCCGTCGTCGGCAATTCGACGGTCAATCCCCGCACCTCCAGCAGTGCCGCCATAGAAACAATATAGGGCTTCTCGATTTCTGAGGAAAACAAAATGCGCTGGGCTCGTTCCATGCCTCCGACAGTCTGCCGGGTCTGTGGAGCGCCGGCGACCCATGAATGGCAAGCATGGCGCGCTGCAGGTTGTGCGTGCCGGAAACGATTGAACAAGCGCTGCTTTTCAGCGGCTGGAAACCGGAACGACGAATTTGAGCGCCGTGTGTGTAGCCGAAAAGCCGACCACCTTCACGTCCACCAGGCCGGCCTTCTTTCCGGCGCCCAGCACATCTTCTTCCGTGATGTGTTTTTGTCCTTTGGGGTAGACGATCCACAGCCCGCCTGTTTTCTTCAGGGATTTCGTCAGCGGACGGATCTCCGAAAAACTCTCCTTGGATTCCGCGCCGAGGAAAATCCAGTCCGATTCGCTGCGCGGTGTCTCGCCGATTTCATTTGTCCGTTCCCGTAACTGTTTCAGGAACCTTTCATCGCGAACTGCAATCACAGAAACAACAGCGCCCGGTTTCACGCCCAGCTTGTCCAGGAGTGATTTGGGATGAAGAATCTTCTCCGCCCATTTCTGCGCCTGCGGTCCCAACTCAAAGATTGCCGTTCCTTCCGGAAACTCGATGCGCAATTCGCCGCCCGCGGACTGGATCGACTTCATGGCCCGAAAGGGGATTTTCAAGCGCATGCCGCCGCGGAAGAGCAACTCTTCCGACTCGAGCAACGCCTTCCCCATGGCCGCCTTGCCGCCAAAGCGGACCTTGCACTCCAATTCTTGTCCCACAGACCACCTCCGCTGATCCGCGATCTGCTTCCTGTCATTTCTCGATGCGAGGCGCCTCGCTGAATTTCTTTGCCAACGATAGGTTGATTTGTCAAATCAAATTAAATAGTTGGCGAGTTTGGCCGGCTTCGCCGGCGACGCCGTTCTTCTTACATCGCAAGGCTGCCCGCGTCCAGGCTCGCCTATTCCTTTTCGCCCCCGCGACGCACCCGTTACAATGGCAAGTTCGCCCAGGGGCACCAGGATATGGACCTTGCCGCGCACCCCAAAGTAGATTGGAAGCTCCTGTTCTCGCAGCGCAGCTTCCGTTACTTCTTTGTGGGCATTTTCATTTCCTTGTTCGGCTCGGGGATGAATTTCTCCGGGGTCACTTGGCACGTCTTGTCCGCAACGCACTCGACCGTCAGTGTCAGCTTTACGGTAATTCTCTATACCCTGCCGGGGCTGATCGTTCCCTTTCTCGGCGGCGTTTTAATTGACCGCAGCGACCGCCGCTATCTCGGAATCGCTCTCGACCTCACCCGCGGCTTCTTGGTTCTCAGTGTCGCCGCGCTGGTCCACTCCGGCCACGCGCAACTCTGGCAGATCAACGCGATGGTGCTTCTCAATGGAGCCGGCGCGGCCATTTACTGGGCCACCGTCAATGCGCTTGTGCAGGAGCTGATTCCACCGGGGCAGTTTGTCGGGGCCAATTCTTCAGTGTTGATTGCCGTGCAGGCCGGGCTGATGCTCGCCGGCGCGTTTGTGGGGTTCGTATACGAGCACGCCGGCCTGGGCGGCATCTTGGGGATCGACGGACTCACCTATCTCGTTTCCGCATTCTGCCTGTTTCGCCTGCGGCGAGGTTATTTCCACCCGCGTCACAGCGAGGCGCTGGGCGACTCCATCCCGGACGTGCTGGAGACCGCTCCGATTCCGCCGATTGTCGAGACCAGTCTCGCCGCCGGCGTGCTCCGCGACCTGCGCGAAGGAATGCGCTACCTCAATAAGCAGCCGCAGGTTCTCGCGCTTGGAATTACCTACGCAACGATGCTGGCAGGGGTCATCAGCGCAAACGTCTTGATGGTCGCGCTGGTCAAAGACATCCTTCATTCCGGGGCGAAGGGCTACGGCTTGATTCAGACCGGCTGGGCTGTGGGCGCGGTTGCCGGAGGACTGGCGGCGGACCCCATCGCGCGGCGGAGGCCGATTACCTTGCTGGTGGTGGCCATGGCCATACTTGCCGTGGGTCACGCCTTCCTACCTTTCGTCACGTTGCTCGCGCAAGCCGTGGCCTTGCTGGCGTTGTTTGGCGGCTGTCGCGCTCTCGGCGCCGTCCTCACGCAATCGGCGATCATGAGCATCGTGCCGCGGCGCCTGATGGGCCGGACCCAGTCCGCATTTTCGGTCATCTCTACGACGCTCCAGGTCGCCATGAGCTTTTCCCTCGGCTGGATTGGCCAGCACGTCAATCTCACAGTTGCTTTCGGTGTGCTGGCGTTGCTTTATACAGGAGCGGTTCTGGCGGCTTTGCGTGCCGGCGCGCTCAGCCGGCCTGTCTCGCAGCTCTCGGCTTGAGGAGGCAATGATGAACGAAATCCTTCCCGGCCTGAAAGGTATGCTCAATGTCCACCCGCTGTTTGTCCATTTTCCGATTGCGCTTTGGATTGGCGCAATGCTGGTGGAAGCGCTGGCGGTTCTGCGTTCCAGCGGAGACTGGCATCGCACGGCCGCCCGTCTTCTTTATCTCGGCACCCTGTTTGGTTTGTTGGCAGCCGCTACGGGTTTGCTGGCGCAGAACTCCGTCCCCGACGAAGGCCCCGCACACGACGTCATGGAGCTGCACGAGAAGCTCATGCTCGTGACGACGAGCGCCGCCGTGGGGCTGTGCATGTTCGCCTATTTCCAGCGCGACCGCTTTGCGCAAGGGCAACGCAAGCTGCTTCTTGCCGGCCTGCTTGCGCTGACGATTCTGCTGACCATAGGCGCCGACCGCGGCGCTCTGCTCGTTTTCAAGTACGCCACATCGGTGCACCTTCCAAACGCACCCAAGTGACCTGGCATGGCGGGATTCAAGATTCTGGGCAAAATCAGGCAGAGGGAAACTATCGCCAGCGGACGCGGGATTCGAGAGCTTGCGCGCCTGCAGAAAGTTTACGGAGCTGGTCGCTGGCGCAAACGGAAGGGCATTGCCTCGGTGCGCTTGGCCGATGGGTACAATTCTCAAGGCTGAGGTTCACTGGTATGAAGCCCATGGCATCGGGAAAAAGGAATTCAAGATCAAACGGTTCCTGGTCCGGGAAGCGGATTCGTCGGGCTAAGAATCCCAGGTTTGTGGTTTGCATCCGGAATAAAGAGTACGAAGCGTCTTTGCAATTGCGCAGGATTTATCGAACGGTACCCGATGAACGCGCCGCTTCCCGCCGGTTTCTGCGTATTATTGATGAATCTGGCGAGGATTACCTCTATCCAGAAGATTATTTCTTCCCCATTTCGCTTCCGAAGGAAGTTGAAAAGGCATTCTGACGGGAAGCTCCAGCGATTCCTCCAAATTGGCTCTGCAGAGTTGGCGTGCCCTGAGTCTATTCTGAGGAAGTCAGAATGGAGAGGGCTGTGACTGGCGCTGACAACGCATTACACGTGGCACCGGGAGCCTGGGGCACGGCGTTTCAAATCACTTCCATTCTACTCGTCGTGACCGAGACGCTAGGATGCTGGGCGGGAATTGCGCTCTTACGCGCGCAGGAGTGACAAGCTGGGCGTACGTCTCAGAGGTATTCGCGGCTCGGGCCTTCGAGGAAGGCACGCAGCTTGCGCGAGCGGGACGGATGCCGCAGCTTGCGCAGGGCCTTCGCCTCGATCTGGCGGATGCGCTCGCGGGTTACGGCGAACGACTGGCCCACCTCTTCCAGGGTGTGCTCGGAGCCGTCGTCCAGGCCGAAGCGCATTTTGATCACTTTCTCTTCG
>DASWCG010000135.1:0-2146 GCA_036390175.1 Candidatus Acidiferrales bacterium | reverse complement strand
GGGATCGCGCCCGATGGCCAGCTCAATGCGGCCGGTTTTTTCTTTTAGACGGCCTTCCACCAGCGCGATGTAGGTTTTCTTGATGGCGCGCTGGCGGAACGCTTCGCCGAGCTTCGCGTGCGCCGCGTCGTTCTTGGCCACCAGGATCACACCGGAAGTTTCCTTGTCCAGGCGATGCACAATCCCAGGGCGTAGTGGATCTCCGGTTTGCGAAAGCGATTGCCCGCGCCCCAAGAGTGCGTTAACCAGCGTGCCGGATATATTCCCCGCCCCAGCGTGAACGGTCATTCCCGCGGGCTTGTTGATAGCGATCACGTCGTCGTCTTCGTAGAGGACATCCAGCGGAATCGCTTCGGCCTCGGCACGGGGAGCCGGACGCGGCTGGGCACGCACAGTGACGAGCTCCCCGCCGTGAAGTTTTTGGGAAGACTTCGCCGGTTTGCCATTGACGAGGACAAGGCCGCCGTCGATCAGTTCTTGCACGCGCGAGCGCGAGAGTTCCTCGCAATGGGCGGCCACGAACCGGTCGAGCCGCGTCCCAGCGTCAGTCGCTACCGCCAGAAGTTCATGGTTCTCGGGTTGGGCTCCGCCCGGCACGACCCGATTGTAGCAGCAGATTCTTCGCGCTGGCCGGGCGAAGAGTGTAGCAAGGTGGATGGGGGCCGGGTGCATCTCTTCAGGAAGGCGAGCTGCTCGCTTTCCGTCGGAAGTGTCGCCACAACTTCACCAGCGGTTTATCTTCGACCTCCGGGTTAGACGAACGTTGTCCTAAAGGTGCTTGGGGCTTTTCTGAGGAGGAAATATTACATCAAGAAGAATCAGAATGGCGCCGATGGTGATCGCGGAATCGGCGACGTTGAAAGCCGGCCACGGATTGAAAATGCGCCAAGGAAGGAACGGGAGCCAGACTTCGAAGAAGTCGGTGACGGCACCGTGAATGATGCGATCGGTGAGGTTGCCGGTGGCTCCGCCGAGCAAAAGCGCGAGGCCCGCAGCAGTCAGCGGGCCACCGCCGTGGCTGGCGACAAGCAGCCAGGCGAGCACGCTGATGACCACGATAGAGCCGGCGATTAGGAGGATGCGCGTGCCGGCGGAGGCGGAATCAGACAACACTCCGAAAGCAATACCTGGATTGGTGCTGTGCACGAGATAAACGAAGTGATGAACGAGTTCGTGGCGCCAGCTTTCGGTGGTCTGCGTGTCGAACCACACTTTCGTCGCGCGGTCGAGAAGAACGACGGCGAGGGTGAGCCACAGCCAGCGGAGGCGGGAAGGAATGGTCATGAAGCCTCCGAGAGAATCAAAGAGAGATTCCTCGACTCCGCCCCGGCAAAAACCGTCGGGACTCCGCTCGGAATGACAGTGCCGGGTTGGTGCGGCAGTTTAGTTGCGTAGTGCAGGCGTATTCTCGATTTCGGCGAGGGCTTCGCTGCAGCGCTCGCAGACCGTTGGGTAGCGTGGATTTTCGCCGACGTGCGTGGAGTAGTTCCAGCAGCGCTCGCATTTCCTGCCGTCCGCGCGCTCGATCCGGAGCTCCAGACCCGGCAACGTTTCACTGGGGACGGATGCCGCAATAGAGCGCGGCTCGACGGATACTTGCGAAACGATGAAAAGCGCGGGCAGCACGGATTGCTTTTCTTCGAGCAGCTTCTGCAAATCCGCCGCTTCAGCCGCGGCGTGCAGACGGACTTTCGCTTCGAGGCCACCGCCGATGGTTTTCGCGGCGCGAGCTTGTTCGAGCGCTACGAGCACGGCGGAGCGAACTTGCGCGAGCCGTGCCCACTTTTCAGCGGCGTCCCCGGCGATTCCGCAAGCAAGCGAATCGGCCTCCGGGAACAGCGCCATGTGAACGCTTTCGGGCTCACCCTGCGCCTTTGGCAGATACCTCCAGATTTCTTCGGCGGTAAAGACGACGATGGGCGCGATGAGGCGCACCAAGGCGCTGGTGATCTTCCACACCACGGTTTGGGCCGAACGGCGCGATTTGCTCTTGGGCGCCTTCGTATACAGGCGATCTTTCAGCACGTCGAAATAAAAGGCGCTGAGGTCCACGACGCAGTAATCGTGAATCGCGTGATAAACGCGGTGGAATTCGTAATTCGAATACCAATCGCGGCATTTCTTCACCAGTTCGGCGGTGCGGTCG
>DASWCG010000134.1:0-1694 GCA_036390175.1 Candidatus Acidiferrales bacterium | reverse complement strand
AACTTGCTCATCGCCGTCGGCAGTCAGATCTCTAGCGCCATCGAGCGCTCCATCCTCTACGAAGAGACTCGCCAGGCCTACGAAAACCTGCGCCGCACGCAGGAACAGTTGCTTCATAGCGAAAAGCTCGCGGCGGTCGGGCAATTAATCTCCGGGGTCGCCCACGAACTAAACAACCCGCTGACCGCCATCCTTGGCTACAGCCAATTGTTGACCTCCAGCGGGCAAATGGGACCGCAGGGAATCGAGTATTCGGACAAACTCTACAGGCAGGCCCAGCGCACGCACCGCATCGTCCAGAATCTCTTGAGCTTCGCCCGCCAGCACAAGCCGGAACGCGTTCCCGTGCACATCAATGAGGCCCTGGAAGAGACCCTGGCGCTCCGGGATTACGACCTGCGCATGAGCAACATCCGCGTTCACTTGGACTTGGCCGACAATCTGCCCCTCACGGCCGCCGATCCTCACCAGCTCCAGCAGGTATTTCTCAATTTGGTGAACAACGCCGTCGACGCCATCCTGGAAGGCTCCGGCGATGGTGATCTGTGGGTGCGCACCGGCATTGACGGCGACCGCCTCTTCATCGAGTTCACCGACAGCGGGCCAGGCGTTAAAGACCCTTCCCGAGTTTTTGATCCCTTTTACACGACGAAACCGGTCGGCAAGGGAACGGGACTGGGTTTGAGCATTTGCTATGGCATCGTCACCGAACACGGGGGAACAATTCGCGTAAGCAATATTCCCACGCGCGGGGCGTCATTCACGATCAACTTACCCTTCCAACCTGCGACGTCGCAGGCCCCCGCCGCTCCCGGGGCGCCCGCAATTTCAGGGCGGGATGGGCGTATCCTCCTGCTGGATCGCGACGATTCCGTACTGGAAGCTGTCGGGACCATCCTGCGTGGCCGCGATCATCGAGTTCACACTGCCCGAGACATCCCCGAAGCTCGCACCCTGCTTGAAAAAGAGAACTTCGACCTGGTCGTTGCGGACCTCCAGATTTTCAACGGCCCCAACGGAAGTGGCCTCGGGGAATGGCTGGCCCAACATAAGCCGGCTCTGAGCAACAGGCTGATCTTGATGTGCGCCGTCGCGCAATCGAACGGAGCAGATGGAAAAAATGCGGGAAACGGCTCCCGAATCCTTCAAAAACCGTTCAAAGCGAGTGATTTGCTCACTGCAGTAGATGAACTGCTCTCAAGCAGCGCCCATTCCGCGCCGGCCAAGTGATGAACTCAGCCTCTTTGCCAGGGCGGCGCGTTCTCCGAGCTCCTGCATCGCCGATTCCATTCGGACACTCAATCCGCTCACCAAGTCACTCAGGCTCATTAGTTGTGGTGCCGCGGCAAAGCCCGCCAACAACTTCATTCGAAGCATCTCGTATTGCCATGCGAATTTGATGGTGAGACGAAGCCTTTCGAACTCCTGCACCGCCGCCACCTCCGGAGAGAGCACGGCAATGACTCTGGCCATCCGTAACAGACTCTGGAAGTCCCCTCGCAACGCGGACAGATAAGCGAGCGCGACACCTCGACGCTCGTGCCTCACCCGTCGCTGCACTCCGCTTGGGACTTTCCTGGCAAGGAATTCATAATCGGTCTTCGCCAGGGCTTGTTGGATCTGCGGCAAGTATGCCAAATGGCCGGGCCCGTCTTCCTCCAGAACGTCGGCACCGAAGGGAGACGTTACGGGCC
>DASWCG010000133.1:0-12971 GCA_036390175.1 Candidatus Acidiferrales bacterium | reverse complement strand
GACGTCGAATCTGGGGGGCGGGGAGATCACGGAGTTGATGACGGGGGGGATGGGGTTTGTGCAGCCGGGGGAGAAGCCGGCGGCGAGCTTGGACGGGAAGGTAGAGCGGGCGGCGGTGGAAGCGGCGCGGCGGAAGTTTTCGCCGGAGTTCATGAACCGGCTGGACAAGGTGGTGGTGTTCCATCCGCTGAAGGCGGAGCAGTTGGAAGAGATCTTGGAGATCGAGTTGGGGATGGTGCAGCGGCGGGTGTTGGACACGGCCAAGGGGCAGTTTTTGTTTCGGGTGACGGCGGGGGGCCGGGAATTTCTGTTGAAAGAGGGGACGGATCTGAAGTATGGTGCGCGGCACCTGAAGCGGGCGATCGAGCGGCACGTGGTGTATCCGATGGCGAACCTGCTGGCCACCGAGCAGATTCATCTGGGGGACATGCTGTCCATTGACTGGGATCAATCGCAAGACCACCTGGCATTTACCCGGGAAGGCGAAGGCGTTCTGGTGCCGGTCAAGACTCTGGAGCCAGCAGTGGCCGTACGCGCGGCACAGGCTAAAGGCGGGCGTTTTGTGGAAGCTCCGGCGGCGGCGCCGGCGCCGGCGAAAGAGGCAGGCACTCCCGCGGCTCCATCAACTCGTTTGCTTCGTTGAATATAATTCGGCCCCTGCTGGCCCAGCCGGTTTCCGCCGGCTGGGTTTTTTCATTTTCCCCCAAGTTCAGTGTACAGTACGCTTTGAGGCGTAGAGTCTCCCTGACGTAGATGGGCCAGGCGCCGGGCGAACCTTATTCTCTTTCGGCTCATCGAAGGGACAGGACGGCAATTATCAGCAGGCTGAGCCATCCGAGGGATACCTGGGGAGTGAGTACCATGAAACAGAGTGGCTGCGAATCGAAGCGACGCAACGCGAGCAATCACTCTTCCCCACGGCGGAGCGGCATTGCACGGCGCATGGCATTGGCGTTGATGGCCGCCACTCTGCTGATTACGCCGGCGGCGCGGGCCGACCGGACAAAATTGAAGCCCGGCTGGAATCTTTTCTCCCCGCAGCAAGATATCGAGCTCGGAAGCAAAGTCTCGAAAGACGCCGACCGGCAGCTTCCGATGTGCAACGACCCGCAGGTGGACGCTTATCTCAACCGATTGGGCAGGCGGCTGGCGGAGCAGGCACCGACGGGCGGCGTCCAATACCCTTTCCAATTCAAGTGCGTCAACGATCGCGCCATCAATGCCTTCGCGCTGCCCGGAGGATTCGTGTACATCAACCGCGGGGCCATGGAAGCGGCCGACGACGAGGCCCAACTTGCCGGCGTGATGGCGCACGAGATTTCCCACGTGGCTCTGCGGCACGGCACCAACCAGGCCAGCAAAGGCGCAGGGTGGCAGCTCGGGCTGGGCGCGCTGGGGGCCATGATGGGCAGCAACATGGTCGGCGGGCTGCTGACGCAGTTAGGAGGGTTCGCCGCGAATTCCGTCCTGCTGAAATATTCGCGCACGGACGAGACGCAAGCCGACATCATGGGCACGCAGATTCTGTATGATTCCGGGTACGATCCGCGGGCGCTGGCGCAGTTTTTTGAGAAGCTGCAGGCGGAAACCAAGGGCAAGAATCCTCCGGAGTTTTTCTCGAACCATCCCAACCCCGATCACCGCATCGAACGCGTGGACGAAGAGATTGACAAGCTCGGAGGGCCGCCGAAGAACTACAAGAGCGATTCCGCGGAGTTCCACGAAGCGAAGAAGCGGCTGCTGGCCATGCCGCCGCCGCGCAAGCGTCCGGGCGCGGCCGCACCGGGTGGCGGCAAACGCCCCGGCCCGGCGTCCGACAATATGGCCGACTACGACGGCACGGGCTTCACCATAAAATATCCCGACAACTGGCAAAAGAACGGGGAGGGCAACGCGGTCAGCTTCGCGCCCGAGGGCGGCATTTTGCAGGACAGCAATGGCCAGCCGGCTCTCGCCTATGGGGTGATCATTAATCTCGCGGAAGTCCATGGCGATCCTGCAAGCGAAACGGCGCTGGAGGATTCCACCAACCAGCTTATCCAGGGCCTCGAGCGGTCGAACCCCGGAATGAAGCTCGCGCGCGCGCACGAGAGGATGCGGCTGAATGGAGAGCGCGCGCTATCGACTTACCTCTCGAGTGATTCGCCCGCGGGCGGGCGCGAGACCGACTGGCTGATTACCGTTGTGCGCCCGGACGGGCTGCTGTATCTGGTGTGCGTTGCCCCGGAAACGGAATACGACGAGTATGGGCGCGTCTTCGAGCGGATGCTCGATTCGGTGCGCTTCAAGAAGTAGGCAATCCTTGCCGCTGCTAAATTTGTATTGGAGATCCCAGATCGCGAGCGGGGGTCGTCCCTAGCTAGTCCGCGGCTTCTCCGGAGGCTGAAGGCTTCCAGCGCAGGATGGGCTTGCGCGCGGCGCCGACTTCATCGAGGCGTCCGACGCGCGTCGAGTGCGGAGCGGTCTTCACCACCTCGGGATTCGTTGCGGCTTCTTCGGCAATGGCGCGCATGGCGTCCACGAAGAGGTCGCACTCTTCTTTTGACTCCGATTCCGTGGGCTCGACCATCAGCGCGCCGGGCACGATGAGCGGGAACGCCGTCGTGTACGGATGAAAGCCGTAGTCAATCAGGCGCTTGGCAATGTCCATGGTGCTTACGCCGTGCTTTTTCTGGCGGGCGTCGCTGAAGACCACTTCGTGCATCGAGGGGAGGGAATAGGGAAGGTCGTAGACGCCCTCCAGTTTTTTGCGGATGTAGTTGGCGTTGAGGACAGCGTCTTCGGTGGCCTGGCGGATGCCGGGCCCGTAAGCGAGCGTGTAGGCGAGCGCGCGGACGAGGACGCCGAAATTTCCGCAGTATGCGCGAACGCGTCCGATGGACCGTGGCCGGTTCACGTCGAGGGCCAGGGTTCCGTCGGGCTTTACGGTCAGCACCGGCACGGGGCGGAAGGGCTCCAGAAATTTTTTCATCAGTACGGGCCCCGCGCCCGGCCCGCCGCCACCATGCGGCGTGGAAAATGTCTTGTGCAGGTTCAAGTGCATCACGTCCACGCCGAAATCCCCGGGCCGCGCGACACCCGCAAGCGCGTTCATGTTCGCGCCGTCCATGTACAGCAGCGCGCCCTTCGCGTGAAGAATCTCCGCGACCTCTGCGATGCGCTGCTCGAAGACGCCGATGGTGCTGGGATTGGTGATCATCAACGCGGCGACGTCTTCGGTAACTTGCTCGCGGAGCCTCTCGACATCCACCTGGCCGTGCGATTCCGACTTGATGTTTTCGACTTCGTAGCCGGCGATGACGGCCGTCGCGGGATTTGTCCCGTGCGCGGAATCGGGGATGAGAACTTTCTTGCGCGGATTCCCCCGGTCCTGCAAATACGCGCGGATCAGGAGCAGGCCGGTCAACTCTCCCTGCGCGCCGGCGGAGGGCTCGAGCGTCACGGCGTCCATGCCGGTGATTTCGAGCAGGCAGGTTTCGAGCAACTGAAGAATCTTCAGGCAGCCCTGCGAAAGCTCGAGCGGCTGATAGGGATGTTCAGTAGCGATGCCTTCGAGCCGCGCGACGAATTCATTCACGCGCGGATTGTATTTCATGGTGCAGGAGCCGAGCGGATACATGCCCAGGTCAATCGCGTAATTCCACGTGGAGAGCCGCGTGAAATGGCGGATCACCTCGATCTCGCTTACTTCGGGGAAGCCGATGATTTCGCCGCGCGCGTGCGCCGCGCCGAGCGCCGCAGCGGCGTCTATCGCGGGGACATCGAGCGGGGGCAGCTCGATCCCGCGCTTACCGCGGGCGGATTTCTCGAAGATCAGCCCTTCGCTCTGGCTAGTATGACGCGAGGCTTTTTTGATCTTGTCAGTCAATGATCATCCTACTCCAGCGGCTGGGCGAGTGCGCGGCGCAGCGACGCTGCCAAGCGCTCAATTTCCGCGCGCGTGGTCGTTTCCGTGACGCACACCAGGCCGCGCTTGGACAGCTCGGGATAAAACACGCCGAGGGCGAGCGGGCCGATAATTTTGGCGCGCAGCAGCGCGGCGTTCACCAGCTTCACCGAGCGCGGCAGCTCAATCACAAATTCGTTGAAGAACGCGCCAGGGAACGCGCGCCGCACACCGGGAATTTTTTCCAGCTCGGCGAGCGCGAATCGCGCCTTGGAAAGATTCTGCTGCGCCTGTTCCCGCAGGCCTTCCTTGCCCAGCAAACAAAGATGCATCGTGGCCGCGAGCGCGCAGAGCGCCTGGTTGGTGCAAATGTTCGAAGTGGCCTTTTCGCGGCGGATGTGCTGCTCGCGGGTGGCGAGCGTCAGAACGAAGCCGCGGCGGCCCTGCGCGTCAACGGTCTGGCCGGTGAGGCGGCCGGGCATCTGGCGAACGTATTTCTCGCGCGAAGCAATCACGCCAACGAACGGTCCGCCGTAGCTCGGAGTCAGGCCGAAACTCTGGCCCTCCATCGCGACGATGTCCGCCTCGGCGGGAGGACGCACCGCGCCCAGCGAGACTCCTTCGGTGATTCCCGCGACCAGCAGCGCTTCTTTCGCATGCGCAATTTCAGCGAGCGCCGGGATTTCTTCCAGCACGCCGAAGAAATTCGGCGACTGGACGATGACCGCTGCAACCTCACCGCTTATAGCGGAGCGGAGCGCGGCGGCGTCTACTTGTCCCGAAGCGGCGAATGCAATCTCCTCGACCTGCAGTCCGGAATTCCGAGCGTAGGTGACGAGCACCTGGCGGTATTCCGGGTGCACCGAGCGCGCTATCAGCACGCGGCTGCGGCCGGTGACCCGCTCCGCCATCAGCGCCGCTTCGGTGAGCGCCGTCGAACCGTCGTACATCGAGGCGTTGGCGACTTCCTGCCCGGTTAGCTGGCACATCAGCGACTGGAATTCGAAGATGGCCTGCAGCGTGCCCTGGCTGATCTCCGCCTGGTACGGCGTGTAAGAAGTAAGGAATTCGCCGCGCTGGAGAAGCGCGTCGGTGACGACGGAGCGGTGATGGTTGTAAACGCCTGCGCCGAGAAAGCTCGTATAGCCGACAGAATTCTCCGCTGCGCGCGCTTTGAAGAATTCGATGATCTCCATCTCCGAGAGCGGCTCGGGCAAACGCAGCGGCGTCTTCAAACGGTGTGCGGCGGGAATGGATGCAAACAGCTCTTCGATGGACTTCGCGCCGATGGCTGCCAGCATCTCCTGGCGTTCCGAGGGGCTCTTCGGGAGGTAGCGCATCAGGCGGAGGCTTCCTTCTGCTTTTCGGCGATGTATTTCTGGTACGCGGCGGCGTCCATCAGAGAAGACAGCTCGCCGGGATTCGAGAGCTTGACTTTGATGAGCCACGCCGCGCCGTGCGGGTCGCTGTTCAATTGCTCGGGGGAGTTGGCCAGAGCGGAGTTGACCGCCACAACCTCCCCGGAAACGGGTGCGTAAATTTCGCTGACCGCCTTCACCGATTCCACGGTACCGAAGGATTGATGCGCGGAAATTTTCGCGCCGACCTTGGGCAGCTCGACGAAAACGACGTCGCCCAATTCGTGCTGCGCGTAGTCGGTGATGCCGACGGTCCCGGTGTCGCCGGACACCTTGATCCACTCATGTTCTTCGGTGTAACGAAAATCATTCGGATAAGGCATCAAAATCTCCCGCGCGCCTTCACTTTTTGGGGCGCTTGTAGAATGGCGTCGGAACGACCTGCGCTTTCAGCTTCTGCGTACGGACTTCCACCAGCAGCGCGCTGCCGATGGCGGCGTGCTCGGGCGGCACGTAAGCCAGTGCGATATTCTTTTTCAAAAATGGCGCGGGCGAGCCGCTGGTGACATAACCGATTTCGGGCCCCGCCTGGTCAAACACTTTGTAGCCGTCGCGCGCGATGCCTCGCTCGATCATTTCCAGGCCCACAAGCGTCCGGCGGAGTCCGGCGGCCTTGGCGCGCTCCAGGGCCGCGCGCCCGATGAAATCGCTCTTGTCCATCTTGCAGAAACGGTCCAGGCCCGCTTCCCAGACGTTGACGCTCTCGGAGATCTCGTGGCCGTAGAGCGCCATCTTGGATTCGAGGCGCAGCGTGTTTCGCGCGCCCAGCCCGCAGGGCAGAATGCCGAATTCCTTGCCCGCTTCGAGCACGCGGCTCCAAACCATTTCGCTCTTGTCCGCGTCCGACGGGACATAGATCTCGAAGCCGTCTTCACCGGTGTAGCCGGTGCGGGCGATGAGCGTGTACGCCAGACCGCAAACGCTGCCCCGCGTGAACCAATAGTTGCGAATGCCGCCGAGGTCCGCGTCCGTGAGCTTGGCGAGAACTTCGGCGGCGCGAGGGCCTTGAATGGCGAGCTGGGTGTAGTGGTCGCCGACATCGCGCGCGGTGCAGGCGTATCCGCGGACGTTGTCGCCCACCCAGTGGAAATCTTTTTCGCGCGTTCCGGCGTTGATCACCAGCAGGTAGGCTTCTTCAAGGACCCGATGGACGATCATGTCGTCTACAAAGGTGCCCTCAGGGTAGAGCAACGCCGAATAGTGCGCCTGTCCGACGGCCAGTTTCGACGCGTCGTTCATGCTGATGTGCTGGACCGCCGCGAGCGCGCCTCCCGGCGTGGCGGCTTCGATCAAAATGTCGCCCATGTGGCTGACGTCGAACAAGCCCACGCCGGTGCGCACGGCGAGGTGTTCGGCAATGAGCCCGCCGGTCGCCGGATACTCCACCGGCATGTCCCAGCCGCCAAAGCTGACCATTCGCGCGCCCATCCGGCGGTGGACCGCGTGGAGCGAGGTTTTGCGGAGTGCCGAGGTTGCCGGAGATGTCACAGAGATGCCCCGAGGCCTCGAAAGAACCAGAACGTAGCATGCACCCCCATGAGTGTCAAGGAAACGCGGTAGACTCCGGCGAAACCGCGGAGGAATTGCAGCTTGTGGGGCGAGCGCGGCCTCGGTACCATTCTGATTAGAGCCGCAGCTTAGGGTGCAGCCTGGAGGGTCCGATGGCAGGTCCGGTAGTTTGCAGCGTCTGCGATAAATCCGAAGAGGAGTGCAATTGCGAGCGGTATTGCACCATTTGCAAAGGACAATACGGCATTCGCCTTTGCATTGACGGCCTATACTACTGTCCGGACTGCCGGGAAGCCTGCGACATCCGCGTGGTGGACCAGCGTGACCGCTGAGGCCAGACAGATCCACCTCCGGCTGGGCAGCGATGAACGGCTGCTCGGCGCCGTATCGAGCGCCGTCGCCTGGATCGCCGAGCGGGCCGGGTTCGAGTCCGCAGCGCAGGCCGATCTGGCCGCCGCGGCTGAAGAAGCTTGCCGCGACACCTTCCCCTTGCTTTCCACAAACGCTCCTCTACTCGATGTTGACGCGGAAAGATTTGCCGACCGTGTGGAAGTGACTCTCGAGCACCATGGCGCCAAGCGGCCGTCGGCGGGACTCGAATCGTTTTTCGCAGGGGGGCAAGGATTCACAGAGGGCTCGAGCGGACTGAGTCTGCTCGCTCGCGTGGACCGCGTGCAGTACAACTCCGAGAGCGGCGCTTCGAAAACCACTCTGATCAAATACCTTCGCCCGCTCGTTTCCGAGACGCCGTAGCGGCGTGTTTATGCCCAAGGCGGCAGAAAGAAATGGCGGCGCAAAGCCGCCGCTACAATTTCATCGCAAAAGTGTTCCGCCGAATCAGTGTGGACATCTGATCCTCGGAAAGGGACATGCGCAGATCCACGCGATCGCCGCTGGGCGTGACGCGCGCCTGGTCGAAGAGTTGTGCCAATTCGGGATTGCTCTGGCTCTCCTGATACCGCCGATACAGAAAGCCCGCCTGCAGCAATTGCGCCAGAGTGTTGGCATCTTCCGTGGAGCCGCAGACGGCCTGGAAATGTCCGTCCACGCCGCTGGAGGCGTCAAAGTGCAGGATCAGCGACTGTAGCCTGCTCACGAGCTTCGCTGCTTCGGGGAATTGCGAGATTTCCGGCGCGAGCTGATGAATTGCGAGGCGCGTGTACTCAGGGTTTAGGACCGCCCAGACCACCCCTCCGCCATTCGCTTCGTTGATCAGCGCAAAGAGTGTGTCGTTACGCAGCAGGCTTTCTTCGGCGCCAAACCGCACCTCAATCAAGCGCTCGAGAAGCTGCCGGTGGCCGAACGCCGCCGTGTTCGAATCAATGAAAAAGAAGAACAGGTCGCCCGCACCGGAGCCGGTGCCGAAGGCAAACAGCGTGTAGCCGCGCAGCTTCACCGTGGTCAGCTTCTGCGCCTTGAAGAATTCCTCCGCCGAATTCGGATTGAAGTTTCCGAGCGCGATGCCCACCAGTTGCTCGCCGCCGACGGCCGTGGTCGCTGCGCCCTTGTCGTCGGTTTGCTGCTGCGCGGCGCCGGTCACCACGCCCCAGGCGAGCTCTTCGACCTGCGTGTTGGGGTCAATTCCCGCCGAGGCGAGAAACTGTTCGAATTGACGCAGGCGGCTCGGCAGCATCTGCTGCTGGAGCTGGGGGAACCATTTGAATTGCCGCGCCTTTTTCAAATCCGCGTACGCGAATTCCTCGATGTTCTTGGGGAACAGGCCAACAATATCATTGCCGAGTTTGCCGGCGCGGCTGGGCTGGGGAAAGGCCAGCGTGAGCAGGAGCATTCCAAGGGCTACGCAAATTCTTCGGACATTCACAAGACACCTCCAGAAACGGTAAGGGCCGGATGCGCTCCTTCAAGCTCCGGCGGCCACCGGGCTGGCCGCGAGCCGTGCTTCCACGGCGGCGGCGCGCGCCTTCAGCGCGCGGGCGAAATCACCGTCGTCGAGCGACTCCAGATTGACGGCCACGTTTTCGAGCGCGCCGCGCGCTCCCGCGGCGGCCATCCAGCGGCCCACGCGCAGGTCTGAACGCATAGACGCGGCGGCAACGCTTTCGAGTTGCCCGAGGCGTTCGTGAAGAGCAACCGCAGCCTCGGCGACTTGCATAGGCACTTCCGCGGCACGCCGCGTGGCCGACTGAATGGCGGCGTCGCGCTTGCGTTGCTCTTCAGCATCGCCCTGGGGAAGTCTCATCGCCACGAGCACTGCGTCGTAGGAAGCGGCGTCATGGTCAATCGCTTCGGTGAGCGATTGCGCGGCGCGGCGCAGCTCATCGAGCGCGACACTCAGCTCTTCCGCGTGCGCGGCTTGTGATTTTTTCTTGCGCGAAAGGCCGGCGACCATTTGTCCGAGGCTTGCTGCAAGCGCGGCGGCGAGCGCGGAAACGCTTCCTCCGCCGGGGGTCGCCGTAGGCTCTGCCACAGCGTCGAGGAACGGCCGGGCCAGCCCCGCAAGCCTGCCGTCTCTCGAGGCGTGTTCGAGCGGCGCGCCGGAAAGCGCGGCGGCCAGGCGGTTCTCGAGGACTTGCTCCGGGGAAAATTTTTCGAATTGCAGAAAGAAGTCCGCGGCCATTTCGATGGCCTTTTTCGGCACCAGACCGACAATCTCGCTCCCCACCGGCGCGCAGCCGTAGCGCTCCGCCTCGCGCTTCACCATTTCGTACACGCGGTGCATGGGGGTCTGCTCAAAGTCGGTCAGATTGATGGAGACCTGGGCGATACCTCGTGCCTTCAGGTCTACACCCATGGATTTGACGTAGCGCAGCCCTCCGCTCGAAAAGCGTATGGCCTTGGCGATCTTATTGGCGATGGAAATGTCGTGCGTGTTCAGATTGACGTTGTAGGCGATAAGGAATTTTCGCGCCCCGACGACAATGGCGCCTGCGGTCGGATGCAATTTCGGATCGCCCACATCCGGCAGGCGGTCGGGGTTGCGCTTCACCTCCTCGCGCAGCCCTTCGAACTGTCCCTTGCGGATGTTTTCAAGATTCGCCCGGCCGGGCCGCAGGGCCGCGGCTTCGTAAAAATAAACCGGGATGCGGTAGCGCGACCAGATTTCCCGCCCCGTCTTGCGCGCCAGCGCAACGCAATCTTCAAGGGTCACGCCTTCGATGGGAATCAACGGGAGCACGTCGGTCGCGCCGATGCGCGGATGCGCGCCGATGTGGACGTTCAAATCAATCAACTCGAGCGCCTTGCCTACTCCCGCCAGCGCCGCCTCGGCAACCGGCTCCGGCTCGCCCGCGAGGGTGATGACCGAGCGGTTGTGGTCGGCGTCCATTTCGCGGTCCAGCACAAACACGCCCGGCACGCCGCTCATGGCCGCCACAATCGCATCCACCTTGGCGGCGTCGCGCCCTTCGGAAAAATTCGGCACGCATTCAATCAGGCGTTTCATTTGTCGTTCGCGCAGTAAATCGCCTTTCCGCGCTTCAACGTCAGCCGGCAATGATGCACACCAAAATAATACGGGATTTCGCGGTAGTCGTCCAAATCGAACAGCGCGAGGTCGGCCAATTTGCCAACCTCGATCGAGCCGGTTTGCTCCTGGCGCCCCAGGGAATACGCCGCGTTGATCGTCGCGGCGCCGAGCGCCTCCGCAGGAGTCATGCGCATCTGCGTGCAGGCAAGCGAGAGAATCATCGGCATGCTCAGCGTCGGCGAAGTCCCGGGGTTGTAGTCAGTGGCAAGGCCCACAATCGCGCCGGCTTCGATCAGCTCGCGCGCGGGCGCGTAGCGCGCCAGGCCCAGATGGAAGCAGCAGCCGGGAAGAAGGGTCGCCACGGTATCCGACTTGGCGAGCGCGCGGATGTCGGCGCGATTGATTTTTTCAAGGTGGTCGCAGCTCGCCGCGTGCAATTCGACGCCGAGCTGCGTCGCGCCGGTGCGGGCGAGCTGTTCGGCGTGGAGCCGCGGCTGCAAGCCACAGGCGCGCCCGGCCGTCAGGATTCGCCGCGCCTGCTTTACGGTGAACGCGCCGCGGTCGCAGAAGACGTCGCAATACTCCGCGAGGCATTCGCGCGCGACTTCCGGAATCAGCTCCTGCGCGACGAGCTCGACGAAATCGTCGGCGCTCTTTCCGGGTCTGCGATATTCCGGCGGAACAACGTGCGCGCCCAGAAAGGTTGAGACAATGTCGAGCGGTTGCGCGCGCTTCAGCTCGCGATGAATCCGCAGAGTCTTCATCTCACTCGCGGCGTCGAGGCCGTAGCCGCTTTTTGCCTCGACCGTGGTCGTGCCGTTCGCGGCAAACTGCTGAAGCGCCGTAAGCGCGCGCTGCTGGAGCGATTCCTCCGTGGCCGCTCGCAACTGCTTGACGCTGGAGAGAATTCCGCCGCCGTTGCGCGCGATTTCTTCGTAGCTCGCTCCAGCAATACGCATCTCATACTCTTCGGCGCGGCTCGCGGCGAACACCAGATGGGTGTGCGAGTCCACGAAACCGGGAAGCGCGATGCGCCCGCCGGCATCGAGCTTTTCCGCGGCGAGCGCTTCGGGCAACGCTTCAATCTCCGCACGCGGCCCGACCGCGGCAAGTTTGCCGTTTTCGATGAGCACCGCGCCATTGCGGATGATTCCGGCATTGGCCAGCGCTTTGCCTCGCCGCGGCGCAGGGCCACGCAGCGTAACCAGTTGCGAGCAGTTTGTCAGGAGCAGGCTCGAAGACATGGAGGCTCATTCTACGTGCCGCGCGGGGCCCGCGCCACTCCCCGTCTCTGCGAAGGCCTCTGCGAACGCGCTATACTCGACGGCTCGCACGGTTGCAATGAGAAGGAGGCCATTTGTCCGAGGCAAAGCAATTTCACATGACCCCCGAGGAATTTCGCCGCTGCGGCCGCGCGGCGGTGGATTGGATTGCGGACTATTACGAGCGCGTCGAAACATTTCCCGTGAAATCGCGTGTTTCGCCGGGAGAGATACGCAGACTGCTTCCTCCGCGCCCTCCCGAGCGCGGGGAAGCGTTTGAAAAGATTCTCGGCGACCTCGAGCGCGTCGTTCTTCCCGGCGTGACGCACTGGCAATCGCCGAATTTCTTCGCGTATTTTCCTGCGAACTCTTCGCCGCCTGCGGTTCTCGGCGACCTCGTATCCTCCGGGCTGGGCGTGCAGGGAATGAGTTGGGCCACTAGTCCCGCGTGCACCGAGCTCGAAACGCACGTCCTCGATTGGCTGGTGGGCATGCTGGGACTGCCCGAGCGCTTTCTTTCAAGCGGAACAGGCGGCGGAGTGATTCAGGATACCGCTTCCAGTTCGACGCTCTGCGCGCTGCTGGCGGCCCGCGAACGCGCCACAAACTTCGCGACGAACGAGCGCGGCTGCGACGGCCGACTCACCGCGTACGCTTCGACGCAGGCGCATTCTTCGGTGGAAAAAGCCGTGAAAATCGCGGGGATGGGCGCGGAGAATCTCCGTCAGGTCGCCGTGGATGAAAAATTCGCCATGCGTCCCGACGACCTCGCCCGCCAACTGGAGAGGGACCGCCGCGCCGGGAAGATTCCGTCGTACGTGTGCGCGACCGTCGGGACAACGTCTTCGAATGCGCTCGACCCCATCCGCGCCACCGCAGCGATTTGCCGCGAGCACAACGTCTGGCTCCACGTGGACGCGGCGATGTCCGGCACGGCCGCGCTGTGCCCCGAGTTTCGCTACATCCACGACGGCGCCGAGCTGGCCGACAGCTACTGCTTCAACCCGCACAAATGGATGTTTACGAATTTCGATTGCGACTGCTTCTACGTGGCCGACCGCGCCGCGTTGATCCGCACGCTCAGCATTTTGCCCGAGTATCTCCGCAACAAAGCTAGCGAATCCGGCGAGGTGTTCGATTACCGCGACTGGCACATTCCTTTGGGGCGAAGATTTCGCGCGCTCAAGCTGTGGTTTGTAATCCGCCATTACGGCGTGGAAGGCCTGCAGCACCACGTCCGCCAGCACGTGGCCCTGGCGCAGGAGTTTGCTTCGTGGGTCCGCGCTCATGCTGATTTCGAGCTGGCCGCGCCCGCGCCGCTCAACCTGGTGTGCTTCCGGCATCGCGGAGGCGACGCGGTGAATCAAAAGCTGATGGACCGGCTCAATGACAGCGGCGCGCTCTATCTTACGCACACCAAGCTGAACGATCGTCTGACGCTGCGCATGTCCATCGGCCAGACGAATACG
>DASWCG010000132.1:0-7136 GCA_036390175.1 Candidatus Acidiferrales bacterium | reverse complement strand
GGCAGCGGCGGCGTATTCCTGCAACTGGTCGGGGGTGCGATGCGCCGAGAGGACGCGCACCTCGTGGGGCACGCCGAGTTCGTCGAGGGTGTTGGCGGCGTGCTCCATGGTCTCCCAATCGGATTTCGAGCCCATCAGAATTCCCACCAGCGGTTTTGCAGGAGCGGTCATTCCATGAACCCCTTATTCAGACTCGACAACTCCTAGTTTTTGCCGACCTGAGCGCGCAGGAACCAGTAGCGGCGCAGCGCGCCGACCAGATACAGCGAGCCGGCCACGAAGACGGCGTCCTGAGGCGCGGCCAGAGCCAGAGCGCGGTCGAGCGCTTCTTCCGGATCAGCGGCAACTTCGACGCGCGGCGCCAGATGATCGGTCATCTGCGCGATGAGCTGCGCGGAAATCGCGCGCGTGGTGGGCGGCTCGGTGAGAATCACGGTGGCGGCGCGAGGAAAAAGGATTCCGGCGACCTCGTCCACGGCTTTGTCTCGCAGCGCGCCGTAGACCAGATGAATGCGCCGGCCGTTCAAGTGCTCTTGCCAAAATGCGGCCAGTTCGCGCGCCCCGGCGGGGTTGTGCGCCCCGTCGAGATAAACGGCGGGCCGGTCCTGCAGCTTTTCCAGGCGGCCCGGCCACTGCACCGAAGAGAGGCCGCGCGAAATGGCTGCGTCTTCGATGGCGAAGCCGCGCGCGGCGAGGATTCGCGCCACGGCGGCGGCGGCAAGCGCGTTGCGCAGTTGAAATCGTCCCGGGAGCGGCACAGCGACGCCGAGTTTCCAGCCGGAAGCGGCCTCGCGGATGGTCGCACGAAAACAGCCGCCTGCCGACGATTCGTTTTCGACGCGGTATGCGGCGTCCACTTCCACCAGGGCGCAGCCCAGCTCGGCGGCGCGCCGCGCAAGCACCGCGCGCGCTTCGGGACGCTCGGCGGCGCTGACCACGGGAATGCCGGGCTTGAGGATGCCTGCTTTTTCCGCGGCAATCTCGGCGATGGAATGGCCGAGGAATGCCTCATGGTCAAAATCAATTTGGGTAATGACGGCGGCTTCGGGGGTGATGATGTTCGTGGCATCCAGCCGTCCGCCCAGGCCGACTTCGAAGACGGCAAAATCCACACGCTCGCGCGCGAAATGTTCAAACGCCATGGCGGTGAGGCATTCAAAATAAGTGGGGTGAGCGCGCAGTCCGCCCGAGGCCAGCAGCTCTTCAATCAACCGGAGCAGGCGCGTGAACCGGGCGGCGAAGGCCTCGTCGGAGATAGGCTCGCCCGCGATGCGGATGCGCTCGTTGATGCGCTCGAGATGCGGCGAGGTGTACAGCCCGGCGCGCAGGCCCGCCGCGCGGAAGATGCTTTCCAGCATCGCCGCCGTCGAACCTTTGCCATTCGTGCCGGCGATATGCACGCTCGGATAGGCCTGCTGCGGGTGGCCCAGCCGTTGGGCGAGAGTGCGGATATTTTCGAGGTCGAATTTCGCCGCCGCAGCCTGCGTCGGCGCGGCGAGTTCCCGGCCGAGCGACAACAGATACCGGACTGCTTCGGAGTAGTTCATCTCAGCCCAGGAACATATCGAATGCGGAGCAGATGTAGCCCTTCAATTCTTTCCGAGGCACCACCGCGTCGAGGAACCCGTGCTGGAGAAGGAATTCAGCGCGCTGGAAACCTTCCGGGAGCTTCTGGCGGATGGTTTGCTCGATGACGCGCGGCCCGGCGAAGCCGATGAGCGCGCCCGGCTCGGCGATGTTCAGGTCGCCCAGCATGGCATAGCTCGCCGTTACGCCTCCCGTGGTGGGATCGGTGAGGACGGAAATATACGGCAGCTTCGCTTCATCCAGGCGCGCCAGCGCCGCAGCAACTTTTGCGAGCTGCATCAGGCTGATGGTGCCTTCCATCATGCGCGCGCCGCCCGAGCAGGAGACAATCACCAGCGGCTGGCGCGAAGCAAGCGCCAGCTCGATCGCGCGCGTCACCTTTTCGCCGACCACCGCGCCCATCGAGCCGCCGATGAATCCGAACTCCATCGAGCAGCACACTACTCCCCGGCCGTTCATCTTTCCTTCGACGCAGAAGATGGCGTCGTTCATGCCGAGCTTTTTCTTGGCTTCCTTGATGCGCTCCTTGTAAGGACGCGTGTCCGTGAAATCGAGCGGGTCGGTGGAGATCATGGAAGCATCGTGCTCGGTCCACTGGCCGTCGAGCAGCAGCTCCAGGCGCTTCGTGGAGTTCAACTTGAAATGGAACTGGCATTTCGGGCAGACGTTCCAGTTGGCTTCCAGGTCCTTCTTCCAGACAATGGCCCGGCAAGCCTCGCACTTGATCCACAGCCCTTCGGTCTTGACGCGGCGCTCGTCCGGCGGCGTCAGCTGCTCAACCGGTTTTTTTTCTCGTTTAAACCAGGCCATAAGAGAAGTTCACAGTCGTCAGTTCACAGTTGACAGTAAGAGCGCGCCGGGTACGGTTTGTCATCCCGAACGGAGGGTCGAGTCTTATCGGCCCGCAGTGAGGGATCGCAGCGCTGACTGCAACCTCGGTTCATCCTTCCGCCGCGATCCCTCACCCGCAAAGAACGCGGGTTCGGGATGACACCGAATCCGCACTGCAGATCAGTAATCAATGCCCCGCTGGGCCAGTATACCCTTGGTATAGGGGTGTTTCACCTCGCGCATCTCGGTCACGAGGTCGGCCAGCTCCACCAGCTTGGGATGAGCGCTGCGTCCCGTGCAGATGACGTGCACGCGCTCGGGGCGGCCGCGCAGCGCCTTGACGACTTTCTCGGCGTCGAGCATTCCGTAGCTGATGACGTAGTTGATTTCGTCCAGGACCACCAGGTCGTACTTCCCGCTGTAAATGGCCTCCCGGCCCGCCTCCCAGCACTGCTCGCAGAGGCGAATGTCTTCGGGATTGGTTTCCGCGCCGCCCACTTTGACGAACCCGCGGCCCATCGGCCGAATCTCGAATTTGTCGTCGCCCAGCATCTTGGCGGCGTCCAGCTCGCCATAGTGCCAGGAGCCTTTGATGAACTGCACCATCAGCACCCGCAGTCCCTGGCCCACGGCGCGAAAGGCCGTCCCCAGAGCGCAGGTGGTCTTTCCCTTGCCCGGCCCGGTATAAACGATGAGCAGTCCCTTCTCTTCCGGCATTGGTGTCACGCGCCCTGCGAGGAATCCAGCCGCGCAGGGAAACGTGAAGTTTGAGGGCAGCCTGAGGAAACGTCAAGCGAGACGGCCCCTTTCGGAGGGGGGTCAGTCTTCGAGAGAAGCCCGTTATACGTCCGGGTGACGCCGGTCCGTTGCTCTGATTTCCCAGAACCCCGTTTACGGACCACGACAGGCACACGTCCGAGATACCGACTACACGACCAAGTGGCGTTGGCGGCCAGCCCGGCCGTCTTACTCACTTTTTTCACTCAGAACGAAGCAAATAGCCTATTCGCTCTCGTGCACACGCACGGTCGCCGAGGCCGTGACTGTATTGATGCCAGTGAGCGCTGCCGAGCCACCATTCAGAACCACGATATCGGTTACTGCCGGCGGAACACCTGCCTGCCCGGCGTTTATGGTCACGTGAAAAACGCACTGCCCGGTTGTGGTAGAAATTCCGGTATTCGTAGCCGCGGTCATCACTGGCACCAGAGCTACCCCTGCTTGACCGACCAGAACTTGCACGTTGGAAGGAGCAGTAGGGCTGGCACCACCACAACTTGGGGTGGCGTCAGTAACGGCAACGTGCGCGCGGGTAATGGTGTGTGGCGTGGTATCGATGAACGGAAAGGCGGCGCCCGGTGCTAAGCCCGCGAGCAGCGAACTTGCCGCGATCAGTTGAACGTCGTCACCCTTGGCTGCAGCGTGGTGTGTCGGCTGAGTAAGGACGAGCGCCAAGATGAGCAAAACCCCGACGCCTACGAGATATTTCCTATGGCTCTCCATTGGACACCTCCTATGGGTTGTTTTTTGAGCAAAAAAAGGCCTGCGCACTGACTGGATCGTGCACATCATAGCACGATCCTGTTATGACCATTCTCTTCCGGCATTGCGATTTAGGCGCCTCTGCGAAGAATAGATAGCCCAGGGGAAACGAGAAGTTTGAGGGCAGCCTGAGGAAACGTCAAGCGAGGCACACCTTCGACGGGGTCAGTCTGCGAGAAGCCTGTTACACGTCCGAGCGACGCGGGTCCGTTGGTCTGATTTCCCAGAAGCCCGTTTGTGGACCGGAAAGGTAGTGCCTGATGAACGCGCGATTCTTTCGGCCATAATTGCGACCGTGCAAGGCGGTCGGAGAGAGTGCCCCGCGCACCAAGCACTTCCAAGGAGAAAATCCGCGTAATTTATTGAGGGTCGACCTGCTGCAGCGCGGTGTCGAGCTTCTCTGGGCTGATACGCATTCTGGGCAGCTGCTCTTGCACCTTTTTCCACTCCTTTGCGCTAATTTCCTTCTTGAGCTTGGCCAGACTACGCAGAGCCTCGTTATCCCCTGTTGCAGCGAGTCTCGCGTAAAGCAGACATGCAGTTAACCGATCCGTTTTTCCCCCTTCGCCGGTTGCCTCCATGAGGGCCAGTGTTTTTATTGCCGAAATATTGCCCCGTGTGGCTGCACGTTCATACCACTTCCTAGCTTGCTTCGCGTCCCGAGTAACGCCGAGTCCACGCTGGTACATATAGCCCATGCAGTATTCTGCGGGAGCGTTGTCCTGTTTCGCAGCTTCACTGCACCAATATCGCCCCTGAGCAAGGTCTTGTGGGACTCCTCGTCCGTTAATTAGTTTGATGGCGATGGCGGCCTGGGCATCTTGATCTCCTCTTGTGGCAGCCTTCAACCACCAACGTGCCGCTTCTGCTTGATTTTCTGGCAGGTATTCTCCCTTTTCGTACATTTCGGCAATTTTCTTGAATCCATCGGTGATGGCCAGGGGTCGCAGCTCTGACTCGGCTCTTTGTACGGCCTCCACGGCCCTCTGGCTGCCAGCTTCTTTTGCCAATGTGAACCAGGCGTAAGAAAAACTATCGTTAAGGGCAACCCCGTCGCCGTTGTAATAGGCTGCTCCTAGGTTGTACATCGCATTCGCGTTGCCCTGACGAGCAGATTTGTGGTACCAGATCACGGCCTGTGGCTTGTTCTGCTCCACGCCTTGACCCGTGAGATACATCACGCCCAAGCTGTTCTGAGCCTCGGCATTGCCTTGCTCTGCTGCTTTTCTATACCACTCGGCCGCTATTTGGTCATCCTGAGGAACTCCATCCCCATTCCCATAAGCTCGTGCTAACTTCAACTGGGCGATAGGACTGCCAAGCTCAGCCTGAGCCCGCAACTGCGAAACGTCGTCGGCACTCAATTGGGCTTGGCTCTCGGATGCGCGAACATTCGCTCTCGACCCCGTGGAACTCGCCGGGGCCTGCATTTGAAAGAGAGTAAGGCCCAAACTGATAAGAAAACCCAGCATTACGCGCGAGGATACCTAACTTGTTCCCGTCAAGCAAGAAGGAGGCGAGCCGCGTGGGGTCTCGATCGCTGTCCGTTGGCGTGCTTGCTTGGGATAGCGGTCTAGCTCTGGCACTAGGGACCAGACCTGAGACCTTTGCCGGCAAAGTCGCGACAACGAGCATTCGTAGAAATGCCTTCCGTGAAACGCGCCATAAGTCCGCTTCTGGCCAAGTCTGAATTTGCACTTCATTCGGCTGAATGGTCGGCTCATTGGAAGTGACCGCTGCCTGCCTTCACTTCCTAATCAGGAAGTGGCACCTGGTCACGGAAGTAGGAGGATGTTGACAATCTCTCTTCCGACTGCGTAGTCTCGACGGCGATTCATATTTAGCGTCAGCGAAACTTGCTGAAGGAAGCGTCGGAGGAGAGGTTTGCTGCACAATCGCCGGGAATTTCTGAAGCGCAGCGCCCTGGGGCTCGCGGCGCTTTCCCTGCCATCGCTCGGAACGCTCGCCCAGCGGAACTCCGCCCCGCGAAAAAAGGTGCTCATTCTTGGCGCGGGACTCGCCGGACTGGTTGCCGCCCACGAACTCAACTCTCTCGGCTACGACGTCACCATCCTGGAGGCCAGCCAGCGGCCCGGCGGGCGCGTCTACACGCTGCGCGCGCCGTTTGCCGAAGGGCAATATGCCGAAGCCGGCGCCGGGCGCATTCCCCAATGGCACGATCTCACTCTGCTTTACGTGAAATTGTTCGGCCTGGAACTCGAGCCTTTTCGTCCGGCCGAGGGCGCCTCGATTCTTCACTTGCGCGGCCGGCGCATCAAGCTGAAACCGCGCGAGGACCTCGAACTCTCAAGTCTGCCTTTTGCTTTCTCACCAGCTGAAAGAAAATTGAGTCTCGATGGTCTGGAAGCAAAATACATCGATCCGATTCTGAAAACGATGGGCGACCCAGCCGCGCCCAACTGGCTAACCGACGAATTGAAGCCCCTCGACCAGATGACCTGGGTCGAATACCTCCGCCGCAAAGGCGCCTCGCGCGGCGCGGTGGAACTTCTCGCAGCGCTCACGGGATGGGAGTGGGACTCCGCGCTCGACTACTTCCGCGACGACCTCGGGCATCGCGGCACAAAGAAATGGTTCAAGATCCGCGGTGGCATGGACCTGCTGCCGAAAGCCTTCGCGGAACGTCTGGAAAACAAAATCCGGTATGGCAGCGAGGTCGTGCGCATCGAGCAGGATGAAAAGGGCGCGCGCGCCATTTGCAAGGAAGCGGGCGGCACGCAGACGCATTCCGCGGACCAGATCATTTGCACGATACCCTTCTCGGTCTTGCGCGACGTCGAAATCGCGCCCAAACTTTCTCCCGCCAAACAGGAAATCGTAGAGAAGATTTATTACGATCCGGTCGTGCGCGTGTACCTCCAGACGCGCAAACGATTCTGGCAGGCCGAAGACCTGAACGGTTTCGCCGACACCGACGACCCGGCGGAAATCTGGCAGCCGACATTTTCGCAGCCCGGGGAGCGTGGCATCGTTCACACTTACCTGGAGGACGGCCTGACCGCAAAGGTCGCGGTGATGCCCGAGGCGGAGCGCATCCGCCATTCCACCCAAATCCTCGAGAAAGTCTTTCCGGGGATGAAGGAAAACACCGAGCGGGTCCATTCGTTCTGCTGGGCTGACCAGCCCTTTGCCCGCGGCGCGTATGTGTCCTTTGC
>DASWCG010000131.1:0-5036 GCA_036390175.1 Candidatus Acidiferrales bacterium | reverse complement strand
AGGGACTAGTACCACCGCAAAAGTCCGTGAATCTCAATAGCCTTTGCTATCCGCTGCAACGCTTAGGGTTGCGCCTCGCGGAAGACCTCGCTGATTTGGAACGAGCCTTGCTGCGCTTCCCGGGCGTGGACGCTTGTCTCTGGCATCAGTGAACGGGTACCGGACAATCCTGCGCTGATCGTGGCAGCAGGAGCGGAGGAGGATTGCGATGGAAGAGAAGCATGAGGAAGAATTTCAAGACGGAGAGGAATTGAAGCGATTTTCGCAGTTGAACCACTGGCTCATCGGCATTGCGGTAGCGCTTTTTTTGGCCGCGGGGCTTGCCGCAGGCTATGGCTACCGCCAGCAGATGATGGTGGGGCAGCTTTCCTCTCATGAGCAGGAGATGAATGCCACCGTCAGCCAGTTGCACAGTCAATTGGAAGCGGTTACTGCGAAGCTGAACGAGCTCACCGCGCCGCCCTCTGCGCCGGACGCAGCTTCGGCGAAATCCCACGGATCGGGCGCACGCAAGCGCGGCGCGGCGCCTGACCCGCGTTTGAAGAAGATGGAGGCGCGCCTCGACGCACAGCAGAAACAGTTGCAGGAAACGCAGGACGAGGTCAGCAAGACGCGCGCGGACCTCGAAGGGAATCTCAGCTCCACCCGCGACGAGCTGAGCGGCACGATCGCCAGGAATCACGACGAACTCGTGACCCTCGAAAAGCGCGGCGAACGCAGTTTCTTCGAGTTCGACCTCAACCGGTCCAAGCTGTTTCAGCGCGCCGGGCCGCTCTCGATCTCTTTGCGCAAAGTAGACGCGAAGCACAAGCACTTCAATCTGGCTTTGATCGTAGACGACAACGAGCTCGAAAAGAAAAACGTGAACCTCTACGAACCGGTGTGGATCCACCGCGCCGACGATCCGCAGCCCGTCCAGATTGTGGTGAACCGCATTGACAGGAACCACATCCATGGATATGTGAGCGCGCCGAAATATACGAATTCCGATCTGGCGACGAACGGCGCGGCAAAGCTGACCCCGGTCTCGGCGGACACCCCGCACACCGATCCCGTCATTCCGCCGCAAGACAAGACTCCTCCTCCGCTTCCGCAGTAGAGCGGCCTTCCCCTAGTCAGGCAGGGCGGGTTTTTCTGGCTCGTCCTGCCTGATTTTCTTGGGCGCATGGTCGGCCAATGCAGAATTACTGGTCTTGGATTGTCTTGTTTTTCCCGGTCCCGGGTGTACCAGGCAAGCGATTGCGGCACTACACTGCCGTAATGAAGGAGCTGTCCTCGCCGACGTAGCCATACGCCATGCGCGGTGTGTTGAAAGCAAAACCCGGGCGGCCGTCCCGGTCGAGAAGGATCAGCCCGCCGGTTCCGCGCCCTCGCTCGGCAAGCAGGTAGACGGCGCTTTGTGCGGCGTCCATGGGCCGCGAAGAGTTTTGCAGCGGCACCACCTGCTGCGTCCCTGCGCTCGAGCGCAAAAGCTCGACGGCCGCCTTTGCCATGACGATCTTCATGATCGCCTCGCCCAATCCGGTGCAGGAAACACCGCCCGCCTCGCGGTCGGCGTAACACCCGCAGCCGATCAACGGTGAATCTCCCACGCGCCCGGGCCTCTTGCAGCAGGTGCCCCCCGTCGAAGTTGCGGCGAAAAGGTTCCGCCTCTGGTCCATGGCGACGGCGCCGACGGTTCCCGTCTCGTGGCCGCGATGATGTTCGGCGGCATGCTCGTCTTCGCGGCAGCGTCCCCAGGCCAGGCGCTCGCGTTCGATGACCAGTTCCGAGGGATCGCACAGCGCCAGCCCGCGTTCGGCGGCAAATCCTTCCGCGCCCTCTCCCACCAGCATCATATGTTCGCAATCTTCGAGCACGGCGCGCGCCAGCCGGATCGGATTGCGTATGCGCTGGACGGCCGCCACCGCTCCGGCGCGCAGCGTCTGGCCATCCATCACCATGGCGTCCAGTTCCACGCGGCCGTCGCGATTCAGGTGCGAACCGATGCCGGCGTCGAAGACCGGATCATCTTCAAGGACCAGGATCGCCGCCTCTACCGCATCCAGTGCCCCGCCGCCTCGCGACAAAATCTTCCAGCCCGCCTCCAGCGCGCGCCGGCATCCGGCCTGGCAATCAGCCACGGCTTCGTCGGGGATATTCCAGGCGCCGCCGTGGACGATGAGCGACGCCCTTCTTTTCTGCGGTTGGGGTGAAGGAGTCTTGGCGCGGCGCGCCATCACGTCAATCCTCTTCGTGGATGGTAACCAGCCGAATCAGCTCAAACTCTTTCTTCCCTGCGGGTGTCTGTACGTGAACCTCGTCGCCCACGCGGCGGCCGAGCAGCGCTTTGCCGATGGGCGACGTCGTCGAAATCAGCCCCTTTTCGGCGTCGGCCTCTTCCGTGGTCACCAGTTTGTATTCCACTTTCACGGCGCGCTGCACATCCTT
Source organism: Candidatus Acidiferrales bacterium (assembly GCA_036390175.1). Classification (GTDB taxonomy): domain Bacteria; phylum Acidobacteriota; class Terriglobia; order Acidiferrales; family UBA7541; genus DASQHY01. Next base: position 2,606 of record DASWCG010000131.1, on the reverse strand, counting down.
CACCCAAACGCGGGACCCGTACCCGGCGCGGTCCCTGGGAATGTTGCTCAAGTTGAGCATGCCCAGGTCGCCCAGGCGCTTCTTGAGCTGGCCGATGCGGGCATTGACGTAGCCCTGCCGCTCTTTGGCAAACTTGAATTCGGCATTCTCGGAAAGGTCGCCGTGCGCGCGCGCCTTCATCAGCTCTTTGGGCAGCTCGATGTTCAGTTCCGTCTCGAGTGCGCTGATTTCCTCTTGCAGCTTTTGTTTGATTTTCGTCAGTGCGTCCGGCATTGGTTGTGCTTCTCTTGGGGTTCGCGAATCGTGACGGGGAAGGAGGAGCCCGCCTTGCGCCGCGCAATCCTACATTATAGAGGCTGTCCTCCGCCGGCGACAAGAGTGTTGCTTTAGTCGCGCCGTCTAGCGCACTTGGACCGTCAGCGTTGCTGTCTTGGTGTTTCCTTTGCCATCTTCGATGGTTAGCGTGTACGTGGTGTCCTTTTTGGGGGCAACATCAACGCAGCGCGCGAGCGAGGGCCACACCGGATTGTTTTGCGGTTCCAGGCGCACCGTCTTCGTGTTCGAGACTCCGTAACACACCTGGGCGGTCTCGCCGCGATGAATCGCGCCGGGGCTGGCATAGAAAGTCAGGATTTCGAACCGGTTCCCGCCCATCATCTCGACGGCGCGGCGGTCCTCCTCCCTTTTCTTGGCCGCCGCCTTTTCTTCGAACTCCCGCCGGTCTTGCCGGCGGGAGAAGAAAACCCAGCCTACATACAGTGCCGCAATGGCGAGGAGAAAAGACGTGTAGAGAAGAGGATTGCGGAAGCCTGTGTAAGGTTCTCTGTTTGGGTCAGGAGACATACCCCTCATCTTCCGAGAAAAATCGTGAAGAGTAAATGGGCTGATGCTATAATCGCAGCGTTCCGTTCGTCAAAGCTCTCGTTTGAATTTCGCGGAGAGGTGGCCGAGAGGCTGAAGGCGGCGGTTTGCTAAACCGTTGTAGGGGCTAAAACTCCTACCGGGGGTTCGAATCCCCCCCTCTCCGCCAGAATTTCCGTAGCCGATCAAGTCCGTCCTACACCTTCAATTCGCAGGCTGCCACGTCGGTCAATTCAGGGAGAACGATCGTAAGACCACCGATGCCTTGCGGCATTTCAACTCTCCTCCCCATCGGCTCAGAATCCCCAAGATCTGAACTCTACAACCAAATCTGCCGGCGAGCATTGTTTAGGCGTCGTTAACGCTCATTTCATCCAAAATTCCGCATCGAGGATCGATTTTCCGCTCGAAAATGGAGCGGGTCTCTGAGGTTTTGCAATTCCCGGTAATAATAAAGTGAAGTAGGGCGTTTTCCGTTGAACCTCAACTTCTTTAGAAACTCTATTTCTTCCTGCGTGGTAGTCCCGCTCAGGGAGCTATCATTAAGGAATTCCTTGAGCCCTGGCTCTTCCTCTGGTTCGGCAAGTTCCCTTTCAACAAACTCAAATTTCTTTGCGTAACCCGGAATAAGTCTCCGATTTAGGACGATTTCCATACTAAAGGTCGCGAGGTCGATATCCCAGGATTCGATTAACGGATCCAGGAAGGACACGCAGTTCTCAACGGACACGTTGAAGACATCCGTGTCCAGGAACTCGAGGATGCTGACTCGCATCGCTTCATAGCTTCGGCCGCTGAGTCGCGCGACCGAGTGTAGCCAGGTCTTACTTTGCAATTCGCTTTTGGCGACTCTTTTGACCACGTCCAAGAGCTTTTGTGTGACGAGGCGCTCCAGCTCGCCGAAGGGCTGCTTTTCAAAAATCGCGTGTATTTGTTTTTCCTTGTTGGGTGCGCACTTACGGAGAATCAACTCTCGAACTTCTTTAAACAAGGGCTTGGGTGGGTCCTCTAGATTTCGCTTCAATACATCCTTGCGCTGGTGGTCAGCCAGCTTCGCAAGCTTACCGCTCGGAAGTCTCAAGAATTTTCCCATCTTGTCGTAAATGTCTGTTCGGCGAGGCTCCGGGGGCAATTTCTTGCGGGTCAGCAACTGCGAGATGTAGGACTCTGTCACTTCGGCAGCGGCCGCCAGATCTCTCTGTTCAAGCCCCATTTCTTCTAGCCGCTGCTTGATCGCTAGACAAACATCCATAGGCACCTCCGCCCGATTAACTGCGTCAGATTAACCCAGAAAAATAGTCCCAGATTCCGCTTGACAAGTCAAGTTAATTAACCCATTGTGGTTAAGGACTGAGGGAGTCATTAAGGTAATCTAAACTAAAGTGGGTTATCTGGAATCGGCCCTTGGCCACGACAACCAAGGAGGTTGCCATGTTTGCACGCAGAGTTTCCATGCAGCTGAAACCCAATAGCGTTGCGGAATTCACCCAGAGGATCGAAAAGGACATTCTTCCCCTGCTTCGACAACAGACCGGGTTCCGGGACGAAATCACATTCGTTGTCCCAGGCGGAACAGAAGCGTTTGGAATCAGTTTGTGGGATAACAGAGAGAACGCGGAAGCCTACAACCGCGAAACGTATCCCGAAGTGACAAAGATCCTGGCGAGAGTGGTTGAGGGAACTCCAAAGGTTGAAACCTATGAGGTTTCCAACTCCACCTTCCACAAGATCGCCGTCGCCGTAGC
>DASWCG010000130.1:0-2778 GCA_036390175.1 Candidatus Acidiferrales bacterium | reverse complement strand
CCCGGGTGATTCCTTTCCGCTATTCCGGCGCGTCAAAGAGCAGCTCGACCCCGGCGGCATTCTGAATCCCGGCCGTTTTGTGGGAGGGATTTGATGACGGAGCAAAAGGTCACCGCCGGGGCGGGCACCAGCGACGCGTCCAGCGGTCCGGCGCGTAAGGCTGCAGCAAAAATGCTCTCCATTTTCGACGATCACAATCCGCCTCCCGAGCAATTGATCGACGAGTGCGTTCACTGCGGCTTCTGCCTGCCGACATGCCCGACCTATTCCCTCTGGCACGAAGAGATGGATTCGCCACGCGGCCGCATTTACTTGATGAAATTGGCTCGCGAAGGGCAGGCCCGGATGACTGATACATTCATCGGCCACTTTGATCAGTGCCTGGGTTGCATGGCCTGCATGACTGCGTGCCCTTCCGGGGTGAAATACGACAAGTTGATCGAGGCCACGCGCGCACAGATCGAACGACACTATCGCCGATCGCTCTCCGAGCGCGTGTTCCGCCGGATGATTTTCGCACTGTTCCCGCACCCGGGGCGGCTGCGCGCCCTGGCAGTGCCGCTGTGGTTCTACCAACGATCGGGCCTGCGGTCGTTCGCGCATCGCGCGGGACTCCTTAAGATTCTTCCGCCGCGCCTGCGCGCCATGGATGCTTTGTTACCGGAGATCTCGCTGGGCGATTTGCGTGCCAGCATGCCGCAGCGGATTGCGGCGGAGGGAAAACCGCGGCTCCGGGTGGGCTTGTTGCTCGGATGCGTGCAAAGCGTTTTCTTCGCTGGCGTCAATGCGGCCACGGCGCGCGTCCTGGCCGCGGAAGGTTGCGAAGTGGTCATTCCGCGCGGGCAAGGATGTTGCGGCGCGCTGATGATGCATGCGGGGCTCGAAGAGGAGGGATTGGATCGGGCGCGGAGCCTGATTGACGTTTTCGGGCGCGAGCAGGTCGAGACAATCGTTACGAATGCGGCTGGGTGCGGCTCGAACCTGAAGAATTATGCTTACCAGCTCCGCGATGACCCGAAATATGCCGAAAAGGCGAAGAGTTTCTCCGCCTGTTGCAAAGACATCTCGGAAGTCTTGGCGGAAATGGAGCCACGCGCGGCGCGCCACTCGGTTGCCTTGCGGGCCGCCTACCACGACTCTTGCCATCTGCAACATGCGCAAGGAGTCCGGTCGCAGCCACGCCAGGTGCTCAACTCGATTCCTAAGCTCGAGGTAGTCGAGGTTCCCGATGCGGCGCTGTGCTGCGGCTCGGCCGGAATCTACAACCTGATTGAGCCTGCTCCGGCACAGGAGCTGGGAGACCGCAAGGCGCAGAACTGCCTTTCTACCGGGGCAGACGTGATAGTTTCGAGTAACCCTGGGTGCCTTCTACAGATTGCCGCGGCACTGGAGCGAAACGGACGCTCTCTACCCGTCATGCACATGGTGGAGTTGGTGGACGCGGCGATCCGCGGTGTGCCCCTGAAACGGAAGCGCTAGCCATCGCAGACGAGCTTGCCTAACTCCTCCAGTGTGTCTCCGGCCTGCAGTGACGCACCACAGGCAGCCTGGCCCCCCGTTGTCGCTGTCCACGGGCCGATTCCAGCCTTATGAAGGAAATGCTTGACTTGCAACCATTTCCTGGGTATCTAGGCACAGTTTTTCACATGCTTCCGGGAGGACCAGGGGTGCCTCCTTGATGCGCTTAGGTTTGGCCTTTCATTTCGTTTGAATGAGGTGCAGACCTTGTCCCTGCCGGTATCGTCTGTCAAATCCAATGTTGGAGGCTTCTCAATGAAACGACTCGTTTGTTTGATAGCGTTGATTTCCGCTGTTGTCCTGGCCTTCCCTGCCCTGGCACAGCAGCAGGGCAGTCAACAGACAACAACCAACCCGCTCGTTCAGTTGCTTCAATCCAAGGGGATCCTAACAGCGGAGGAAGCAGCAACGGTGAGCAAGGCTTCTTCGCCGAGCGAAGCCAATCAACGGCTTGGCCAACTGCTCCTATCGAAGGGTCTGATCAGCGAGCAAGAATACAAGGAGACTCTCGGGGCATCGGTAGAGCCGACGGCGGCGGAAAGCTCTGCAGATGTTCATTTAGTTCCAGCCGTGCTTCGTGTGAAGGAGCGCTCTTCCGGCATCGAGAATACGACACTCGCACGAGCAGCCGCTCCCGCCAGGACGCCGCCGCCCGAAGAACCGAAAGTAATCCCCGCGGTGGCACCTCTGCGCGTCTTGCCGATTGACGTCCCAAAACAAGGCGGGCTGATACCCGACATCAAACTTGGCAGCGGGGCGAATATGAAGTTGTACGGGTTCTTCAAAGCCAGCGCGGTCTCCGACACGGCATCGAGTGGCGGCCCCAATTTCGGCAGCCAAGACTTTCCGCTTCCGCTGCTGCTCGCCGATACGGGGCCCACAAGCGATCCTCAAGTCCATATCAAAGCACGCAGCTTCCGCATCGGCAGCCAGTTCGAATGGGTTCCTAAAGACTCAAGCATTGTGGTCACCGGCAGGGTGGAAGCCGATTACGAGGGCGACTTCACAAACCAGAACAGCGTAAACATCAGCTCAGCCCGGAACGGTCAATTCCGAACGCGGCTGGCGTGGGCGCGGCTCGACACGAAGATGGGTGGAAGCCTGCCGTGGTTCGCGGAGTTCGGCCAGGATTGGACCCTCTATTCTTCGACCCTGCCAAGCCTCTTCGAAACCACCGGGACGGCGATCGGAATGGGCTCCCTCTGGGAGCGCGCACCGATGTTTCGAACCGGCGTACAATTTCATTCTGGAGATCTGAAG
>DASWCG010000129.1:0-12270 GCA_036390175.1 Candidatus Acidiferrales bacterium | reverse complement strand
CGCCGTGGCGCGACAACAGTCACGTGGCTCACGACCGTGGCCAGCAGCGCGTGAATGTGCATCAGCAGTGGCCGGCCTCCCAATTCGACCAAAGCTTTGTCGCGCCCCAGTCGCGAACTCATGCCCCCCGCCAGGATGTACGCCGCGATTTTGTCGTGGAAGGGTGGCGTTTTTCCGCCCATTCATTGCGCCTCCGCAGGAGCTTTTCCAGGCCGCTGAATTCCCAGCTCGCGCAGTTTCTCCTGCAAGCTTTGTCGGTGCAGCCCGACAGACGCCGCTGTGCGTGAGACATTCCAGCGATGCTCTTCGAGTTTCCGCCTCAGGTAGGCAATCTCGAATTTGCGCTTGGCTTCGCGGAAGTCGGGCTCCGACAATCCAATGTCTGCGCCATTTGCGTGACGCCGGGAAGCAGAGGGTTTTCCGGCGACGACTTCCTCCGGCAAATCAGCCACAGCGATCTCTTCGCCGCGCGCCAGAACCAGGCTGCGCTCCAAGGCGTTCTTCAGTTCGCGGATGTTTCCCGGCCAGTCATAGCGTTCGATGACCGCGAGCGCGTCGCGCTGGAGCCGCGCCGGGCGATTGTGCCGTGCGCCGAGTTGCTCCAGGAACGATTCCGCCAAAGGCGCGATGTCTTCCTTATGCGCCCGGAGCGGCGGCATCTCGATGGTGACCACACGCAGACGGTAATATAAGTCTTCGCGAAAGCGCCCGGCAGAGATTTCCACGGGCAGGTTCCGGTGGGTCGCGCTGACCACCCTTACGTCCACGGGAATCGTTTGCGTCCCTCCCAGCCGCTCGATGACGCGATTCTCAAGCGCCCGCAGCACTTTCGCCTGCGTGACCGCGTTCATATCTCCGATTTCGTCCAGGAAAAGGGTGCCCGTCGAGGCCTGCTCGAACTTCCCTTTTTTCTGCTGCGCCGCGCCGGTAAATGCGCCCTTCTCGTAGCCAAACAGCTCCGACTCAATCAAATTCTCCGGGAGCGCCGCACAATTCACCGCCACCATCGGGCGCTCCGCGCGCGGCGAACGGTTATGAATTTCTTGCGCCAGCAAGTCCTTGCCTGTGCCGCTCTCGCCAAGGATAAGCACGGTCGTATCTGTCGGCGCGACGCGCTCGGCCAGCTCGAATACACGCCGCATCTCCGCGCTACGCCCGATCATCGGCCCGAACTGCCCTTCGGTTACGAGCCGGTGCCGCAGCCGCTCGTTTTCCTGCTCCAATTCGACCACCTTCAACAGATTCGCGACACGCTTGCGCAACTCTTCGATGTCGAAACCTTTCACCAGATAGTCTGCTGCCCCTTCCCGCAGAGCTTCGACTGCCTTACGGGCTGTGTCCAGCGCCGACACCATGAGCACCGGCTGCTCGTGCCCCTGCTCGCGCATCCAGCGCAGAAAACTCAGCCCGTCTTCGCCGGGCAAAACAACATCGAGCAGAACCACGTCCGGGCGTTCACGGACAAACGCTTCGCGCGCGGCTGCCGCTGTGTCTGCCTCAGCTACGCGGTATTTGTGCTCGAGCGCGCGGCGCAAGCCATAGCGCGCCGCCGGTTCATCGTCCACAATCAACACGGTTCTCATCCCGCTTCTCCCTTTGTTTTCTCCGGTCCCTGCCGTTCCGCGAGCGGCAGCAACACGGTGAATACCGTGCCCCGCCCGCCGCGGGCTGGACTCCTCCAGCGAATTTCGCCGCCCATCTCCGCCACGCGCCGCGCCACAATCGCCAGTCCCAGCCCGGTGCCATGCGGCTTCGTTGTGAAGAACGGCTGAAAGATTTTCTTCTGCAGGTCTGCGGGGATCCCGGGGCCGTCGTCTTCGATGGAGAGATGCAGCGCGCCATTTTGCTCGGTCAGCTCCACGCCGACGCGTCCTCCATGCCCCAGCGCTTCGATGGCATTCACCAGCAAATTCGAAAGAATATCGCTGAGGGCCTCTTCGCTGCCCCGCACTCCGAATTCGCATCCGACGGCCTCGAATGCGAGCTTCACGCCGCGTCGCTCGGCATCGTACCGCAGCAGACCCGCCACTTGTTGTGCGATAGCTCTTGCGTCCATTTGCTGTCCGGCGACGCCGGCGCGCAGAGCGGGTTTGCTGAAGCGCAGGAGTTGCCCGAGCTTCGCACCAAGCCGGTCAATTTCGGAGATAACTAATTCACAGTCCCTCCGAAGATTCGCCGGCAGACCGGGATTTTCGAGCTGCACCTGCAGAATGGTTTTCATGGAGCCCAGCGGGTTTTTCAAATTGTGGGAAATGCTTGCGGCCATTTGACCGACGAGCGCCAGCCGCTCCCGCTCTGCCAGTTCCCGCTCGAGCGCAAGCTTCTGCTCAATCAGGCGGCACAAATCGAGCACGGCAGGCAGTTGTTCGGCGAGAAATTCGAGCGCGCCGCGCGATTCCCCGGAGAGCGCCGCGCCATGCGGGGCTGCTTCGAGTGTTCCGATTTCGCGCTGCCCGTCCCACAAAGCAAATACCCGAGGCGAGTAGGACCACACTGCTTGTGGGGCTGCCTTCAGCGGCTCATTGGCACTCCCGTAGGAGGGCGCATCGCTCAATCGCAACCGCACAGCCGCCAATCCGAACGCATCGCGAATCCGCTGCTCGGCAAATTCCACCAGGCGGGCCAAGTCGCCGTGCCGCGCCTCCTGCTGGATTTCGGTCATCAGCTTCTGCAACTGGTCCACTTGCCTTTGAAACCGTTCGTGAAGCAACCCGGCAACGCGCCTTTGCAACGGCTCAAAGAAAATTACTAACGTGAAGAGCAGAATTGCGGCTGTGGCCTCCGGCGGGATCAGGTGCTCGAGCCACGTGCTAACTCGCCGCACGGCCCCCAGATACAACAACGCCAGAAACGCCGCTGACGCGGCGTACACCAGATTGCGTTGCCGCCCAATTTGAAGGAAGTTGTAGCGAAGAACGAAATAAGCCAGGAGCGCGCTCGGCAAAAGAGAAGCAAGCATCAGCGACGTTCCCAGGGTCAAGGAGGGCCCCATAGAGCGCGGTGCCACAACCACGTAGGCGACCAGCGCAAGCGGAGCAGCCAAAACCAGAAAGACCTGCAGTGTGCGATGAAACCGCCGCTCCATCGGAACTTCAGTTTGCCGCGCGAAACGCCCCTCGAAATACGTGCCCACAAGCATCGCCGCAGCCAGCCAAACTCCATAGGGCGCGCCCAAGCTTCTCCCGGGCCAGAGGAGCGACGATTCAGCGCTCTCCAGCAGCCGTGGATAAACCAGGATTGCGAAATACAGGACGGGCAGGTATGCCGACCAAACCAGCCAGGCGAGCCATTTCGGCGCCGCTTCTCCCTCGGTCGCCCGCGCGTACGCCACGTGCACGTGCACGATGAGCGGAGGGAGGAATCCCAAGCCCCACGCGACGAGCGTCACAGCAAAGGAAAGCAACGCCGGGGGTGGAATCGGATAATAAATCTCGGCGTTCAGCGCCAGCAGAGAGCCCGAATAAAAAAGAAACAGCGCCAGGCCGACAAAGAAGAGCACTCGCTCAAAGTTTCTCGGCCGCCTATAGCCAAGAATCAGGACGATCCAGAACAACTGAACCAGCGTTCCAGCGGTAAGACCGACGAGTCGCAAGTAGAACAGTGTGGACATCCGCACTCGATGGCGCAATCTTATTCAGACGGAGGATAAGCAGAAGGCAGGCCAAGTGCAAGAAATATCTGGCATCGTGCTAACAATATGAAATATAAGGAGTTACGATCAAATTGCGTCCGTTCGGAAACCTCCAAAGAAGTCATCAATATGCTTGACATGGTGGAGTTTTCTGCTATATTAGCACTCGCATACGAGGAGTGCTAAGCCCGGAGGACGCGCTCCAGGAGTGCAAATCCAGAATCTCCCAACGGAGGGTAAGTCACGATGGCTGTCAATATCACTCCCCTGCATGACCGCGTGCTAATCAAGCGGATTGAGGAGAAAGAATCCGTGAAGGGCGGCATCATCATTCCCGACACGGCCAAAGAGAAACCCCAAGAAGGTGAAGTCATCGCGGTAGGCTCGGGCAAGCGCGAAAAGGGAGAACTCATTCCCTTGGACGTGAAGGCCGGCGACCGCATTCTTTTCGGCAAGTACAGCGGGACCGAGATCAAAATTGAGGACCAGGAGTACTTGATCCTGCGCGAAGACGAAATCCTGGCCAAGCTGTCCGGCCAGGCCAAAGCAGCATCCGGCAGAAAGTAAACTTCCCCGCGCCACAAAAACGGGCGGGCAGTAGTCCAAAAACGAATTCCAATTGACCGAGGAGGAAGAAGTCGTATGGCAAAGCAAATTGTGACGGGTGAGAATTCCCGGCAATCGATCCTCCGGGGCGTGAACATCCTGGCGGATGCCGTCAAGATCACGCTCGGGCCGAAAGGCCGCAACGCCGTGATCGAGAAGAAATTCGGCGCGCCGGTCATCACCAAAGACGGCGTGACCGTGGCGAAGGAGATCGAGCTGAGAGACCCGCTCGAGAACATGGGTGCGCAGATGGTGCGCGAAGTTGCATCCAAGACTTCGGATGTGGCTGGCGACGGCACGACGACCGCAACCGTGCTGGCGCAGGCCATTTTCCGCGAGGGCGTCAAGACCGTGGCCGCAGGGGCGAGCCCGATGGCGCTCAAGCGGGGCATCGAAAAGGCCGTCGAAGTCGCCGTGGGCGAAATCAAGAAACTCTCCCGCGACGTCAAGGGAACCATGATCGCCCAGGTCGGCACGATCTCCGCCAACAACGACAAACAGATCGGAAACATCATCGCCGAGGCCATGAACAAGGTCGGCAAGGACGGCGTCATCACCGTGGAGGAGTCGAAGACCATGGAGACGGCGCTCGAAGTGGTCGAAGGCATGCAGTTCGACCGCGGCTATCTCTCGCCCTACTTTGTCACGGATCCGGAACGGATGGAATGCGTGCTCGAAGACGCGCGCATCCTGATCCACGAGAAAAAAATCAGCTCCATGAAGGACTTGCTTCCCTTGCTCGAACAGATCGCCAAAGTGGGTAAGCCGCTCCTCATCATCGCTGAGGAGGTGGAGGGCGAGGCTTTGGCCACTCTGGTGGTCAATAAGCTCCGCGGTACGCTGCAGTGCGCGGCCGTAAAGGCTCCGGGCTTTGGTGATCGGCGCAAGGCCATGCTCGAAGACATCGCCATCCTCACCGGCGGCAAGGCCATTACCGAGGATCTCGGCATCAAGCTCGAGAATGTGAAGCCGGAAGACCTCGGAAGGGCCAAGAAAATCACCATCGACAAGGACAACACCACGATCGTGGAAGGCAACGGAAAGGCCACTGAGATCGAGGGCCGCGTCAAGCAGATCCGGACGCAGGTCGAGGACACCACGTCGGACTACGACAAGGAAAAGCTCCAGGAGCGGCTGGCCAAGCTGGTCGGCGGCGTAGCGGTCATCAAGGTGGGTGCAGCCACCGAGACCGAGCTGAAGGAGAAGAAGGCCCGCGTGGAAGACGCCATGCACGCCACGCGTGCTGCGGTCGAGGAAGGCATCGTCCCCGGCGGCGGCACCGCGTTGCTGCGTTGCGTCCCGGCCCTGGACAAGCTCAAGCTGCACGATGACGAAGCCATTGGCGTGAACATCGTGAAGCGCGCGCTCGAAGAGCCTATGCGCCAGATCGCCCAGAACGCTGGGCACGAAGGCGCCGTGGTTGTCGGCCGCATCCGCGATTCCAAGGATGAAAACTTCGGCTTCGACGCCGAGACCGGGGAGTTTACCGACTTGGTCAAGGCCGGCGTGATTGATCCAGCCAAGGTCACCCGTCTCGCGCTCCAGAACGCTGCGTCTGTTGCCGGCTTGATGCTGACCACCGAAGCTCTGGTGGCCGACATCAAGGAGGACGAAAAGAAGGCTGCCGGCGCAGGTCCGCACGGTGGCGGAGGCATGGGCGGGATGTACTAAACTTCCGGGCGGAAGTTCAAGCTCGGAACCACTCCATTCAACGGGGCGGGCCGGTCATGTCGGCCTGCCCCGAGTTTTTTTATCCTTCCTCAGAATCGAAGACAGAACCAAAGAAAATGGACCGGCGGCGGCACAGCATGTCGTCCACGGCCTGCTGCATCTTCGTCCGCACTTCCCCACTGATTCGCTTAACGAGGGAAGCATCCGGAGCGGCTCCGGACGGAAATTGTTCTTCTACATGAATGGGAGGCAAGAACTGAGTGTGCCATTTGGAGGGCAGCGGCACAGGCAAGAAAGGAAATGTGGAAATGGGCAAACAGGGCCAATCCGAATAGCGCGTCCAGCGGCGTGACTTGATTTGACCGAAGATCGGGAATATCTCTGCACTGCCAATCGTGACAAACGGAACAATCGGGGCGCGGTAACGCAGGGCCATTTTCACAAAATCATCGCGGCCAAACCCCTGTAGCGTATAAGCTTTGCGATAAGGCGTGAATGCCCCCTGAACACCCTCCGGGAAAACGCCCAGAAGTTCGCCGCTTTCCAGCACGCGGGCGGCGCTTTCCTGGCACGCGACAACCCCGCCGAGTTTCCTGACGAAGTTGCAAATGAACGGAAATTTCAGAAGGCCGGGATGAGTCAAAAAGCGCGGAATTCTTCCGGTCTTTTCGACCAACTGATGCAGCGCCATGACGCCGTCCCAGGGCATGAACCCACGGTGCATCCCGACCAGGATTCCCGGCCCTTGGCGCGGAACGTGCCCCAACCCTCTCGTTTCGACGCGCCAATAGTAATCACACAGAAACTTAAATAGCGTCTTGCCGAAGAACCGGATGTAGTTCGCGTCCATCCCGAATTCATCAAATGCGCCTTCCGCCGGAGGAGTGGGCCCGCTTGAATTGCGGCATTCCACGAGCGCCGCAACACTCGATTTACCAGGGGCAAAGCCGAGCTCAGCTTTTATTTTTGCGTTGGAGATTGTCCACGGATAGCGCAAATACTCCAATGCTTCTGAGTTCGTGGTGAGTCGCTGCAAGGTCCGCGGGAAAGGAACACAAAGGCTTCGAACGATACGTGCGGCAGCACGCAGAGGAACCACGCCGTCCGGCGCGATGTTGAACACTCCTGGCCGGCCGCGCTCGACGGAGCAAAGGACGGCTTCGGCCAAGTCCGCAAGACTCAGAAGCTGCAGAACAGGATCGTGTCCCGGAATGGTCACCATGAGCCGCCGCATCAACCGCCGGCTGAGCAAAGTGGGCGAAGGAAGAATCGTTGCCGGACGAAGAATCGTGAGCGGCACGTTCGCTTTCAAAAGCCGGGCGCCGGCCTCCTCGAGCAATTTCCATCGCCTGCAGATTTGATACGTGCCAAAACCCCGGGCGGAATAATCTTCCGTGACCAGGCTCTTCCTCCCAGGTCCGGTTCCGTAGATCAGCGCGCTGGAAAGGAGGATGAAATTCTTGGGACGGATTCTGGCGGATTGCTGAAAGACCTGCTCGGCTTCGGGTAAATCGGGCATCGTCCCTTCTTTGTCCGTCAGCGAGGGAATGTAGATGCAGGATAGTTCCGAATCATGTTCGGCCGCACGATTGCAAAAACTCGCGACCTCGGCAAGATCGTATTCGTGGATTGGTCTGGCCCGGCGGAGACTTTGCAGCAAGGCGCGCGCCCAAGTATTACCACCTCGGGCGATCAGCGCTATCCTGGCCATATCAGGGCTTTAGGGAACAAGCACAGGACTGCCCGCCTGTCCTGCTGTAGCGGGCGTTTTGCGTTACTGCGCGGAAGGTTGAACCGAAGCGCTCGCGGGCTCCGCCCCGGAAAAGAAATGATGGACGGCCAGCCAGATATCTTCGCCCTTTTCGTAGAGCCAAGCCTGAGTTGGAGGAACACCAAGCTGGCGGAAAAGCTCCGGCCGATAATCGTCATTCGACGCTTCGACAATCTTGCCGTTCGCGAAGCGGAACGTGCTTCTGCCCCGCACGTTAATCCGCTTTCCCGTGGGCTTCAACCCGTGACCTTGGCCGGTGTGCGTCCCCCTGGCCGACCACACCACGTTGACCACGTCGCCGCTTACGGTTATCTGGTCTGCCGTCATCACCAGATCAGGAGCGGCGGACCGCCACCCTTTTCCTTCGGCCACGGCCTGGTCCAAGCTTTCACTCCGGTTGCCGAAATGGACCTTGCAATTCCTGTCGTAGATCTGATCGATCTCACCATAGCGCCCTGCGGTAAAGAGGTCGTCGAACACTCGCCGCGCAACGAGCTTGTTCTGCTCTGGATTAGCTTGCCCTTGTCCCGGCGTGGCCTGCGGTCCCGGTGCCGGCCTCTGTGGGTTTCTCTGTTCTGCCACGGTCAGGGTTAGTCCGCCACAGATAATCAACACAAAAACGAGCATCCTGTACCGCCGCATGTGAGACCTCCTCCTGATGCTTCTTGGCGCGAGATTATACTCCCATTCCCAAAAAGCAACGGATCTTTCGTTGCGCCAGCCCGGGCAAAATCGCAGGATTCGGTCTCAACCAGATGAGATGCTCACCGGAGTCCCGGAGCCTTTTCCTCTTTCCTTGCCCCTCGTCTAGCCTTCGGGTAAGATTCGGTGGGCCTATTCCAGCAGGCAATTCCGGAGGACCCCCAGGAGATTATGGCCAACCTTTTGAGGCGGATGCTGCCGCACGAAGCCAGCTTCTTCGACATGTTCATCAAACAGGCCGAGAATGTTCACGCGGGCGCGAAAGCGCTCGTGGAAATGCTGACCCACTACACGGGCGTCCCGGAGCAAGCCCAGAACATCAAGGCGATCGAGCACACTGGCGACGAGATTACGCACGCCCTGATTACCAAGCTGAATCAGACCTTCGTCACGCCGTTTGACCGGGAGGATATCCACGTTCTTTCGACAAAAGTGGACGATGTCCTGGACTTGGTGGATGCGGCGGCTGCTCGCATGGTGATTTACCGCGTGAGCAGCGTCCGGCCTGGGACGTCCGACCTGGCGCGCGTTCTTTACGAATCTACAGGCGAAGTGGCCGCTGCCGTCCGCCTGCTCGAAAAGCGGGACCACATCCTCGATCATTGCATCGAGATTAACCGGCTGGAGAATGAGAGCGACCGCCTTTGCCGCACGCTCATCGCCCAATTATTCGACGAAGAGCGCGACCCCGTGCAGATCATCAAGTGGAAAGAGATATTCGAAGTGATCGAAACGGCTGTGGATAAATGCGAGGATGTGGCCAACGTCATCGAATCCGTGACCTTGAAAAGCGCTTGATAGGGGCCACAGCGTCGGACGGTTCTCAGGTTGGCGCGTCTTGATTTCGCCCCATCAAGTGCGACGTGGGTCGCCTTCGATTTCGCTGGTTTGTCCAGCCTCGTGAAGAGTCACTGCTTGCCGTCCGCCAGGGGTAGCTGCCCGGCCTAACTTTATGAAAGGGCAGGAACCGGCCTCTTGCTTGGTAACATCCTCATCGTTAACGACATAACTGGATATCCGACCAGGATATTTGTGCCGTGCAAGCGCCTCCAGTCAAGGGCCCCCTCCCGTAACATGCTCAATCCTAAGGAGTTAAATCGGCCCTTGACAATCGGCAGTCAATTTTGGTATAATTACTTGAGTGGTTATCGCCGGGTGCCGCTAGGTGGAACCGCCTTTAGGCCGCCAGACAGACCGCAGTAGGTCAGGAAGGGAAAAGGAAAAGTAAGATGGTTCTTGGCCGCTTGCAAACCCAACACCGGGACACGTGTCTCGCCGCGACCCGCTCCCCGTTTTCGACCTTCGACACTCAACCCCTTTCTTTTCACATTCTTATGAATTCCGCCTCCGTAAACCCTTTCGGCGCACATACTTCCAAGAAATCGCACATCTATATCAAAACACGTGGTTTCAAACCCTTTAGGGACACATACTTGCAGAGTGTTATTTCGCAAACCCTTTTGAATCACATACTTACGAAAAACAGGGGGTGGGGGGAGGGGCCCACTTTCGGGTCCCGAACACAAGTCACGAGTCACGGATCACGGGCCACAGAAGGCACGCGCCGCACGCCACTATGGTACATTCTTGCCGCCCCGCGAATCGGGGAACGTCATGACACCCTTTGACCGCATCATCTGGATCGTTCTCGACAGCGTCGGCATTGGTGCCCTGCCCGGCGCCGCCACCCATGGCGAAACCGGACGCAATACCCTCGGCAACAAGCCGGCTTCCGGAACCGAAATTCTCATTTATAGCGAGGTTTGCGGCCTTGGATAACTTCAATCTTCTCCTGTTTATCGTTGGGCTTGCACTGGCGTTCGAGTTTTCCAATGGCTGGCACGATGCCGCGAATTCAATCGCCACGGTCGTTTCGACCCGCGTCCTTACGCCATTGTGGGCAGTTGTCTGGGCAGCCTTCTGGAATTTCATTGCCGCATTTGTATTCGGCACAGCGGTGGCAAAAACGATTGGCCAGGGTTTAGTGCGCATCAACTTGATTAACGAGCAGGTTGTGCTCGCCGGCCTGTTTGGCGCCATCCTCTGGAACCTGCTCACACTGTCTCTCGGACTGCCAACGAGTTCGTCCCACGCGTTGATGGGCGGGTATGGCGGGGCGGCGATTGCGCGAGCGGGATTTCGCGCCATTATTGTTTCCGGCTGGACCAAACCGGTGATTTTCATTTTCGTGGCGCCGTTCGTCGGCATGGCCGTAGCCATCACAGTCACTATTGCGACGAGCTGGATGGTTCGGCGGCATTCGCCCCATCGCGTGGACCGTTGGTTTCGCCGCTTGCAGCTGATTTCTGCTGCGGCTTACAGCCTGGGGCACGGCACAAACGACGCGCAGAAAGGCATGGGAATCATCACGGCAGCGCTGGTCGCCGGCAAATACCTCAAGACGTACTCGGTCCCCTTTTGGGTTATCATTTGTTGTCACTTGGCAATGGGCGGCGGCACGATGGCTGGCGGTTGGCGTATCGTGAAGACCATGGGCCAGCGCATAACCAAACTGAATCCGTTTGGGGGATTCGCCGCCGAAGCGGCGGGAGCTTTGACGCTGGCAGGAACGGCACATTTCGGAATTCCGGTGAGCACAACTCACACAATTACCGGTGCGATCGTTGGCGTGGGTGCGTCACGCCGCCTTACCGCGGTTCGCTGGGGCGTGACGCGACGCATCGTGTGGGCCTGGGTGCTGACGATTCCCGGAGCCGGAGGGCTCGGCGCCGGCATCTATCACTTGATTCGCCTCTGGAAGGGCTGATATGGCGGAACATAGAGCACCGTTCGCGACAGTCGAAGAAGCCGTCGAGGAAATCCGTCAGGGCAAGATGATCGTCCTGGTGGACGACGAAGACCGCGAAAACGAAGGCGATCTCACGATGGCGGCGGAGATGGTGACCCCGGAAGCTATCAACTTCATGGCGAAGTTCGGGCGCGGATTGATTTGTCTGGCCCTTACCGAACACCGCTGCGATGAGCTGCACCTGCCTTTGATGTCGCCCAACAACACCTCGGCGCACGGCACGGCGTTCTGCGAAGCCATTGACGCGCGCTACGGCACGACCACCGGCATCAGCGCGGCCGACCGCGCCACCACCATTCTTGCGGCGATTGATGCCAAGACCCGGCCCGGCGACCTGGCGAGACCCGGCCACGTGTTTCCCCTGCGAGCGCGGCATGGCGGCGTGCTGGTCCGCGCCGGGCAGACGGAGGCCTCGGTGGATCTTGCGCGCATCGCCGGGATGACTCCTGCGGGAGTGATCTGCGAAATCATGAATGAAGACGGCACGATGGCTCGCGTGCCGCAACTTCTGGAGTTTTGCCGGACGCACGGCCTGAAGCTGCTCACGACTGCCGACCTGATCCGCTACCGCATGCAACATGAGCGGTACGTCCGGCGCATCGCTGAAGCGCCCCTCAAAACGCACTATGGTGAATTCCGCATGATCGCTTTCTCAAGCGATATTGACCATGAGCAGCACGTCGCGCTGGTCCGCGGGAACCTCGAGGGCGATCAGCCGCCGCTGGTTCGCGTGCACTCCCATTGCTTGACGGGAGACGTTTTTGGTTCGACGGCTTGCGACTGCCATGAAATTGTGGCGCGCTCGCTCGAGGCCATCGCGAAAGAGGGGCGCGGCGTTTTTGTCTATCTCCACCACACGGGCCGGGGATTCGGGATCGACTCAGCCCGGGTAACGCCCGGCGAGCTTCCACGGATTTTGTACCATTCTCGCGGCCAGCTTGACCGCGACCTCGCCCGGCAGCGCCTGGTTCAACATGAAAGCGGCATCGGAGCGCAGGTCTTGATTGATCTCGGTCTCAAAGGCATCCGCGTGCTCACAAATCATCCTCGGAAAGTTGTCGCGCTGGAGGGCTACGGAAT